>NZ_JBQFVT010000004.1:0-384086 GCF_056539905.1 Ruegeria sp. AP7 | reverse complement strand
CTCCGTAAAATAGATCCGACGTCGATAAGCCATTCCAACACTCCATCTTTGCTCTCAAAGTGAAGTGTTGCGTCGATCCATTGAGACCGCCGGACAAAGCGGACATTCCGGACTACTGTATGTGGTCGTCTTTTTCCTAAAAAAGACTGCCTGAGCGAACCTATTGATCGTTCGCCGTGCAGAAGAAAGCCGTAGCAGAACTCGCTTTTTTGGCGTGCGGTCTGTATGCAAGTTGTAGAAGCGGCTCCCAACGTTTATCGGGAGCCTTGTTTACTGAATAGGAGGGTCTTTGGAAAATCAGGCGTGTCCACCACCGATCAAACCGATACCCGAAGTCAGACCGAACCAAGCTTTGACCCGCAGACCAACCGCCTTGATGATGCCCATTGCTTGGATCCCGTGTGCGACAAGTGTTCCTTCCATTTCACCTTCAAAATTGGTGGTGTAAGATTGGACGATGCAACCGCTACCTGGCACCAAAAGTTCGCGGTGTTCTGGGTGCACCAGATCGAGATGCACAACGATCTGACCCCGTTTCGCCTTTTCACTTGGCTCAATCAGGCGACCGCTAGGCGCTAGTTGACCGGAAGATATCTGCTCCTGAATACGTACGATCCTTGCAGGAAGAACGGTATTGCGCATCGAGATGTTGAAGTTGCTTTCGCACGCCACCTCTGCGGCCATACCTTCGTACAATTCAGTGCGAGAAACCTGCGAGAAACCGGCGACGATACGTCCTTTCTCTAGGTCTTTGCGATCGGGTACAATCAGCATTGCCGGGCTCATTGCGGCTTGTGCGGCGCGTGAACCGACATTCAGGGTGACTTGTTCAATTACACCATCGACAGAGCTCAGCGTCAGAGTCTTTGACAGCTCCACCTGAGCCTGCGTCAACGATGCGCGCGCCGATGCAAGCTGGGCGGGCAGAACAGCAGTCGCCTGAACTTGTGCCACGCCAAGTTGCGTCTCAGCAGCCTCAACCTCTGCTTCCCGAGTGCTCAAGGTCGCCTGCGCGCGTTCCAGCTGGCTTACTTGAAATGCCGCTGAGCCTTTTGCCTGAAGCGCTTCGTGGTCCATCAGCACCAACTCAGCCTGTTCTCTAGCGGTAACTGCGGCATCCACAACGGCCTGCGCGGTCTGGACCTGCAACTCTGCTGCCAGTTTCGCGCTTTCTATCTCTTCAACTTTGCGCATCGCAAAATCTACAGCGGCTTGTTCCGACGCATTCTCGACTGCAAACAGCGGATCGCCCGGTTCGACACGATCGCCGCCCTTTACATAGATGTCTGTGACGGTTCCGCCGTTCTCGGCAACGACCGGAACAGTTCTGAATGGCACGAGGCCGGTGTAGGACTTGGGATAGTAGTAGAATACAGCAAAGAACACGATCAGGGCCAGGACGAACCACATGAAGAGCGCTCGGTGAACATTGTAGAGGGTGACCGGTAGCCCGCGCCATTTCAGATAAATCACGCGCAGGACAAACGGAAAAGATGTGACGAGAAGCTCAATCATTTTGCCAACTCCTCTTTCGATGGACGCCACCACAGCATGAAGTCGCGAGCGATTGCGGTCAGGATTAAGGCACCCGGCAGTAGACTGCTGAAGTGGCTCAGGGCAGGCATCAGCTCATACGCCAAGGCGACAGTGAGCATTGTCGGAATAGTTGTGCGCAGCGGAGTGCCGATTGACTTGTGTTCGGTGTAACGTTCAAAGCGCGCATACAGATGTACGACCAGCAGGATCGCAATGGCGAGAACGACCAAGCCTACCCAAGCATAGGTGTCGGTTTGATTGGGCGCGACCCACCATCTGGGATCGCCGCCAGCGGCAAAGGCCGGAGTTGAAATGACGCCAATTAAGGGCGCCACAAGGAACGCGGGTGGTTTCATGTTTCAGGTCCTTTTGTTACGCAGCCACGCTGCGCATGTAGATTTTCAGTGTTTGGAGAACGTCAATTCTCGGTGGGTTGTTGTGCGGTTTCTGAGGGTTGTTCCGGCAGGGTGTAGGGAGGGTCCCAGCGACGTCCGTTCGGTGTTTTTTCACCAAGCGCCCAAGTGTGCAGACCTTGGATGTTTCCCCCGGACCACTCTTGTTTGACGGAGTTTTGGATTGCCTTCAGTACGCGGTAGTATCTTGCGAAGTAGATCATGGTCGTTTCCTTTCTGATGACCCGGACCTAACCGTCATCGCGCTTGCGATCCTGAGGGTTCTGGACATTTGTTATTGGCTTCTGGACAATTGCAGTAACTGCAGGGAGTTGCGTGCAAGTCAGGGGAGGACGCACAAATGCCACGCATTAGCGCTTACAGACTGCAAAACGTTGGGCTGCGTTATTCGCAAGAACCCGGAACACGCATTCCGTTTCCTGAGGTCTTGGAGATGGCTGGGGTGCCCATTGATATCGGCAACAGCCCCGATGCCACTGTCGAGTTGCTTCACGAGGCGGGTACAGTTGAAACTGCGTGCCGGGTTTTGAAAGACAAAACTTTCGCAGCGCGGGTTGGCCTTTCGGCGCAAGGTCCCGGAACACTTCTGGCATACATCGTGCGGGCAGCCGAAACGGTGAAAGACGCGCTAGCCTTGACGCAACGCTTTTATGCAATGCAGGATCCTGACTTGCGTCTTGACGTAGTGGGGGCGCCCGAAGAGCCAAAGATCACTCTGGAGAGCAGTGTTATCCCGGCGCATCAATACCCTCGCCACCGTGAGATGCTGATATTCGGTCTTTATAAGCGTGTTCAACAAATCACCTCTGGTGGGCTTACCCCGATCTCTATTGAGTTGGAAACGGACGATGCCGAGCACTGCCAGTTGCTGGCCGATTTGGCAGGATGTGAAGTCTTAGGCTTCAAGTCCGGATACGCCTTGGCTCTGCCGTCAAACGGCATGAGTTTTCGGATACCTACGGCAGACTCCACATTGTTGGGGCATTTACGTATGCACGGGGAAGAGCAACTGAAGGCTCAACCTGATGCAGTCCGCAGTCTATCCGACCGCATTGTGGACATGCTCGGGGAGCGTCTTCCCGGACCGATACCAAACGGCGACGATATCGCCGCAGAGCTTGGACTGACGCGGCGCACTATGTCCCGGCACCTGTCGGCCGAGGGAACAAGCTTTAAGGTACTCTTGGAAGGGGTGTTGTGCGACCTGTCCAAGCGGATGCTTCGTAGTGGTGAGGGTGTTGCCCGTGTTGCCTTCATGCTTGGATTTGCGGATCAGGCCGCTTTTTCGGTGGCTTTCAAGCGCTGGACAGGTGAAACACCCGCGAGGTTCCGTAAAGCTGGCCGCTAAAGGGCTTAGTGACAGGGGACGGAAGATGTCCAAGATCCACAAAACCTTGTCCCGTCTCCAAAAGAAAGCGGGCCATCGGGTCACCTAGTTCAATGGCACACAGCAGCTGCGGTGGTTGCTGACCCAGAACAAGGAAAACCCTATGAAGACCTCGAAGAAGAAAATCTTTATTGCCCCGATCTCCGGCGCACTTCTAATCACCATGGCAGCCACGGCTCAGGCCGACTACGTCACCGACAAAGCGATCAAGGGCGCAGTTGTCGGCGCCACCATCGCCGGTATCGCAGGCGAAAGCATCGTAGGTGGTGCTGCCGCAGGTGCCGCAGTTGGCGCCGTGGGGGGTGCGATCCAGAAGGACAACTTCGAAGACGCGCAGGACGAAGCCCAGGAGCGCCGCGACGACTTCAAGGAAGAACACAAAGACTGGAACGACTAAAGCTCGACCGCCAACGAAACAGAAAAAGGAGAAACACAGCCGAACAAACCCGACCGGTTGGCATGCGCTGTTAGCATCCAGACGCAGTTTGACTGACCATCCCGCACAGAACTCGCACAGTTTCTGATAGGTTGCCATTCGGCTCGGAAAACGAGCCGGGTGGCAACTTTGTTTTGAACCCTCAAACGTCACACGTTTGCGGAAGCCGCGGGTCCGGACTTCGGTCGCCAATCTCAACCGCCGCTTTGTCCAAAACCCAAAAACAACCGTCCAGAACCCAAACGAACTGAAACCGGCACCAACCCAAATCCGGCTCATCTGAATGACATCGACGAGCTGGCAGCCGAGTTACTTCTGTTCACTGCCGCACTTTGCAACCCAATGCCAAAGGAAACGGCAATGAACTTATTCGCAAACTTCGACGCAGAAACCCTGGCACGCATCCAGTTTGCCTTTACTGTGTCGTTTCACATCATCTTCCCGGCCTTTTCCATCGGCTTGGCGAGCTTCTTGGCCGTCCTCAATGGCCTCTGGCTATGGCGCAAGAACAACGTCTACCTCAACCTCTTCAACTACTGGAAAAAGATCTTCGCCGTAGGCTTTGCCATGGGCGTCGTGTCCGGCATCGTGATGTCTTACCAGTTCGGCACAAACTGGAGCGTATTCTCGGACACCGCGGGCCCTGTGATTGGTCCCTTGATGGCCTACGAGGTCATGACCGCCTTCTTTCTTGAGGCTGGGTTCCTCGGCATCATGCTCTTTGGTCGCGAACGCGTCGGTCCGAGCTTACACATGATGGCCACTGCAATGGTCGCTCTTGGTACTCTGATTTCGGCTACGTGGATCTTGTCGGTCAATTCTTGGATGCAAACCCCGGCTGGGTTCGACATCAACGAGCTGGGGCAGTTCATCCCCGTTGATTGGTGGTCGATTGTCTTCAACCCATCCTTCCCCTACCGCCTGACCCACATGGTCCTTGCTGCCTATCTCACAACCGCCTTCGTGGTGGCAGGGGTTGCGGCTTGGCACTTGCTACGTCGTAATCGCACGGCCGAGGTTACCCGGATGTTCTCGATGGCAATGTGGATGGCCGTTCTGGTCACCCCGCTGCAGATCGTTGCCGGCGACCTTCATGGTTTGAACACGCTGGAGCATCAGCCGCAGAAAGTGATGGCGATGGAAGGTCACTTTGACAGCCATCCCGAAGGTGCACCGCTTATCCTGTTTGGCATTCCAAACGAAGATGAAAAGCGCGTGGACTATGCCATCGAAATCCCGAAACTATCATCGCTGATCCTCAAACATGACCTTAACGCCCCGCTTGATGGGCTGGACACTATCCCCGACGACGAGGAACCCCCTGTCGCGATCGTGTTCTACAGCTTCCGCATCATGCTCGCTATCGGCTTTGCCATGCTGGTCGTCGGCCTGTGGTCGCTTGTTCAACGGGTACGGGGTCGCCTCAACGAAGATCGCTGGTTGCACCGGACATCCGTTCTATTGGCGCCCAGTGGGTTTGTAGCGGTACTGGCCGGTTGGATTACCACCGAAGTGGGGCGCCAGCCGTACACGGTATACGGGCTGATGCGGACGTCAGATTCCCTTTCACAAGTGGATGCACCTACTGTTGCCGCGTCTTTGGTAGCCTTCATCGTAGTGTATTTCACTGTGTTCGGAGCGGGCACGTTCTACATGCTGCGCCTCATGGGGAAACCACCTGTCGAAGGTTTCCAGCAACGTCACAAACCCCTTGAAATCTCTATTTTGGCGGAGGCAGCGTAATGCTTGAACTCTCGACAATTTGGGCGGGCATAATTGCTTTTGCCGTTCTGACCTATGTGATCCTGGACGGGTTCGATCTAGGAATTGGGATCCTCTTTCCATTCGCAAAAACCGACAAAGATCGCGATGTCATGATGAACTCGGTCACTCCAGTATGGGATGGGAACGAGACCTGGCTGGTTATGGGCGGCGGAGGTTTGTTCGCTGTTTTTCCGCTGGCTTATTCCGTGGTGATGCCCGCGATCTATTTGCCCGTTATCATCATGCTTCTTGCGCTTGTTTTCCGCGGTGTCGCCTTCGAATACCGGTGGCGAACGGTGCGTGGGCGCTGGCTGTGGGATGTCGCGTTTCACGGTGGTTCAACCGTGGCTGCCTTCTGCCAAGGCATCACGCTTGGCGCGCTGGTCCAGGGCATCCCGGTCGAAGATCGGCTCTACGCAGGTGCACAGTGGGATTGGCTGACGCCGTTCTCTGTCCTAACGGGTGTGGCCTTGGTGATCGGGTACGCCTTGCTGGGCGCGACCTGGCTCAATATGAAAACAACGGGCGGAATACAGCACCAGATGCGTTCCTATGCACGTCCACTGATGCTCATGACGCTCGGGTTGATTGGCCTCGTCAGTCTTTTGACCCCGCTCCAAGATCCGATCTATCTGATCAGATGGTTTTCTTGGCCCGGTGTCGTTTTCTCTGTGTGTGTGCCGGCTGTTGTTGCTCTCATTGCTTGGATGCTTCATCGCGGCCTGAAGACACAGCGCGACTATCAGCCCTTCTTCTGCGCCATTGCATTGTTCGTCGCTTGCTTCATTGGCATTGGGATCAGTTTCTACCCCTATATGCTACCCCCAAGCCTAACGATTGCCGAAGCCGCAGCGCCGGACAGCAGCTTGGCCTTTGCTCTGATCGGAGCCGTCATTCTGCTGCCTGTGATCCTGGCCTACACCGCCTACACGTACTGGGTTTTCCGCGGAAAGATCGATCCAGAGGAGAGCTACCATTGAAACTGCTAAAGCAAGTTTTCTGGTTTAGCGCAATCTGGTTCGGCAGCGTCTTGTGCCTAACCACTGTCGCTTACGTAATCAGGATGTTCATCACTTGAAATGGCAAGGATACCAATGTTCGCGCGTCGGCATGTCTAGATCACGCAAATATTAGTCCAAGCGCCGAAAGAAACCCCGTTCCGGCCTACCAAATTCCCAAGAACAAGCGGCTGGCTGGGTCGTCTCTAACTTAACCATTCAAGGGGGCTTTGATGCTTTCTAATCCAAAACAAATGTCTGTGCAATGGGATCAGATTGATCCGGCTCTGCCCACTCCGCCTAAGCCAAAAAACCGGAGCAACAAACGCTCGTCTGGCAAGTTGCCAAAATTGTTCACCGGGCACCTTGCCGCAGGGCTTTCGACCTTTGTTCTATTGCCCTTCACCTCGGCCCTAGCAGGGACGGTCACGAAAGATCTCTCTCCAATTGTGGACATGTTGCTAGTCCTGCTCTCTGCATTTGTTGTTTTTGCTTTCACAGCCGCAATAGTTTTGAAAGGGTCAACACTGCGGGCTGTCCTCGGGCGAGGATTGGCCTCTCTCGGTACAGCGCTCATCGTTTCGCCCGTGGGGCTCTCGGTCCTGTTCGCATTATACCTGCAAGACTGGTTATCGATCGTAGTAGACACGTCTATCGAGCAGGCGGGAAAAACAGCGATATCCCTGTTTGGCGGTATCTTCGTTGCCAATGCCCTCGCAATGGGATTGGCGTTTGGATGTTTGTCCTTGCTACTTGGAATCAGGCTAATGCAAAATCGTCCAAAACCACTCGTTTCACCTTAGGCGAGTGAACTTCCGCTTTGGACTTTAATCGGTCATTGAAACTAAATAGAATAGCGGACTTCATGCCAGTCCTGAATAATCAAATAAAATACAAAAAGGCCTACTCACTTTCGCAAGCAGGCCTCTAAGAAGGTCACTCTCCGATCAACCGATCACATCCGCGAGGCGACGTTTTCCCAGTTCACCAGGTTGTCGAGGAAGTTCGACAGATACGCCGGACGCTTGTTGCGGAAGTCGATGTAGTAGGAATGTTCCCATACGTCACAACCCAGCAGTGCGGTCTGACCAAAGCACAGCGGGTTCACCCCGTTCTCGGTCTTTGTGACAGCCAGCGAGCCGTCGGAATTCTTGACCAGCCACGCCCATCCCGAACCGAACTGACCAGCACCGGCAGCGCTGAACTGCGACTTGAATTCGTCAACCGAACCGAAGCTTTCGGTCAGAGCCTTCTCCAGCTCGCCGGGCATGGCGTTGCCGCCTGGGCCCATCATCTCCCAGAATTGGTTGTGATTCCACAGCTGGCTGATGTTGTTGAAAATACCGTTCTGCGCGACGGCGTTTGCGTCGTAGGTGCCAACGATGATCTCTTCCAGCGACTTGCCGTCCCACTCGGTGCCGGCGATCAGCTTGTTGCCGTTGTCGACATAGGCCTTGTGGTGCAGGTCGTGGTGATATTCCAGCGTTTCCGCCGACATACCCTTGGCTGCCAGCGCGTCATGTGCATAAGGAAGATCAGGAAGTTCAAAAGCCATGTCGGCCCCCTGTTGAAAATGAATGTTGCGGTTCCAAAGGTTAAATGCTTTGACAGCCGCCGCAGGTCAAGGCCCGCGACACAAAAACCCGGAGGTCCGCGATGCTGACACAGGCGCGCAAAATGTTTTATCGCGCCCGCGGATACTATGCGGGCAACCTGAACGGTGAGCGCTTTCGTCTGGACCCCTACCACTCGAAATTCTGGCGGAAGGCATCAGCCGGGGAGTGGGAGCCTGAGACATTTTCAGTGCTGGACCAATATCTGTCGCCCGCGCAGGATTATCTCGATATTGGTGCGTGGATCGGCCCCACGGTCCTCTATGCGGCGCGGCGCGCTCGCCATGTATGGTGTTTTGAGCCTGACCCAGTGGCTTACCGCCACTTGGCCTGGAATCTAGAGTTGAACGACATCCGCAACGTATCAGCTTTCAGCATCGCCTTGTCTGATGGGTTTGGGGTGACCCGAATGGCATCAGCGCACGGAGAGGCAGGTGATTCCACCTCGTCATTGCTCCACGACGGAAGCCATGGCACTGACGCACTCACTGTCGGTTGGGATCAATTTTCTGAATCCGTAGACCTGACTAATGTTTCTTTGGTCAAAATGGATATTGAAGGCGCCGAATTTTCGGTTCTGCCCTCTCTGCTTCCCTGGCTGGAAAAAGAAAGCCCATCGCTGTTGCTCTCAACGCATGCACCTTATCTTAGCGCAGATAATCGTGGCGCAGCTATGAACAAACTATCAGAAGACCTGGCCTTCTATCCCCATTGCCACGACCCACTTACTGGCGAAACCGGCAAATCAGCCCTCACCAGCCAACGGGCACTCACCCAGTTCCCGACCTTCCTGTTCAGCGCGAACTCCTGACGCTGAGAAAAGGTGGTCCGCACTTCATCTGGCCCAAGGTATCCTGGGGGTGAGGCCGCAGGCCGAGGGGGCAAAGCCCCCTCACCCATATATCATCAAGCGATCAGGGATTAATAAACCCCAACCTCACTGCCCGGCTGCGCTGCAACCTTGAACAGTTTGAAAACATAGTCCGCCGCCGAGCGGAAACAGACAATGCGGAAGGTCTCGGCGTCGTCCATCCAGAAGGCACCGGCCACCTGCGCCAAACGCGATCGGCGGATCTGGCCGGGTTGGAATGCTTCAGCCGACAGCTCGACCGGGGCCAGTTTGCCAAGAACCTCACGCGCATTGGAGCCCGACACCCGGAACACTGCCCGGGCATCTGAAACGTTGACCGCCAGCGCGTGCGTGGCGCTCAGCGCGTTGGTCATCGCGGCGAGTTTGGCCTCGACCTCAGCATAAGGCACCAACACCAGCAACTCGTCGGTGGACATCCAACAAACACCGGTGTCGCCGTCGACAAGTGCTTCACGTTGGCCAGGCACTTTCTGCCCGGTGGCATCCTTTACAGCCTTAGCCAGCACCTTATCGGACAAATCACCGCGTAGTGTGATCATGCCCTGCAGACCGCATTCCTCAACCTTGGCGATGCCATCATAAGAGGCGTGGTTCAGTGCGCTGATGGGTTCAGACATTCTGCTTCTCCCCGTCCTTGTCATAGAAGATCGGGTCCACGATCTTGGCTTTGTAGGTTTTGCCATCGGTGCCCGGGAACTCGACCACTTCGCCCATCCGATCCGGTCCATGCTTGATCAGGCCCATAGCAATGCCTTTACCCAGATTGGCCGAATAATAGGTCGAAGTTACACGCCCGATCATATTACGCTGACCGTTGGCATTGACGCCTTCGCCCACCGCATAGGCGCCGTCCGGCAGAACCGATCCATCCACAGTCTCAAGACCGACTAATTTCCAGCGTTCTGGATCGGCCATATGGCTGCGCGAATGGGCACGTTTTCCGAGATAGTCCTCTTTCTTCTTCGACAGCGCCCAGTGCAGCCCCAGATCCTGCGGGATCACGGTGCCGTCAGTCTCGTCGCCGATCATGATAAAGCCCTTCTCGGCCCGCAGGATGTGCAGACATTCGGTGCCGTAAGGCATCACGCCGAATTCCTTGCCTGCGTCCATCAGAGCATCCCAGAACGCCTGCCCTTGAGAGGCGGGAACCGCGATCTCATAGGACAGCTCGCCAGAGAACGAGATGCGGTAGGCCCGCGCGTCGAACTCTCCGATCTTGCCATCGCGCCATTCCATGAATGGCAGCACCTCTTTCGATAGATCCATGCCACCCAGCTTTTGCAGCACCTTGCGAGCGTTCGGACCGACAACGGCAACCTGAGCATATTGCTCGGTCACGTTGGCGACATAGACTTTCCAGTCCCACCACTCGGTCTGAAGCCACTCTTCCATGTGACCATGGATACGCTCTGCTCCACCTGTGGTGGTGTGGCAGAGCCATGTGTCCTCGTCGATACGAGCGACCACGCCGTCGTCGATCAGGAAGCCGTTCTCCGAGCACATCAGGCCATAGCGGCATTTGCCGACCTTCAGAGTGGACATCATGTTGGTGTACATCATGTCCAGGAACTTGCCTGCGTCGGGGCCTTTGACGATCAGCTTGCCCAGCGTCGAGGCATCCAGCAGACCGAGATTTTCGCGGGTGTTCTTCACCTCACGATTCACCGCGTCATGCACGGACTCACCGGGACGCACATAAGCATACGTCCGACGCCAATGACCGACTGGTTCCCAATCAGCGCCATTTTTGTCGTGCCAATTGTGCATCGGCGTCTGCCGGATCGGTTGGAACACGTCACCGCGGGCTTCGCCACCAATCGCACCCATCGAAATGGGCGTATATGGCGGGCGGAAAGTAGTGGTTCCCACTTTCGGGATCTCGGACTCAAGCGCATCAGCCAAGATCGCCAAGCCATTGATGTTACTCAGCTTACCCTGATCCGTCGCCATACCCAGAGTGGTATACCGCTTGGTGTGTTCAACACTCTCATAGCCTTCGCGGGCTGCGAGCTGCACATCAGAGACTTTGACGTCATTCTGAAAGTCCAGCCATGACTTCATGCGCAGCTGAATTTCTGCGTTGGCAGGCATGAGCCAGACGGCTTCCATCGCAGCTTCTTCGGTGGTTTCACCAACAGGAGCCTTGGTGTTTTTGGGTTTGAAGCCCGCTGCTTTCGCGGCTGCTTTACCTGCCGCATGTGCATCAGTCAGCACCTCGGCCAATGCCAGTGGTCCGTTCGACGCCCCAGCTGCAACGACGAACCCATCGCCATCGGCACCCAGAGGCGGACGCGCCGGGTCGGGACGGAAATGGGCCTGGGCCTCATCCCAGATCAGCTTGCCACCACAATGCGACCACATGTGAACAACCGGAGACCAGCCGCCCGACATCGCAACCGCATCACACTCAACCTCTTCGCGGGCGCCACCGATGCCGTTCTGATTACACAGCTCGACCTTCTTGACGCGTTTTCCGCCTTTGACCTTTGCAATCGCCTTGCCCGGATCAACACGGATGCCCAGCTGTCGCGCCTCTTCTGCCAATGGACCTGCGGTATCGCGCGCATCGACCACACGCAGAACATCCACACCCGCCTGTTTCAGAATGATCGCCGTGCGATAAGCATCGTCATTGTTCGTCGCAACGATGACACGCTCACCCGGTGTCACACCCCAGTTGACCACATAGTCGCGCATTGCTGCGGCCAGCATTACACCTGGTACGTCATTCCCAGCGAAGGAAAGCGGTCGTTCGATTGCACCGGACGCCGTAACCACCTGTTTGGCGCGGATCCGCCAAAGACGGTGACGTGGCCCCTGGGTGCCGGGCTTGTGGTCGGTCAGGCGTTCGTATCCCAACACATAGCCATGGTCATAGACTCCTGCCCCCATGCAGCGGTTGCGCATGGTGACATTGTCCATTGTTTCGAGTTCGGAAACCAATTGTTCCACGAACTTATCCACAGGCTCACCGCCGACAGTTCCACCATCAACAGAGGCGCGACCACCCCAATGGGCTGTCTGCTCGATCAGCAACACCTTGGCACCCGACTGCGCAGCCGTTTTGGCCGCTTGCAGACCTGCGATACCACCACCAATCACCAGAACATCGGTGAAAGCATAGAAGTGTTCGTAGGTGTCCGCGTCCTTGGTTTCCTTATCCGGAGCTTTGCCCAGTCCCGCCGACTGACGGATGAAAGGTTCATACACATGTTTCCAGAACGGCTTCGGGTGGATGAACATCTTGTAATAGAAACCGGCCGGCAAGAACCGCGACAGATGCGTGTTGATTGCACCAATGTCGAACTCAAGGTTCGGCCAGTGGTTCTGCGACACCGAGGTCAGACCATTGAACAGTTCGGTCGTGGTCGCGCGCTGGTTCGGTTCGAAGCGGCCGCCCTGCCCCAACCCGACCAGAGCGTTAGGCTCTTCCGCGCCGCTGGCAACGACGCCGCGCGGACGGTGATACTTGAAAGACCGGCCCATCATCATCTGGTCATTGGCCAGCAGAGCCGACGCAAGCGTATCGCCTTCATAACCCTGCATTGAGGTGCCATTGAAGGAAAAGTTGACCGGTTTCGACCGGTCGATCAGCCGGCCTTGTTTTGCGAGACGGGTGCTCATTGTGCGGACCTTTCGCGGGTGGAGGCGTCAAAGCCTCCGGCGGGAGTATTTTTGAAAAGATGAAGCATCAGGAGAACTCTCTCCACGTCCATCCAGGACGTTTTGCGGTGATGGTGTCTTTGATTTCTTTTGGCGGCTCGGTGGTCTGGGCGGAATAGGTCCCGAACACTTCGAGCGATTGGGTGCAACGGGCGGCGTGGAACCACTTGCCGCAACCGTTGGCGTGGCGCCAGCGTTCGAAATGAACACCCTTGGGGTTTTCACGCATGAACAGGTAGTCATGGAATTCGTCATCAGACGAACCAGGGCCAAAGCGCTTCAGATGCGCCTCGCCACCTGCAGCCAATTCAGTTTCTTCGGCGTCGACGCCGCAATAGGGGCAATTTAGGATCAGCATATGTTCATCCTTTTGGCGGTTGGTCGACAACTTGGCCGACCAGAATTCTAATCAGTGGCGCGTTTGGGCTGTACCCCTAGTGCGCCACCCCGGCGGCGACGCTTTCGTCGATGAAGCGGCCTTCTTTGAAGCGGTCGAGCGAGAAGGCTTCAGTCAGCGATGAGTGGCCTGTCGCCATCAGCTGTGCCATGCCCCAGCCGGATCCCGGGATCGCCTTGAAGCCTCCGGTGCCCCAGCCACCGTTAATAAAGCAGCCCTGCAACGGCGTCTTCGACAGGATTGGAGACCGATCGCCAGTCATGTCCACGATACCGCCCCACTGGCGCAGCATCTTGAGGCGAGAGATCATCGGAAAGGTCTCGACCAGCGCACGGACGGTTTCCTCAATGTGGTGGAACGAACCGCGTTGGGTGAAGTTGTTGTAGGCGTCTGTGCCGCCACCGATCACCATCTCGCCCTTGTCGGACTGAGACATATAGCCATGCACCGTGTTGGCCATGACGACCACATCCATGCAGGGTTTGATTGGCTCGGACACCAGCGCTTGCAGGGCAACGGCCTCGAGCGGCAGACGGAATCCCGCCATCTCGGCCAACTGGCCAGAATGGCCCGCAACTACGATGCCCAGTTTGTCGCAATCAATGGCACCCTTGGTGGTGTCGACACCGACAACGCGGCCATTTTCCTGGCGCACGCCGGTAACTTCGCACTGCTGGATGATGTCCATACCCATTGCGGAACATGCACGTGCATAGCCCCACGCCACGGCATCATGGCGCGCGGTGCCGCCACGCTCCTGCCAGAGCCCGCCCAGAACCGGATAGCGCGGGCCTTCCAGATTGATGATCGGCACCAGCTCTTTCACGCGCTCGGGTCCAATCCACTCGGTCTGGACACCCTGCAGCGCATTCGCATGCGCGGTGCGCTGATAGCCGCGAATCTCGTGCTGAGTCTGCGCCAGCATGATCACGCCGCGCGGGCTGAACATGATGTTGTAGTTCAACTCCTGGCTAAGATCCTCGTACAAGCCGCGCGCCTTTTCGTAGATCGCCGCCGAAGGATCCTGCAGATAGTTCGAACGGATAATGGTCGTGTTCCGACCCGTGTTGCCACCGCCCAGCCAGCCCTTCTCGATCACCGCAACATTCTGAATGCCGTAGTTCTTCCCGAGATAGTAAGCAGTTGCCAGACCATGCCCACCTGCACCGACGATGATAGCGTCATAGCGCTTTTTCGGTTCAGGAGAACGCCAGGCGCGTTCCCACCCGGTATGGTAGCGCAGCGCTTCGCGCGCCACAGCAAAGGCTGAGTAGTGTTTCATGAGCGAATCCGTTCGGTCTTCGATGATTGGCGCAGATATGCCGTGCATTGACATATTAGCCCTGCCGCACAACGTCGCAATAATGCACTATTGCGACATGACCGCCCCCAGCGGCCATTTGTCCCTTTTTTCCATGCGCGGACAGGTCTAAGTCAGGGCAACCATTTTGGAGGGACCATGTCGTTTTGGGTTCTCATCTTCCTGATTGCACTGCTCATCGCCGTTTTTCTGGGTTACACTATGCTTCGCGGTCGTCGCGACTCGGGCCCTACCGCCGCCTATGACCTGCGCGTCTATCGCGAGCAGCTGACAAGCGTTGATCGAGACTTGGCGCGCGGGGTTATCGCAAAAGCCGATGCCGAACGCGTGCGCACGGAAATCGCTCGCCGAATCTTGGCGACTGATGCGCAGATGCGCGGCGAGGCTGAAAGTACAGGACCATCACCAACAGTCACCGTCGTGGCCTTCGTCGTCATGGCGGCCATACTGATTGGTGGAGCGCTGGCAATGTATCGCCAACTGGGTGCGGCCGGATTTCCAGATATGCCACTTTCGGCGCGGTTGGAAATGGCAGAAGAACTGCGCGAGAACCGGCCTGGCCAGGCAGAAGCCGAGGAATTGGCAACGCCGGTGCAAGCACCGCCACTGGACGAAAGTTACGAAAAGCTTCTGAATCGATTGCGCGAAACAGTGGCCGTACGACCGGATGATCTGCAAGGGCAAACTCTGTTAGCGCAGCATGAGACCAATGCCGGAAACTTTAAAGCAGGTTATGAGGCGCAGACGCGTGTAATCGAGCTGTCGGGTGAAAACGCACCGGCACAAGCTTACTCCGATCAGGCCGAGATGATGATTCTGGCCGCTGGTGGTTATGTCTCTCCCGAAGCCGAGGAGGCATTGCGATACGCGCTCGAGCGAAATCCAAGATTGGGTCTTGCGCGATATTATTGGGGACAAATGCTGGCGCAGACCGGACGACCAGATATGGCCTATCGGGTTTGGGTGGACACATTGCGCGACGCACCTGCAGGTGCGCCTTGGGCAGACGCCATTCGTGCCCAGATCGACGATTTGGCGTTTCGCGCAGGGGTATTCAACGCGCCGGATCTGTCTGCAACGCCAGCGGCACCAGGTCCCAGCCAGGAAGATATGGACGCTGCCGCCGAGCTATCGCCCGAAGAACGTCAGGACATGATACGAGGAATGGTGGATCGGCTTTCTGAACGGCTGGCCAGCGAAGGTGGATCGCCCGAGGAATGGGCGCGACTGATCGCAGCCTTAGGCGTATTGGGCGAAGCGGCGCAGGCGATAAAAATTCGTGACGAGGCTGTTGCAGTTTTCGCGGGCAACGATCAGGCGTTGCAAATGATCGACGCTGCATCAGTTCAGGCTGGTATCGCACAATGATCCACGACGCCTTCGAGGAATTCGCCGCTGCCCTTTCACCGATGTCAGCCCTCATGGGTCTGGATCTGGGCGAGAAAACCATTGGGGTTGCGGTGTCCGACCGAATGCGTGGCGTTGCGACTCCGCTTGAAACTGTTCGTCGCAAGAAATTCACGCTAGATTCCGCGCGTCTGATCGAAATTGTCACTGACCGTGAGATCGGGGGTATTGTCTTGGGGCTGCCCCGCAACATGGACGGCAGCGAGGGACCAAGATGTCAGTCCACGCGTGCATTTGCCCGTAATCTGGCACGTTTAACCGAGCTGCCCATCGGGTTCTGGGACGAACGGCTTAGCACGGTTGCGGCAGAAAAAGCACTGTTGGAGGCGGATACGACACGAAAACGTCGCGGACAGGTTATCGATCACGTCGCCGCCGGCTATATCCTGCAAGGGGCGCTGGACAGACTGCGCTTTCTTTGACGGATCGGATATCGCCAATGACGAATATGGTTTGGAAACGGGACGAGGTCGAAAGCCCTTGCATCCAGATCTGCGTCGTTCACCCGACCGAGCGTATCTGCACTGGTTGCTATCGTACAATTGACGAGATCTCGCGCTGGTCCAAAATGAATAGCAGCGAACGGGCCGAGATTATGCAAGACCTTCCCGAACGCAAACCGCGTCTGGCCAGGCGTCGTGGCGGGCGTGCCGCACGTTTGGGCAATTCATAAAGCTATATGTCAGAATTTAGCTTTCTGAGTTGGTGGTAATTCTTGGAGCACATTTCGGTCTCGTAATTCTGCGCCGAACAATTCGACCAATTCAGCCCGATTTGCCGCCTGTTTCAAGTTTTTGCGCGCTTCATCTGGGACTCTGCTGACTCGAGGTCGATCCGACCTTTCACAAATCAAAACTCGGTTCAAAACTGAGCGGAGTTTCATCTTAGGGCCAGATCAAAAAAATAGCCGCGCCGCTGTGGTTCAGACCCGAACTCTGAGGGGGTAGAAGAGCCCGGAGACCGAAGGTCGAGTGAGTGGCCGCCCACAGCGGCGCGAAACAGTTTTCACCCTTCCCTCGCAACGTGGGAAAGATAAAACGCACACTTTAATTTTTTGACCAGCCAGTCAATAAAAACGTACTCGATAGCCTGCATTCCGTAACGTCACCTTGGAAAAGATCAATTTGGCGCCGGTCAAGGCATTGTTTCCAATAGCTATTACTTGAGCAAGCTTACCCTGCCGCAAGCCAGGTTTTCGCATTTTCGAACTCTTCTGCAGGAAAATACTGTGTCCGGGTCCCCAATACGTGACTGGCCATGCGTTGCGCCATCTTTTGCCAGCTCTTATCGCCAACAATCGCTGCACGGTCCAACATACCGATATGACCAGCGGCCAACCGAAAATGCGCCGCCATCGCAGTAAGCCCTTGCCAGCCATCAAATTCGCGCAGATCAATCAGGAGACGAAATCCGTCGCGTTCACGTAACATTGCATCCAGGTCGGATTGCGCCTGACCGTATTCTTCAGAATCAAGCTTGCCCATCAGACTAATCTGAACACACGGCCCACCTAGATCGGTCACATGGATCGCCCCGAGAGACTCACGCATCCAGCGGCGCGCCTCTTCCACTTCATCCATCCCAAAAACCTGCACAGGGCACGGAAGTATGGGGGCGGCCAATCGGATACTTGTCTGAACCCAGCCTTGATCGGCGACAACCCCGATCCGATCAAAACCACGCCAATGACTGAGCCCCAGCTTGGTATCAGACCATGCTGCGCCGAGGTCGTATCCTTTGAACTCGGGCGTTGCGATCGCCAGCAGGCGAACCGAATCGTGATCCTCAAGCGCCGCCTCGATTGCGGGCACCAATGTGGCGGCGTAATCCGCGCTTGTCACCTCGCCTGAAAGCTCCACTTCGATCAGTGCACCATCAGAGTTTGTATGAACTGTAATCATCTAAATCATCCTCCAAAGCCAAATAATGGCAGGAGGTTACGGAGTTTCCAGCCATTGTGCCACACCGCCCGGCAACTCGGGACGGAAATAGGCGATCATCCGTCCATCAGGCCCGGCATTCGCATCAGCGCCCCATGGGGCAACACCATGCAGACAGTGACGATGCAACAGATAGGCCTCACCCGGCCGTGCAGGCAGTTCAATCCGCCGACAGTTTTGAAACACCTCCAATCGGGCAGCCTGATAGGTATCCGTGATATCAGTGTTGGCCAATTCGCCCGAAGAGACATCTTTCAGCGCGTTGCGGAACGCTGCGCCAAGTATTTTATGGCTACCATCCCAAACCACCATGGGTGAGGCATCACAAGACGCTTCTGTCAGCGGAATGCCCAATATCCAAGCATGCGGTTCATCCACGTGCCGTCGCCGGTCTGGTCCCGATGGCTTCAATCCATCCACATGCGCAGCATCGCGATTGGCGCGATATCGTGCGGCGGCTTCACTTTCTCCCCGGCGGGGCTGAGGATACCCAGGATAAATGACCGATACCTGCGCCTTATGCAGGTCGATCACCCCGAATTGTCGATACGCAAATTCTATTGCCGTGCCGGACAACGCAGGCGACTCTTCCACCCTGCCCTGCGCGTCGTTTTCCAGCGCGTCCACACCGATGAACCAAGTCCCCTCGCAATCATGCCAGATAGAATGTAGCGGATCGTCGATCGCCTTGCGGGCCGCAGGCAGAACCTGCGCCACCCACTGGGCGAGTGCTGCATCATGAGAAAACCTGACCCAACCGCGGTTGTAAAAGGCGTCTACCATCCCAGTGCCTTGCGCAGCATATTCAACGCCACGAGCGTAAGGAACACCGCGAATACGCGTCTAAGCGGTTTCGGGTCCATTGCATGAGCAAGCTTTACGCCCCATGGCGCAGTGATCATGGTCATGGCCACAACGATACTGAAAGCCACAAGATTGACCGCTCCAATCGTCAGAGGCGGGCGATGCTCAGGTGCGATGTTAAGAAACAGAAAGCCCAGCACCGATGGCACTGCGATGATCACGCCAAATCCAGCGGCGGTCGCAACTGCGCGATGGATCGGAGTGTTGTATAGGCTCATGAGTGGGACACCAAAGCTGCCCCCGCCGATCCCCATTAAAACCGATAGAAATCCGACCGAGGGGGACAAGGCGGCACGGCGCAAACCTTTGGGCATCGCGTCCCCCAGCCTCCATTCGGATTTACCCAATCCCAGATAGGCTCCGATGACCATGCCAAGAATACCGAATAGCGCCTGCAACAACTCTGTTCTCAGCGCCGAAGCCACCAGAACGCCGATAACCGCACCAGCCGCAATGCCCGGCCCCCAACTGCGCAAAATATCCCAGTCAACCGCACCTTTTTTGTTGTGGCTCAGCACCGAACGGACAGAGGTCACTATTATCGTCGCCAGCGAAGTTGCCAGACACAATTGCATCAACTGTGGGCCGCCATATCCAAGTGTTTGAAACGCATAGAAGAAAGCAGGCACAAGCACGATACCGCCCCCAACGCCCAACAACCCGGCCAAAACCCCTGCGAAGGCGCCAATGACAAGCAAAAGCCCCAGCATCTGGGCCAGCAACATCGTATCCGGCATCATCCCTCCAAATCGGCCAAGGGCCGTGTCAAACCGCCTGCTCTACTGATGCATTCGACACTATCGAATCCAGAGCCCGCAGGATCACCTCAGGCCCTGCATTTTCGCGCACTGCGCCCTCAGATAGCATCCGTCGCCACCCCCGCGCACCCGGACGTCCTGCGAACAGACCCAGCATATGACGTGTGATCTGGTGCAATCGCCCACCACCGGCAAGATGGGCTTCGACATAGGGCAACATTTTTTGAACCACGTCCATCGGATCTGCAATCTGGCCGATTCTAAAAATCAGCGGATCTGCTCCGGCCAGAATATCCGTTGGCTGATGATAGGCCGCGCGCCCGATCATGACGCCATCAAGCCCTGCGTCCAGTTGCTCCTGCGCCTGTGCCAGCGATGTAATTCCGCCGTTGATCGAAATGTGAAGGTCAGGAAAATCTGCCTTCATCTGATGAACCAGTTCGTAGTCAAGCGGAGGGATATCCCTATTTTCCTTAGGGCTTAGCCCTTGCAGCCATGCCTTTCGAGCGTGGATTGTGACACGCTCACATCCCGCCGCTTTGATTTGCTCAAGGAAAACGGGCAGTACCTTTTGAGGGTCTTGCTCATCAACCCCTATCCGGCACTTTACAGTTACCTCAGCCTCCACGACCTCACGCATAGCCGCAACACATTCCGCAACACGCGCAGGTTCGCGCATCAAAACGGCGCCAAACGTGCCCGATTGCACACGGTCGGACGGGCAGCCACAATTCAAATTGATCTCATCATACCCAGCCTCGGCCCCCAACTTGGCAGCCAGTGCCAACTCGCTTGGATCGGACCCACCCAGCTGAAGCGCGATTGGATGTTCCTGGGGGCTGTATTCAAGCAAATGCAACGCCCCGCCCCGAACCAAAGCGGGTGCCGTCACCATTTCGGTGTACAACAGCGTTCGCGAACTCAGCAGGCGATGCAGATACCGACAGTGACGATCCGTCCAGTCCATCATTGGGGCGACAGAGAGGCGGGCGGCAGTGCGGGTTTCTGAAAACTTAGCGTCCGGCATGTCTCAACTACACCTCTAGAATGCGGTTTATGGCAAGCGCCGGATCACCCCCGAGACCTTATTCGGCAATCGATGCAAGTCCGGGGAAATGGTACCGCCTCCCTGGCTTGAACAGGGGACCTCTGGATCCACAATCCAGCGCTCTAACCAACTGAGCTAAGGCGGCACTCGTGAGGGGCGATTTAGCGAAGGCGTGCGAGGATTGCAAGGGGATTAAAGCCGAATTCGCCAGCTTTGTTCCACCAGATCGACCCCAAAAGAATGTACCGGCTTGCTGTCTGTAAGCTGCCATCCAAACGAGCGGTAAAGCCCGCAGGCCGCAGCGTGGCTTTCATGAGTCCAAAGCGCCATTTCACGATATCCCGCGCTGCGCGCAAAGCCCATGCAGGTGGTCAAAAGACGCTTGCCAAGCCCCAGCCCGCGAGCTTCGGGTACCAGCAAAAACAAGCGCAGCTTGGCAGTGTGATCGTCCTGCGTGACGCAGAATATACTTCCAAGTCGCTCACCTGCGCGCTCGGCAATCCAACCGCATTCGCGTTCCGAGCTACTATTGGCAATAAAATCCTCAAGAATTCGCGCCACCAGAGGGGCGAAAGTCTCGTCGAACCCCTCATCGCGGGCATACAGCGTACCGTGACGTTCCACCAGCCACGCGGTGTCATCTGGACGAAAGGGCCTAAGGTTGATGTCATCCATTCCCTATCTGACCCTATAGCCCGCTTGATTCTCAACCCGTTGCACGCTAGCACCAAGGCTGAATTCCCGGAGGCACAAATGGGCATCAACACCGAACGCGAAATCGAAGCGAACCTGCAGATCGGCCCCACCGATCAGGGTATGGTGCGTCTGTTTATTGAAGGTTCAGGTATTGAGATTCCGATGGATTTTGACCCGGAGGAGGCCGAAGAAATCGCTGAGGAAATCCGCGCCGCTGCTCAGGCAGCGCGGGCAGTCAGCAGTTAAAGTCGCGGATCACGCAGCGTATGCAGCCTGCGGGCTGCGTCTACAGCAAATTTCTGGATCATCTTCTTTCTTCGCGCCGGGGCCACTTTGCTTTCCGGGCTCATTCGGATGATCTCGGCATCATATGCGTCAGCAATAATCAACCCTGTGTCTTCAGGCAGCAAATCGGTCGGAAAGTCAGTGTCTACCGCCCAAAAGAATCGATCACACCATTCCAGATAGCCCTGCCACTTAGAGTCTGACTGATAGTCAGCCCGACTGGATTTGCACTCGATCACCCACAGCTCGCCCTTTGGGCCCAAGCCCATCACATCGACGCGCAGACCCCGTGCCGGTACAAATTCCTCAATTGAAACATAGCCATGGGTTAACAAATGTCGCGAAACACCGCGTGCCAGTTTTTGTCCAGGTTGTAGATCGAGTGTCATACCTAAAATGTGAACAATTAGTGAACAAAAATCAAGCTCTTGACATGATACCATTTGGTATCTCATTAATATGGTACCTAATGGTATCATATGGAGTGTACCATGGACCCGAAGATTCAAAACGCGTTCCGGGCGCTTGCTGACCCTACCCGTCGGGACATTGTGCAGATGTTGGCGGCCAAGGACATGACGATCGCACAACTCACCGAACGCTTCGACATGACACGGGCGGCGGTCAAAAAACACCTGACTGTTCTGTCAGATGGCGGTCTGATTACGGTCGAAGCAAAGGGCCGTGAACGCATTAATCGGCTTGAACCCAAGGGGATGGCCCCTGTTCTGGACTGGCTCAGCTATTTTGATCGGTTCTGGGACGACCGCCTTTCGAACTTAAAAGAAGCGATAGAGAGGAATAAAAAGTGACCAATGCCGTATTGCAAAAGACCATATTCTTGCGGGCCGAGCCCGAAACTGTTTGGGCTTACCTAACCGAACCTGACCGTCTGGCAGAATGGTTCCACAAACCCGAACAACCTTTGGCAGCGGGTAAAAAGCTTGAGATGTTCGGGACGACCAGCGGTGATCTTCTGATCTGGGGTGAAGTGCGTGAGGCGCGCCGCCCGGAATATCTGGAATACACATTCACCGTCAAACCGATGGGTAACGCCGTGAGCGTGGTCAAATGGACCTTGGAACCGGTCCCGGGCGGTACACGCCTTGGCTTGTTGCACGAAGGGCTACCACAAGGGGTCGACGCCTTTGGCCTGATCCTTGCACTGGACAACGGCTGGGACGAACATTTCGGTAAGATGCGCACAGCACTGCACGAAACTGTTGATGCATAACCCCTTGTGCGAACCCGCTTCACGCCCTACTTAAGCGCTTGGCGGGTTCTGCCCTTCTCGTGCACGGCAGCATTCCGGTGGCCTTAAGCAATTCCGAGGGAGCTGGCTCTGTTCAGGTCCTGGCCTGATTACCTGGCGCCCACCTGTATACACAGGTCCTCGGGAATCAAAGCCCCACGGTTGACTGGTGGTCCCGCCACATTTTCCCTTTTCAGATCAATGATCTGATCGCACTTCCTGTTTGACGACTGCAGGTCGGAAATTGTGGGCAACAGCTGATCCGCCGCGCGGCCCCTGGGGTTTTTCTGCCATGCTCATGATCTTGTAGGCGAACTGAACCCCTGCAAATACGATCCCGTTCATAAACCAGATCATCACCAATGCGATCAGTCCGATCTCTGACCCTGTAATCAGGTGGCGCAGGTTGGCAACGTTCATCGCCAGAAGCACCCCGACAAAAACAGCCGAGATGGCAAAGCCCCACGCAACTTGAGTGATATACAGTCGGACCAGTTTGGGCATGGTGAACCTCCTTGCGCTCTGCCTTTCAGGCTAGCGCAAATCTGTTCCGGGTAAAGGCGTCAGAACGCCTCGGGTTGGGCTTCGCGCGCCATGTGATCCAGCACAGCGTTGACGAATTTGGGTTCTTTACCTTCGGGGAAGAATGCACGGGCCACGTCGACAAATTCAGTGATGACGACTTTGGGCGGTGTGTTGCTTTGGGTCAGCTCCGCTCCGGCGGCTCGAAACAGGGCGCGCAGGGTCGGATCGATGCGAGCTATGGGCCATTTCGCCACCAGTGCGCGATCCGTCATTTGGTCGATCGGCGCCTGATAGTTCACGGCGTCATCCACCAGTTTGCGGAAGACGCTGATATCGCCATCCAGCATTTCTTCGCCTTCATAGACGGCGCCAAAACGGTGATCCAGAAACTCGGTTACGACTGCTTCAGTCGTCTGGCCCGATTGCTCCATCTGGAATAACGCCTGCACGGCATAGAGGCGTGCGGCGGATTTCATTAGGCGTTTCTGGTTGGCCGGTTTCGGCGCGTCTGTCTTGGTCATGCGGTTGTGGATCCGTTGCTGTCGCCCGCCACAAGGATGGACTCGGACGGCGGCTTGAAGCCCACGCCCTTTTTGGAAGAGCCCCACTTACGGCTGAGCGCGATCAGATGCAAGGCCGCAGCGGCGGCTCCGCCGCCTTTATTCATCTTTTCAGGGTTTGCGCGAACTTCGGCCTGATCGTCATTCTCGACTGTCAGAATTCCATTGCCGATGCACAGGCCCTGCAGGCCCATCAGCTGGAGGGCACGGCTCGAGTCGTTGCAGACTGTTTCATAATGAGTGGTCTCGCCGCGAATGACACAGCCCAGCGCGACATAGCCGTCAAAATTGCACTGACGGTCGGCCATGGCGATAGCAGTCGGAATTTCCAACGCGCCGGGAACTTCGACAACCTCGCAGGTACCGCCAGCCGCCTCGATCTCGGCTTTGGCACCTGCAATCAGGTTGTCGGCAATTGCGCGATAGAAAGGAGCCGCCACAATTAGCAACTTCACCGGTTTATCGAATGTCGGCGTCGGCAGGATACCATGTTTGTCTTGTTCAGCCATTTTCAGTCTTCCTTGAGGATCGAGCGGGTTCCGACAATGGACAGCCCAAAGGCGTCGAGCCCCAGATATACAGTTTCGGGTGAATCAGTCAGCAACACCAGTTCCTGAACACCCATCTTGGATAGAATCTGCGCACCCAGGCCGGTTTGCTTGATAGTCCGCGGACCTTCATCTTCGGCAGCATAGAGAGAATTGCGGGGCTGGCGGAAAAGGCAAACGACGCCGCGCCCCTCTGCGGCGATCTTCTCCATCGCGCGAGGCAGCTCGCGCGAGGATTTCGGGCCGAGCCCCAGAATATCCGGTGCTTCATGCAAAGCATGGGTCCGAGTCAGCACCGGCTCGGGCGTGGTGATATCACCCTTGATCATGACAACATGTTCGATGCCATGGGTCTGATCGGTAAAAATCCGCATCTCCCAGTTGCCACCGTATTCCGAGGTCACCGTCTCACGCGAGGTTTCGACGACCAAATTATCATTACGCGAGCGATAGCTGATAAGGTCGCTGATTGTCCCAATCTTCATGTCATGCTCTTTGGCGAACTCTACCAAATCAGGCAGGCGCGCCATGGTGCCGTCGGGGTTCATGATCTCACAGATCACTCCCGCTGGCTTCAACCCGGCCAGACGCGAGATATCCACTGCCGCCTCGGTATGACCCGCGCGCACAAGCACCCCACCGCGCTTGGCACGCAACGGGAACACATGGCCCGGTGTCGCAATATGTGCCATCGTGTTTTGCTCGTTGATCGCGGTCGCGACGGTCAGCGCGCGGTCAGCGGCGGAAATACCAGTGGAAACTCCCTCGCGCGCCTCAATCGAAACGGTGAACGCCGTCTCGTGACGTGATGAATTGTTAACGGCCATCATCGGCAGCCCAAGATGATCAATCCGTTCTGCTGTCATGGGCAGACAAATCAGCCCGCGCCCATGGGTGGCCATGAAGTTGATGGCATTCGCGTCGGCAAATTCTGCAGCAATTACGAGGTCGCCCTCATTCTCGCGATCTTCGTGATCGACAAGAATGTACATCCGGCCTTTGCGGGCCTCTTCGATGATGTCCTCGATCGGGCTAATCGCCTCGCGCAACTGGGCCTCAACCGGTCCGGGGGTTTCAAAGCTCATGGGGTAAGCCTTTCGCATGGCAAGTTTGCTGGCGAAATAGACCACGTGCGCGTCAATGACCAGCCCGTATGCGCTCCGGTTTGTGCGATCCGCCCTTGGCATTGGAATGTGCAACAAGTAATTCAATCTAAGACGGGCGTAAAAACTGGCCACTGCGGGTGTATATATGCCTGTTTCGATACGCCGATATTGTTGCCATTTTCTGAACCTTTGAGGGGCAAATGTGGGCTTTGTCCACAAATTGCCGCAATCAAGCCCTCGGAATGCCCGATATCAAAGGCACCTAAAACTCAACAATTCCCTAGTGTGTCGAGATATCGAGCCCAGTGTCCAAGACCGCCTATCTCCCTGCTTCTAATGCAGTTCTGATAAATTCCCTTTGGCGTAACAGGCTGTTATTGTCACTGGTTGCGCTGCAAATCGCATGCGCCATCGCCGTCAGCCTCTATGTGGGCCGGTCATTTTGGGATTCCTCGACCCCCATCCTTTTAGGAATATCGCTCCGTCTGCTTTGCTTTATGTTCGCAAATTTCATCCTCTGGAGGCTTGGTGTTGCGATTTTCGTGGTCAAACCCCAAAAGCCAATTCATTGGATGTTGCAAGACCTGCGAACCAAACTGACAGACGTCGAAAAAGCACCCGACGTTTTGATCTGCTTCGTCAGCATCGTTGCTCTGATCGTAACCTACACATTTTTGAAGAACGAAATTCACTCGTTGAATCCCTCTCTTTGGGACACACAGTTTGCGCAATGGGACAGGTTCCTACACGGCGGCGTCGATCCCTGGACTTTGCTAAGGCCCGTCCTTGGGTCGCCAGTGATTACAACAGCTTTGAATGCGGCCTATCATATCTGGTTTCCGATGCTTTATATCGCCGTCTGCGTGGCCTGCCTGGATCGCCGTGATCCAATTCGTAGCACGGTATTCCTGGTCGCCTTTGTGCTGTGCTGGTTTGTCGGGGGAAACGTGATCGCGACGGTCTTTGCATCTGTCGGTCCTGTTTACTATGAACCCTTCAATCTGGGCACAGATTTCGTTCCGCAGATGGAATTGCTGCGCCAATCACATGAAATCAGCCCAGTCTGGGCGCTGAAAGTGCAAAGCATGCTGCTGGATGGCTTTCAAAATTCGGGGCTCGCACGGGGTATCTCAGCGATGCCCAGTATGCATGTCGCTTCAAGCGCGCTCCTGGCGTTGTATGGGTTCACTTATTCGCGGTGGCTAGGCTGGGGGCTGACAGTGTTTACCTTTGTCATCCTGTTGGGATCGGTACATCTTGCGTGGCATTACGCCATTGATGGATATGCTTCGATCCTGTTGGTCCTTTTCTTCTGGTGGCTGGCCAAAAGGTTCACGGCACGGTTCGGGCCGGGAACCTGAGGTTCAGGACATCTCGGCCAGACGGGCCACGTATCTGGCCAGAGTATCGATCTCAAGATTCACCTTGTCACCGACCGCGACATCACCCCATGTGGTGACCTCTTTGGTATGCGGGATGAAGTTGATACCGAAGTCACATCCCTCAACATCGTTGACCGTCAAAGACGTGCCGTTCAGCGCTACCGATCCTTTTGGCGCGATAAACCGAGCAAGATCAACGGGTGCGCGCAAAGTCACACGCGTGCTATCGCCCTCGTCAGCTACCGCAATCACTTCGGCTACGCCATCAACATGGCCCGAGACGATATGCCCCCCCAGTTCATCCCCGACTTTCAAGGCGCGCTCCAGATTTACCTGCGTGCCGACCTGCCAGTGATCCAAATTGGTCTTCGAAACCGTTTCGGCGCTGATCTGAACATCGTACCAGTCAGCCCCCAGCGCGATAACGGTCAGACACACACCATCGCTTGCGATCGAAGCACCCATATCGATCCCTGCTGTGTCATAGCTGGTCCTGATCCTTGCCCGTAGGTCACCCTGCTGGTCAAGTTCGGCAACAGTGCCAATATCGGTGACGATCCCTGTAAACATTTCATCAACCCCAAGAGCCTAATTTCAATAATCGAGGTAAAGGCACCCAGCCCGACGGACAAGCCCTGCCTTGCCCAGAATCCAACAAAGAGGCATAATTTCATCCAAACGTTCCACGAATATTCCTTGCGAGCAGACTATATGGCATCTTCAACCAGCTGCCCTGACCGGCGTGTGTTCCTGTTCCTGCAAGGTCCCCATGGTCCATTCTTCAATGCACTAGGTGGTATGCTGCGCGCAGCCGGAGCCAAAGTCATCCGTGTTGGGTTCAACGCGGGCGATCAGGCGTTTTGGAGCGACACGACCAGCTTTATTCCCTATCTGGGGAATCCCGACGATTGGCCAGCTACATTCACCGACATAGTTACACTCAATGGTGTCACTGATATCGTACTCTATGGTGATACCCGGCCTATCCATGCAAATGCGGTTCGAATTGCGAAATCACGCGGCATTACTATCCATGTTTTCGAAGAGGGATATCTGCGCCCCTGGTGGGTGACGTATGAGCGCAATGGCTCGAACGGAAACTCGCGTTTGATGGAGCTTGATGTGGAAGAGATGCAGACGGCATTGGCGCAGTCTGAGGGTCAAACCCCTCCGCCGCCCTCGCATTGGGGGGATATGCGCCAGCACATTTTCTACGGCGCGCTTTACCATTGGTTCGTGATGCTCATGAACCGGCGCTATCGAAATTTCCAGCCTCACCGCGAGCTACCGGTCGCCAAAGAGTTTCAGTTGTATTTCAAGCGCCTGGCACTGATGCCATTCCACAGATTACAACGCAAATGGGCGACAACTCGGGTCAGGCGGGGGGGCTTTCCCTATCACCTTGTCCTGTTGCAACTGGGTCATGACAGCTCGGTGCAGTCCCATTCGGATTATTCCTGCATGAGTGAGTTTCTCAGCCAGGTGATTGACGGTTTTGCCAAGGGCGCCCCTGCGCACCACCACCTCGTCATCAAAGAGCATCCGCTGGAAAACCATCGTGAACCACTTCGGCAAATGGCCCAGCGCATGGCCGAAAAACTCGATATCACTGATCGCATTCACTATGTGCCAGGTGGTAAGTTGGCAAAACTTCTCGATGAAGCAAGATCAGCAGTAACCGTGAATTCAACTGCAGGCCAACAAGCCCTGTGGCGCGGCATTCCCCTGCGCAGTTTCGGACGGTCGGTATATGACAAGCCACAGTTTGTTTCCCGGCAGCCAATCGAGGCTTTTTTTGCTGACCCCAATGCTCCGGACAGCAAAGCCTACCGGGACTATCGACAATTTCTTCTCAATACCAGTCAGATTCCGGGTGGTTTCTATTCCCGAAAAGGACGTCGACAATTATTGCGCCGTGCCGCAGATATGATGCTTATGAAACAGGGCCCATATCAATCGGCACTGGAAGACAACGAGGCCGCAACGCCACAGTTGCACCTTGTTAAGTAACTTGAATCAACCCGTTGCTGGATGTTTGGCATTGAAACGGGTAACCTGCCCAAAACAAAGACGACTGAGGTAAATCGGCAGTGCAGCGTTTTCCCACCCGATGGATACGGGGGGCTTCCTTTGTGGTGGCCCTTGGTATGCTGGCAGCGTGTCAGCTTCCGAAATCCGGACCGAACAAAACAGAAATCCTGGCCGGTTCTTTCGAAAACGGCGGCAACGCCTTTGTTGTCGAGGTCGACGACCGCGTGGCACGTGCCGCCTCTGTGGTTCCGCAATACGGGTTCTCACAATCTTTTCGCAGCGCCCAAAGCATTGCGTCTGATACTGTGCGTCCCGGCGATGTTCTAAATCTTAGCATCTGGGAGAATGTCGACGACGGGTTGCTGACTTCAGAAGCTGGTGGTGCGACCAATCTGGATCAGGTTCAAGTCGACAATGACGGATATATTTTCGTTCCCTACGCTGGTCGGCTGCGTGCGGCGGGCAATACTCCCGAGCAATTACGCACCCTGATTTCCAGCAAACTGGAAGAGCAAACGCCGGATCCACAGGTTCAGGTTACGCGCACGCCGGGCAATGGGTCGACTGTTTCCTTGACCGGGACCATCGGTGCACCGGGTATTTACCCGATCGAGCGCCCGACAGGAACCTTGTCGACCATGCTCGCACAAGCGGGAGGCGTCGCAGTTGCATCGGATATAGCTTTGGTTACCGTCATCCGCGGAAATCAAAAGGGAACGATCTGGTACAACGATCTTTTCCGCAATCCGGAAACCGACATCGCCCTGCGCGGCGGTGATCGCATTCTGGTTGAACAGGATAGCCGCTCGTATATTGCACTGGGTTCGACTGGGCAGTCCCGCGTGGCGTTCGAAAGTCAGGATTTATCGGCTCTCGAAGCTCTAGCACAAGTTGGGGGCCTTCAATCGCTGTCGTCAGATCCGACCGGGATATTCATTCTGCGCGACGAACGGCAGGACATTGCACGTAGCGTTATGGGGCGCCCCGAGCTGACGGGTGATCAACGCATGATCTACCTGCTGAACCTGACCGCACCCAACGGCTTGTTTGTTGCACGTGATTTTGTGATCCGCGACGATGACACGATCTATGTCACCGAAGCCCCATATGCACAGTGGAGCAAATCAATCTCGTTGATCGCCGGAGGTCTGACACCATTTGCGAATGTAGCGACACTTACAGGAAACTAGTGAATGTTTCCTGAACCGGAGAGCATGGCCGGGGGCGAACGCTCCCGGCTATTTGTTTACAACGGTGGTTTCCTGACACAACGGCGTGTGCGCCGGATCCTGTCTTTGTCCGGGTATGACATTCGGCTTGGTCTGCCACAACACGAAGATCTTGTTGGGGTCTGGGGCAACAGCCCAACTGCTCATCGCGGCTTGACCATAGCGCGGAAACGCGATGTGCCCATCTTACGGATCGAAGATGCGTTCCTGAGATCTCTGCAACCCGGACGCAGCGGCGAGGCCCCGCTGGGATTGCTGCTTGACCGTGCAGGTCTACATTTTAATCCTACTACGCCATCCGATCTGGAAACCCTGCTTACGACACATCCGCTGGATGACACTGCCCTGCTAGATCGCGCGCGCGGCGCGATTGCGCGCCTACGCGAATTGCACCTCAGCAAATACTCAGCCTACGATCTTGATCAACCACCCCCTGAACCCGGCTACGTTCTGGTGATTGATCAAACCCAGGGAGATGCGGCCGTTACTGCGAGCCACGGCGACTATGCGCGGTTCCGCGAGATGCTGGTCTTCGCACAAGAGGAAAACCCAGGCGCGCGCGTCATCATCAAAAGCCATCCCGAAACGACCGCAGGTCATCGAAAAGGATATTTTTCTGATCAAGATCTGAGTGACCGCGTGTCCATTCTGGACCGCCCCATAAGCCCTTGGTCACTGTTGGAAGGCGCTATCGGTGTTTATACTCTGTCGTCACAGATGGGATTTGAAGCCATTCTGGCGGGACATAAACCCCGAGTGTTCGGGCAACCGTTTTACTCAGGGTGGGGGCTGACACAGGACGACATCCCCCTCCCCCGTCGACAACGCAACCTCACGCGGGCGCAGCTATTTGCAGCAACAATGATCCTGTATCCGCGCTGGTACGACCCCTATCAAGACTGCTTGTGCGAATTGGAAACCGTGATCGATACACTCGAGGCGCAGACCCGCGCTTGGAGACAGGATCACAAAGGTTGGACTGCATCGGGTATGCGGGTGTGGAAGCGGCGGCGCCTGCAGCGCATTTTCGGTCAACACGGTAAGCTGCGTTTTACATCCGAGCAGCCAAAAGATACCGCACATCCCCATATGGCCTGGGCGAGCCAAGCGCGTGATACTTTGAGCGCAACACGCGTCGAGGATGGCTTTCTACGCTCGCGTGGATTGGGTGCGGAATTGGTGCCACCGCTTTCGCTTGTGACCGATGATATCGGTATTTACTACGACCCGACCCACCCCAGCCGGCTAGAGGAATGGATCACCGTGCGAGAGACGCTGCGACCGGACCAGAGGCTTCGATCAGAACGGCTGATAGCCCGGTTACTCTCTGACGGCCTGAGCAAGTACAACGTCGGTCATCCTGCCCCGGACCTGCCAAAAGGCCATCGCATTCTGGTGCCGGGGCAGGTAGAAGATGACGCCTCGATCAGACTGGGTACAAGCAATATTCGCAACAACCTCGATCTGCTGCGTGTAACGCGCAAGGCCAATCCAGATGCTATTCTGATTTACAAACCTCACCCGGATGTCGAAGCCGGATTGCGAGAGGGCAAAATCGAATCAGATTTGGCTGACATTGTGGTCAAGCGCACCGACCCCGCCATCCTGATGACTCAGGTAGACGAGGTTTGGACTATGACCTCTCTGCTGGGGTTCGAAGCTTTGCTGCGCGGCGTCAAGGTCACGACGCTAGGCGCGCCATTCTATGCTGGGTGGGGGTTGACGACAGATTTGGGGGCTGTGCCTGCTCGTCGCGGCGCGCAGCCTTCATTGATGGGCTTGGTACACGCAACCCTGATCGACTACCCGCGATACTTTGATCCCGTGACTGGACAGGCTTGCCCAGTCGAGATCGCGGTTGAGCGGCTTGCGCACGGCGCACCAACGGCGACAGGACCTATGAACCGCCTTCTGTCCAAACTACAAGGAATGATGGCAACGCATGCGCGTTGGTGGCGCTAAGGCCTAATGCGTGACGCGCGCCCAACGGTGCAGGATATCACCGCCAACAACCTGCGTTTCGATCAGATCGAACCGGGGTGCGGTTTCCAAAGTATCCAACCCTAAGGCTCCGATCGCCGAAAGACCTTCGGCTCCGATCGTAAGCCCGGCGGTGAAACCAACCAGCTCATCGACCAGATCACTTTCTAGCAAGGACGCAGCCAAAGCTGATCCGCCTTCACAAAAGACGCGGGTCAGCCCCGCTTGCCCGAGCTGGTGCAGCAGATCAGCGGCTTCAACGTGATGATCGTCCAATGCGCATGGGATCAGTCGCGCACCAAGCCCCTCCCAGGCGCGGGCGCGATCAGGATCCGGATGAGGACCATGGCAGAGCCAGACCGGAATTTTGGACGCGGTCCGCGCGAGATGCCCCATCAAAGGCAAGTCCAGATGCCGAGACACCACCACGCGGACCGGCTGGCGTTCTACGCCTAAATCGCGAACCGTCAGCGACGGATCATCAGCCCGCGCCGTTCCCGCGCCGACCATGACCGCATCATGGCGGGCCCGCATGGCGTGCACTGCACGGCGTGCATTGGGGCCGGTGATCCACTGGCTGTGCCCGGATTCAGTGGCAATCCGACCATCAAAGCTGCTGGCCAGTTTCAGTGTTACAAACGGTCGACCTTGCTCGGTTTTCAGAAAGAACCCCGCGTGATCCCGTGCCGCCTGTTCGGCTAGAACCCCGGTAACGACATCAATCCCAGCTTCACGAAGCAAGGTGAACCCTTGTCCAGCCACACGCGGGTCACTGTCTTCGATTGCCGAGACAACACGTGCAATTCCAGCCTCGATCAATGCTTCGGCACAGGGTGGCGTTTTTCCGTGATGCGAGCAGGGTTCAAGAGAGACATACGCTGTCGCCCCTTGTGCCGCCTCGCCTGCTTTGGCAAGTGCGATGGGTTCGGCATGCGGGCGGCCTCCGGGCTGCGTCCAGCCGCGTCCGACAATACGCCCATCGCGCACGATCACGCACCCGACGGACGGGTTCGGCCAACACGTGCCCTGGCCGCGCCGCCCCAAAGACAAGGCAAGCGCCATAAATCGCTTATCTGCTTCGTTCACTCGTCCGTCGAAGGTTGCGGCGGGCGCAACTCGTGGACAAACTCCTCGAAATCGTCGGCCGCCTGGAAATTCTTGTACACACTCGCAAAACGAACATATGCGACCGTATCAATCCGGGCCAGCGCTTCCATGACAATCTCACCGATTTTGTTCGATGGGATATCGGTTTCACCCATGCTTTCCAATCGGCGAACGATACCCGAAATCATCTGATCGATCCGCTCTGGATCAATCGGCCGCTTCTGCATCGATATGCGGATTGAACGCTCAAGTTTGTCGCGGTCGAAATCTTCTCGTTTTCCATTGGTCTTGATCACAACCAGATCGCGCAACTGCACACGTTCATAAGTCGTAAACCGTCCGCCGCAGGCCGGACAAAACCGGCGTCGGCGGATCGCGACGTGATCCTCAGCCGGGCGTGAATCTTTAACCTGAGTATCGATATTTCCGCAAAACGGGCAGCGCATCCGCCGTCTCCTCGTCCCTAGTTCGGCCTCTTTTGTAAGCGCTGCGGCTTACTTATCCACAACTATAGGGCAGCCGCTAGGGTTTGGGTAGTCGGAATTTTCCACCCCAATATAAAGCGTCACGCAAAGTGCGCTGCGACCTTTCTCATATGCGGTGCATTGCGATGTTCAAACACGTAAATACCCTGCCATGTGCCCAGCACAGGCGCCCCACTCCTCACCGGGATCGACAACGAAACCGGCATCATCGCAGCCTTGATATGAGCTGGCATGTCATCCGGCCCCTCATATGTATGGCGCAGATAAGCCATCGAAGGATGGTCGGAAGGCGGCACAAGCCGGTCATAAAAGGCATGTAAATCGGTCTGCACTTCGGGATCAGAGTTTTCCTGAATCAGCAAAGAACAAGAGGTGTGCCGCACGAAGAGGGTCAGCAGGCCATCTGATACCGGCCTCAGCCAATCGCGCACAGGGGCGGTGAACTCATAGAGCCCCGCACCCTGCGTTGAGATCGAGAATTCGGTCTGCACCGCAGATCACCTAAAGTTAATGCGACGACTGCACCGGCCATTTGCACCTTGCACAGACATACTGTCGCCGGCTTTGAAGCCAGCCGATATACTGCCTTGCTGGTCTACATTTGCAGGAGGCTTGAGCGAAAACTGCACCGCCGTCTTTCGGCCGGTCGTCACGCTTGGCCCGTAGCCGCGCAGGACATAAATACGCTGTTGCCACCCCGCACCTAAAGACCGTCGTGCGAAATCCGCCGCAGCACACCAATATCCATCGACATCTCTGCGCGCCCTTGGGATGACTTCGAATTCCGTATTGCTGATCGCTTCGGTTTGATATCCGTTTGGTGCCGCGCTGGTCATTGCCGGAGAACCGAGCAACATAAGTGCGCCCAACGTAGCTGATAATATCTGTTTCATCCTCGTCATCTTCCTGTTTCCACCTGAAATATACCTAGTGCGCCTCACCACTCCAAACAGTAGAGATCACAATCAATTCAAACTGACCTCAATTCGCTCCGATCCGGCTCAAGCCACCCGCTATATCGGATCAGCAAACCCAGGCCTGGCACATAGGCAGAGATGTCAAAACAAAAGCGGTCCATTGAATCTTGGGTTTCCGCCGAGGCTGACTGCGGTAGCAGAAACTTTGGACAAGGTATTCCAAACAGGGCGAGCCGACGGATTTGAATCGACAGCCCTGCCTCGGTTCGCACAGGCTGTAACCCAATTGCGAGCCCCCCGATCCTTTCGTGGACGCAATTGTATCTCCGGTCAAAACTAATGCGTGAACATGTCTCATGCCCGGAAAAGTCCCGCTTCCAAATCCAATGCCCTTTTGTTCGCCGTATGGTGAGAGTGATCTTAAGGTCGTCCCCTCCTGGCGGGAATCCTCCGATGCGCAAAGCCAGGGCGACCAACCGCCCCTGACCTCGAATTATGCTGCATCTTCCCGAATATTGCCCCTCAGCCGAGTGCAGTTTTTGAATTGCCTCCGGCAGCTTATCATCCACGCCCAGAGCTTGCAGGAACGGGTCGTGCTCAGAAGCCATCTGAAGCGAACCGAGACCGAAGGCTAGCATCGGGAACCAAACAATGTTTGTAACAACCAAACAACGCATATCGATTACGGGCAATCGAGTGATACAGCCGATCCTTAACAAACACTGGCAGATATCGGCACAAGGACAGCAAGAACCAAGCTCCCGGTAACGCGCGCATCGCGGCGGCAAAAGCATCAAGCTTCTGGTGAACTTTACCATCTACGATGACCAGATTGGTCTCAAAATCCTTGGTCGGGAGATTCAGCCGTGAATAGAGTCTCCTCCCCAAATCCGACTGGGCGGTCGCAAATCTGAACCTTTGGCCCCGATCATGGCGCAACATGAACTGAAAAAACCGCGAACACAAAACGCATTCACCGTCAAAGACAATCAAATCAGTTTCAATGTCTGGCAAGTCAGGCACTGTAAATCCAAATACCACCATCAATTCAAGAAGATACTGGCACAGCATAAATCTCGCAGCAATGCGACATGACCGACCACTAAGGAGAGCTGTGCCGGGGAACCCATTGAAACGGCTTGGTGGACCGTCGGCTCGGGCTCGACCTTATCCCCAAAAGGTGCTGACCCGGCAACGATGGATATTTAGGTGTCGCTCCTGCGGTATTCTTGGCAATTTCAGCCAAATCCTTTCGAATATCCGACACGTCACAAGAGTCTGTAACAGAGGCTGGCAAAATACAGCGCCTTTCCGCTATCGTGATCAGATTATCAGGATGAGTTTCGGACAAGGTTATGGACGTTGATATTTCACGCATTCAATTGCTGATGCGCGCCCTCGAACAACGCGCGAGTTTATCGGTTGTCGATCAGGTTCTGAAAAACAGCGCATTGACCCGGATGGATGTTGAAGCATCTGCCACACTATTTAGCGCCCGCAAAGAGGCCATGTTTGTTCGCCATGCCTGTGATGCGCTCGGTGACATCACATTCGGTGCAGGCGCGGGATTAGAGTTCAATTCTTCCTCCAGTGTGACGGCATATATCAGTAAATATTCGCGGGATCTGAAACAGGTGTTGGAAAACACAACGCGGTTTCATGGTATCATCGACCCCGCACTGGCGTTCAGTCTGCGTGTTTCCGGCAATTCCGCCTCGTTGGAGGCTGAATGGAAGGACCCAAGTTTTTCGCGATATCATCGTCGAACCGAGTTTTTGTTATTCGCAAGCATTGCTCGAATGCGGGCTTTGACGCAGGTGAAACTGTATCCTATCGAAATACGATTTCAGCACAGTGTGGGGCGACATGCGGACACCTTTCAAAAGATCGGAGGCTTTCCAGTAAAGTTTGAGGCTGAACGGTTGGAGGTTATTTTATCACTACCCTCACTCGAAACACCGATCCCTACCTATGATCCCAGTCTGCGGGCGCATCTGCTGGAATATGGCGAGCGTCTGCTGGCGGAAGGACGTAAGCCAGAACAAAAAACCCGTGCACAGATCGAAGGGTTAATCACCAGGTCAATGCCCGGAGGGATAACTCAGGCGGATGAAGCCGCCTCTCGACTTGGGCTCAGCTCGCGCACACTTGCCCGTCGTCTGGCGGATGAAGGCACTTCCTACCGCGAGATTGTCGAAGATCTGCGCTGTGATCTAGCGCAAACCTTTATCAAGAACGGCATGAATCTAGCTGAAATCTCGTATTCTTTGGGCTATTCAGATCAGGCTGCGTTCTCGACGGCCTTCAAACGCTGGACCGGTCAGGCCCCGACAGCGTTCCGTAAACGGGTTTCACGTCCGCTTACACAAAAAGGAAAGTAGCCGGGGGTCATCAGCGCTGCCGCCTCGCCCCGGCCTGTCCATGAGTGGACATGTGTGGACATAGGCACAGCAGCGCAACGCAACATGCGATATTTCGCCAATTTGATATGTTGTTCAGTCAATGTGAGGCGAGGCATGAAAAAGGCGCCTCGTGGGCGCCTTTGACCTATTGATCCAGGAAGGACCGAAGCTTCCGCGATCGGCTGGGATGCTTTAGCTTTCGCAGCGCTTTCGCCTCGATCTGGCGGATACGTTCGCGGGTAACACTGAACTGCTGACCCACCTCTTCCAGTGTGTGGTCAGTGTTCATGCCGATACCAAAACGCATCCGCAGTACCCGTTCCTCGCGCGGCGTGAGTGAGGCCAGAACCCGCGTGGTGGTTTCCTTGAGGTTCTCCTGAATCGCGCTGTCGAGCGGCAGCACGGCATTCTTGTCCTCAATGAAATCGCCAAGCTGGCTGTCTTCTTCGTCGCCGATGGGAGTTTCGAGGCTGATCGGCTCCTTGGCGATCTTCATCACCTTTCGAACTTTCTCGAGCGGCATTTGCAGCTTTTCTGCCAGTTCTTCCGGAGTCGGCTCGCGACCGATCTCGTGCAACATCTGGCGTCCGGTCCGAACCAGTTTGTTGATCGTCTCGATCATATGTACCGGAATACGGATGGTGCGCGCCTGATCCGCGATTGACCGCGTGATCGCCTGACGGATCCACCAAGTGGCGTAGGTCGAGAACTTATAACCACGGCGGTACTCGAATTTGTCCACCGCTTTCATCAGGCCGATGTTGCCTTCCTGAATAAGATCAAGGAATTGCAGGCCGCGGTTCGTGTACTTTTTGGCGATCGAGATCACCAGACGCAAGTTGGCTTCAACCATTTCTTTCTTGGCCTGCCGCGCCTCTTTCTCGCCTTTCTGAACCTGCTGCACGATGCGGCGGAATTCAGGGATATCTAGACCGACATACTGACCGACCTGAGCCATGTCGTTGCGCAGTTCCTCGACCTTAGCGGTCGAGCGTTCAATGAACATCTGCCAACCCCGGCCCGGCTTTTCGGCCATTTCTGCCAGCCAGTTCGGATCCAGCTCACGCCCGCGATAAGCGTCGATGAATTCACGACGGTTGATACGAGCCTGGTCGGCTAGTTTCACCATCGAGCTGTCCAGCGACATGACCCGGCGGTTGATGCCATAAAGCTGGTCGATCAACGCTTCGATACGGTTGTTGTGCAGGTGTAGACCATTCACCAGCTCAACAATTTCCGCGCGTAGCTTCTGATAGGTCTCTTCGTCTTTTTCGCTGAACGATCCGTCTTCATTCAGAGTGGCCGAAATTCGGCTATCCTGCATTTCGGAGAGCATCGCAAAGTCGCTGGAAATCCGCTCTAGCGTAGTCAGAACCTGATCCTTAAGCGCTGCTTCCATCGCAGCAAGCGACATATTGGCCTGATCGTCTTCGTCATCGTCGTCGTCGTTGGCAATCGGGTTGCCATCGGCATCCAGCTCTGGACCTTCATCCTTGGCGGGTTTGGCTGCCTGAACCGACGATGTGTCAACGACCGGCTCCTGTACGTCGCCATCTTCATCCAACTGGTTGCCGAACGTTGTTTCAAGATCAATAACGTCGCGCAACAGAATGTCTTCGCTCAACAATTCGTCGTGCCAGATCGTGATCGCCTGAAAGGTCAGTGGGCTTTCGCACAGGCCGGCGATCATAGTATTCCGACCAGCCTCGATCCGTTTGGCAATGGCAATCTCGCCCTCGCGGCTAAGCAGTTCGACTGATCCCATCTCGCGCAGATACATGCGTACGGGGTCATCAGTACGATCCAGCTTTTCGGTAGCGGCACCAGCCAGCGCAACTTCGCGTGGGCCTTCGGTCGTGACCAGTTCGGTCGAACCTTTGTTCTCTTCTTCCTCGGCCTCTTCATCTTCGATGATGTTGATGCCCATCTCGGACAGCATCGACATAACATCTTCGATCTGTTCCGAGCTGACCTGATCAGGCGGCAGAACCTGATTAAGCTGGTCGTAGGTGATGTAACCTTTCTCACGGGCCTCGGCGATCATTTTCTTGACCGCTGCCTGGCTCATATCAAGCGAGATCTCCTGTTCCTGCTCGTCGGATTTGCGGTCTTCGTTCGTATCCTTGGCGGCCATTCAATGCTCCTGCAGGGATGGGTGATTCGTTTTGACCGAATCATTAGCGCGTAGAAGTGATTCGGCCACCCGTTTACCTGTTTTTCTTTTCCAGTGCCTTACGAAAACACCACTTTATCGGCGTTTCCGCTCAAAATTGATACCCGACATGATCGCTTCAAACGCGTCTTTCTCGTCACGGTTGATTCGCGCACCATTGTCGGCGATGTCGAAAACGGCCCTGTCTTCGTTCTGGCTGCGGCTTGTCCGGTTGCGCTCTTCGGCGGCTTGCGCCAGCCGATATGTCAGCGCCTCATCGGCCAGATCAGACAATTCCTCCGCCGCTTCGGCAATCTCAGCATCCAACCCCCGGAGCGCTTTGATCTTTGCGAGTTCCTCGGCCAGCGTCATCTGGGCCTTTTCAACGTCGCCTGGTTTGTACACACAGGGGATCACTACGACATGGCGAAGGGCCAGAAGGTTTTCAAGGGGTTCCGGCCCCAAAGTTTGTACGATGTGCTCTTGCAGATTGTCCGGATCGTCAATCGCATGGCGCAAGATCGCCCCGCGCAAAGCTGCGTGATCGGGATCGTAACAATCCATTTCTTCCAACTGGTGTTCGAATTGAATTACAACTTGCGGATTTAGAATAGAAATTGCGAGAATGGCCGCTTCGCGCAATTGGATGTCTGCGTTCTCGGACGACGCCAGAAACGATGCGCGCGCACCGGGCGTGGCAGGCTGGGGTTGCGCCTGCCATTTTCCGCGCGGCTGCCACGTTCGATTTTGCGATTGTCTCTGAGGACGAAATAATTGCCAGCGCAGATCCTTAATTTCCTGCCCGTAATGCGATCGGATCGAGGGGTCGCGGATCAGCTTGATCTTCTCACGCAGGGATTTATCCAACGCCGCCTTCCGTTCAGGGCTGTCGAACACCTTGCCTTCCGTCTCACGTTGCCACAGCAGCTTGACCATCGGAATGGCCCCTTCCAGGACGGCTTGCACCGCCCTCGGCCCTTCGGCACGCAGAAGATCGTCTGGGTCCTTGCCTTCGGGCATGAGTGCAAATCGCAAGGATTTGCCTGCCTCCAGCAACGGCAGGGCCAGGTCAATCGCCCGCATCGCGGCGCGCAGGCCCGCTGTGTCACCATCCAAGGCAATGATCGGTTCATCTGAAACACGCCAGAACAACTGTAGTTGATGTTCGGTGATCGCAGTTCCTAATGGCGCCACCGACGCGCCAAAGCCCGCCTCGGCCAGCGCGATTACGTCCATGTAACCCTCGGCAACGATCAGGGGCTGCCCCTTCCCAGCCGCCTGTCTCGCAGGACCGTGGTTATAGAGGCTACGGCCTTTGTCGAACAACTCGGTCTCGGGCGAGTTCAGGTATTTCGCGTTGTCATTCGGGTCCATCGCCCGACCGCCGAATGCAATGCAACGCCCGCGTGGGTCGCGGATTGGATACATGATGCGGTTTCGGAACGTGTCATAAGGTTTTTTGCCCTTGTTGGACGGTTTGGCCAGACCTGCTGCAAGGATCAATTCATCGGCTACATTCTTGCCGGTTAGATGATCCCACAGCGCCTGCCAGCCGTCGGGGGCAAACCCGATCTCCCATCGATCCAACGCCTGTGCATCCAACCCTCGGCAGGTCAGGTAATCGCGCGCCTCGGCCCCTGCCCCGGTCTTGAGTTGCAAGCGAAAGAACTGAACCGCCTGCTCCATGACGTCGGCGAGTTGCGAGCGTCTGTCCTGTTTCTCCTGCGCTTTCGGATCGCGCGCGGGCATCGGCATCCCCGCTTCACGCGCCAGAATCTCGACCGCTTCGATGAATGAGACATTCTCGGTCTCTTTCACAAAGCTGATAGCATCGCCTTTGGCATGGCACCCAAAGCAGTAATAGAATCCCTTCTGATCATCGACGTGGAATGAGGCGGTCTTTTCGTGATGAAACGGGCAAGGTGCCCACATATCCCCCTTGCCCTGATTGGATTTGCGCTGGTCCCACATGACCTTACGCCCAACAACCTGAGACAGGCTGAGGCGCGTGCGCAGTTCATCCAGAAATCCGGGGGGCAAAGACATGGGTCAAACCTGCCAGAAATGAAAACGCGCGCCAAGGGGATGGCACGCGGTTGTCCACAGAGAAATGATCTGGTTGTGGATTATTGCTGTAAACACAACTCCAGCCAAGCGGCACCGAGATCTTTTTTGCGCATGTCGCGCATTTTTTGTTCGTACACCCAAGGCGTGATCAACGGAATCGCCGCATTGTAGTTCTCGGGCCATGTCGGACCGCTGTCTGCTACTGCCTGTGCCACGTCGCGTTCCTTGACCCGGTCCAGACGTGCCTTCTGCACCGCAGCCACGACATCTGCCTGATACTTGCAACTTTGCTCTTTAGTCTCCTGAGCAGCCAAGGGTGAGGCCAGCAAGACCGCGACAATGGCAATACGCAACATGGGGTTCTCCCGGAATCGTTTCCTTTGGCGCAGCATAACCCTGCACAGCAACACCTTCCATCGCCGATTTCAATTTCTACCACAGTCGAAGCGTCAGGCGGCTAACAACAGCTGCATACCCTGCCAGCGCAGCATTAGGCACAGACTTTTAGCAGATGTTTCAACACTCGCGTGCGGTCATATGGCGGCGTATCAGAGTTTCTTCTGCAGAAGCGTAGTACCCGAGGTAAATTTAACATCGACATAAACGCTGTCCCGGTCCAAATCCGCAACGACTGACGGCATATCGATCGATCCTTCTGCGAAACCGAATTAGGTCAAATCGTAAAAAGCGGCCACCCATGGGGCGGCCGCTTTCAGAAATTCGATTGCCTGAGTGCTCAGAGTCCTTTTGCCCGATAACTTTTTGAGACCCGATCAATCGCCACAATATAAGCTGCGGTGCGCAGGTCATCGACATCAGCGCGGTCATGCCAAACCTCGCTCATAGCCTGATAGGCGATGCGCATTGTGTCATCGAGGCCTGAGCGCACCAGCTCCAACTCGTCAGCACCCTTGAGGTATTTGGCCTTGAAGTTCGGCGACATCGACCAGGCATCACCCAGGTATCGATCCAGCCGTTCAAGCTCGCTGACGATCAGTTCATGGCGCGCTTCTTCCTGGCGGCGCTGCATGCGGCCAAAGCGGATATGGCTGAGGTTCTTGACCCACTCAAAATAGGATACTGTAACACCGCCCGCATTTGCATACATATCGGGGATAATGACTGTACCTTTATTGCGCAGGATTTCATCCGCGCCCGCCGTGACCGGACCGTTTGCAGCCTCGATAATCAGCGGCGCTTTGATCCGTTCTGCATTAGACAGGTTAATCACCCCTTCTAGTGCGGCCGGGATCAGGATATCGCATTCGGATTCAAGCACTGCACCGCCCTCGGCTGAATGCGTCGCATCCGGATAGTCTTTCACGCCGCCATGCTTAACGATCCACTGACGCACCGCTTCAACATCAATGCCATCGGGATTGTATAATGCACCATCCCATTCGATGATGCCAATCACGCGCGATCCGTCTTCTTCACTGAGGAATTTTGCCGCGTGGTAGCCCACATTGCCCAAGCCCTGCACAACAACGCGCTTGCCGTCCAATTTGCCTGTCATACCAGCCTTTTTGACATCTTCCGGATTCCGGAAGAATTCGCGCAACGCATATTGAATGCCACGCCCAGTCGCTTCGACCCTACCTGCGATACCCCCAGCGTTCAGCGGTTTACCCGTCACACAGGCGCGCGCGTTGATATCTGTCGTGTTCATTCGGGCATACTGGTCGGCCATCCACGCCATTTCGCGTTCGCCTGTTCCCATGTCGGGCGCGGGGACGTTCTGAGACGGGTTGATCAGATCGCGTTTAGCCAATTCATAGGCGAAACGGCGGGTGATCTGCTCTAGCTCGTGTTCTTCATATTGGCGCGGATCGATACACAACCCGCCTTTCGACCCCCCAAATGGCGCTTCGACCAGAGCGCATTTGTAGGTCATCAGAGCCGCGAGCGCCTCGACCTCGTCTTGGTTCACCGCGAGGGCATAGCGAATACCACCTTTGACCGGCTCCATATGTTCTGAATGAACCGAGCGGTATCCGGTGAATGTGTGAATCTGCCCTCTCAGCCGAACTCCGAACCTGACCGTGTAGGTGGCGTTACATACCCTGATCTTTTCTTCCAGTCCGGGCGGCAGGTCCATCAGAGACGCAGCTCTGTTGAACATCAGATCAACACTCTCACGAAAGCTGGGTTCTATTATGCCGGTCATACAATCCTCCGTACTGGCAAATGACAAACGTCATGACGTTTTGTCGCACTGCTTGTAATTTACCGCAATCAGTAACTGCACTTATTTTAAGCAATTTGCGAAAGGCCAATCGACGTGTTCGAAGTGAGTCGACCATCGATCACCTACGCGCAATTGTCCCGAGGCGGGAAACAAAGACAGCAAAAACGCCACGAATAAAGCTGAAAACCGTTAAAAACGAGCAGCATAGTGACGATCACGCCTAATTCTCGCCACGATCCCTGTATAATTAATTAGCGCTGCAAACCGCTGGCATTGGTGCGCCCTGTCGACAGAGGAATTCACTATGCGCAATTATGATTTAAAAGAATTGTTTAACTTTTTGTGCCGAGAAAACAGGTGCGTCCGACGTTTGCGGCAATTTGCATCTGAAACAGAAGGCACGATGACGATCCTTGCGCTCTTCTTGGTAATGATTGTCTTCACCGTTGCCGGATTTGCCGTCGATATCATGCGTTACGATCGGGAAAGGGTGCGACTGCAATATGCCCTTGATCGCGCCGTTTTGGCAGCAGCGGACCTGGATCAGGAGCTTTGTCCCCGTGTTGTCGTCAACGATTACATTACCAAGGAAGGCTTCAACCCTGATATTATCAGTAATATCGAAGTCGAACCCGAGACATGTAAGACAAATGCGGATGGCTCTGTTGAACAAATCGCCGAGCTTGAAGGCAAGCGCAAGGTGGTAGCCAGTGCTGACATGAGCGTCGAGACCCACTTTATGAAGTGGAGTGGTGTCGATCATATCGATTCAACCGCGACCAGCGTTGCCGAAGAATCGATTGGTAACGTTGAAATCTCGTTGGTTTTGGATGTGTCAGGCTCAATGCGCGGAACAAAGCTGACCAACCTACAGAAGGCCGCAAACGACTTTATTGATGAAATGGTTCTGAAGTCAGAAGAAGGTAGATTGTCAATTTCGATCGTACCCTATTCCGAACAGGTCTCGGTGCCTGACTATCTGATGGATTCCTTGAATACGATCGGTGCCAACGAAGTTGCAAATTGCATCGACTTTCAGGCCTCGGACTTCACGACAACCAATTTCAACTATTACGATATCGTCGATGATGGCGGGAATATCATTAGGAAAGGGGATTACATTCCTCAGACCTTACACTTCAAGGACAGTGGCACGAACGACAGAAGATTCAGTGATACTTTGGTATCCAGTAACATCTGCCGTCTTGAATCCGCGACTGACCAACGGGAAATGACCGTTATTCAGAACGACCCGGATATTTTGAAGGACCAGATTGATAATCTGGTCGCAAGCGGCTGGACTTCGATTGATCTTGGATTGAAGTGGGGCTTGACCTTGCTTGATGACAGTATTCAGCCATTGATTGCCCAGATTGCAGACAGCTCCGAAATCCCAGACTCGTTCGCCATTCGGCCCGCACCGAACACCACGACGGACACCCTTAAGGTTCTCGTGCTGATGACGGATGGGGAAAACACCTATCAGCACAAGGTAAACTCACCCTATAACGAAGGTGGCTCCAATATTTATTGGAACGAAAGTGCACAGACTTATTCCATCTATGATGATCAAAATGGGCATTGGGCTTGGCCAAATGTAAATACCACCATTTGGGATAATAGTACCGGCGGGTACTGGACACGTGACAAGTTCCAGGATCATGCGCACGGAAATGGTACCTACAAACGATATCGTTGCCGGGATTACTACAATGGCACCTGTTACGATATCGACAGATCGAATGATCGCGACTTCAACGAAAGCGGTTCGTCGCCAGCAGAACTAGAATGGCCTGATGTCTGGGCACATACGGAGAAAAACGCGATCCGGAATATGTTCCGCCATGCCTACGGTTGGACCCGTGGCAATGAATTCGCGGCTGCGTCGACCACCGAAATCGGCCCTTCAACCAAAAATCCACGGGTTGTCGATCTTTGCGTAGAAGCTGAGAAAGAAAAAGTCATAATTTTCTCGATCGCTTTCGAAGCCCCCTACGGCGTCAAGCAGATGCTGAAAGACTGCGCGATCAAACCTGCCCGCTACTACGAAGCAACTGGCACCCAGATCGAGCGCGTCTTCGATTCAATCAGCACTTCGATTCAAAACCTGAGGCTGACCCAATGATCATGTCGTTTCGAGAACGGGCGCAAAGGTTCTGGCGTAAAGAGGATGGCGCATCCTCGAGCATTGAGTTTATGTTCTGGTTCCCTCTCTTCTTATATGTCGCATATTCTGGCATGGACCTGGGATTGATCTCATTTCGCCACGCCGACCTTGAGCGGTCGTTGGACATGACGATCAGGGAGGTTCGACTGAATCGCCTGCCACCTGGCGAAGACACGTGGGATCATGCCCTTCTGAAGAAGATGGTGTGTGAGAACGCAATCATTTCCGACTGTTCTGAAAATCTCGCGCTCGAGATGAAATCCATCGACCCCCGCGTCGGCAACCAGCTGGATCCTACGCCTTATTGCGTTGATACACCGGCGACGATCAGAAAACCCGAAGATGTTGCCTTTGAATTGGGAACCTCGAACGAAATGATGATTATTCGAGCCTGCCTCGAAGTCTCGCCTGTATTCGGCCTCTCCATGATGAACGATCTGGTAAGGCAAGATAATGACGGGCAGTGGGAAATACACGCCTCTTCTGTGTTTGTTCATGAACCATTTGGAGGCTCATCAAGTACTCCCACTGGAGGTGGCACTTCTGAACCGGAGGACGTAGCAGATGCCGGCGGCTGATTTCTCATTCAGAGGCGTATTTGCAAGAGCTGTCCGTCGCTTCCGGCGTCGGGAAGACGGCATCATGTCTGTTGAAGCCATGCTGATATTGCCGTTGCTATACTGGTCTATGCTTGCTTCATACACCTACTATGACGCCTATCGGCAAAGTGCGCGTAATATCAAGGGTGCCTACGCGGTTGCCGATGTGGTTTCGCGTGAAGATGGCAATGTGACCGAAGCCTACGTAAACACGATGTATGACCTTTTGGAGACCATGGTCGAAACGCGCGCGCCGGTAACATTACGGATGACCTATCTTACATTTGATGCCGAGAACGACATCCATAATGTACTGTGGTCCTGCGTTCGTGGCACAGGCCTGCCGAAATGGTCAAACGCAGACATTGACGACATAAAGCCTCGACTACCCGCGATGCCTGACAATGGATCGATGATCGTGGTCGAAACCCGGAACACATATCGGCCGCCATTCTATATCGCATTTGAATTTGCCGAATTTGACATGAACAACCTTGTGTTCACTCATCCGCGCGTATTCGATAATATCGTCAATACTGATCCGTCCTGCGTCGTCTAGCTACGACCTTTCGGCAAGCAGTCCGGTCAGTATCTCGGACATGAATTTGGTTTCGGCGGCGGCCGTCATTCCGCCGATACCAATGCGGCGCCCGACACGCCACCAAAGGCCTGGAAACCAGTCAAACGATCCTGCCGTGCGGGTTTTGACAATAAATCCATTCGATGGCTTGAACGCAAATACACCCCGGTCGACGGTCTCAACCTCTTCCACTTTGCAAATCACCTGCCCCGAGCTGGTGCGTAAATCGGTAGAGGTCAGTTCGATCCTGCCCTGAGTCGAATGCCACATGTGATGCGACAGCCAGAAAGCCCCAATTCCCACAACAAACAGGAATATCTGCCAACCAAGATCCGGAGGCGATGCTATCGCGACATAAATCACCAACGCTCCGACAGTGGCCAACATCCCTACTCCGGTCCATCGGCGCCCGGATGAGGCCTGAATAGAGGCCAGAACTTCGTCTTGCATGTCACTCTCCCCGTTACTCGTCTGCTCTAGCTGGTTTGATATGCAAAGAACAACACCCATGTCGCTGGTCTGAGCGTGATTGCACAGACTGCGTGTTCCTGCGCAAATTGATTACGCCGGGACTGGCCATAAATTGCGGCTAAGCAATCAGGAGGCTAGAATGTCCCTCAGACCGATCCTTGAGACGCGCACTTCGGTTCCAACAATGGAAGGCGCGGGTGTCAAACTTCATCGCGCATTCGGGTTTCAAGACCCCTCGGAACTGGACCCTTATCTGTTGTTTGATGACTTTCGGAACGACAATCCGCAAGATTTTGTGGCCGGTTTTCCATGGCATCCACATCGCGGCATCGAAACGATCACCTATGTCCTGTCTGGTTCAGTAGAACACAGTGACTCGCTGGGTAATAGCGGCACTTTAGGTGCTGGAGACGTTCAATGGATGACGGCCGGGTCCGGTATTCTGCATCAGGAAATGCCCAAAGGCTCGGACAGCGGCCAGATGCATGGTTTTCAACTATGGGGCAATCTTCCATCGGATCAAAAGATGACTGCCCCGCGCTATCAGGACGTCCAAAGTACCGATATTCCCGAGATTATCGAAGACGATGGTACGGCGGTCCGGGTAATAGTCGGCACATTCTGGGGCCGTACGGGTCCTGTCGACGGGATCGCTGCAGATCCGCAATATCTGGATATCAGTATACCGGCGGGCGTGAAAAAGACCTTTCCAATAGATACCTATCGTCGTGCCTTCGCCTATATCTTTGAAGGGAGCGCTGCCTTCGCGGATGCCTCTCGCCCTTCCGGAGTGCTTTTGGAAAAGGAAATCGCCGGGCAAGAGGTCAATATCCGCGACATGTCTGGAGACCGGACATTGGTTCGGTTTGGAACAGGGGATGAAATCACCGTTCAGGCAGGGCCCGATGGTGTGCGATTTCTTCTGATCTCTGGGGCTCCGATTAATGAACCTGTCGCATGGCACGGACCGATCGTCATGAACACGCAGGCCGAATTGCAGCAGGCCTTTCGTGAATTGCGCAACGGCACATTCATCCGCCCGGCCCATTGAGGGCCGGTCAGGCGGTGACGGCCTTGCGCACCATATCCCAATAGACCTGTTCAACCTCATCCAACGACAATCGCCCGCCGCTGCGGTACCAGGTGATCACGCCGTTGAGCATGGCGATCACCGCCAAAGTGGCGATTTTGGTATCGGTAACCGAGAATTGGTCCGATTGCTGTCCTATGCGCAAGATACTCTCCAGCGAGTCTTCGTAGCGGCGGCGCAGCGCTTCAATTTCGGTGAAATTTTCGGGCGTCAGATTGCGCAGTTCCATATAGGCGATAAATACTTCATCCGGGCGCTGAAGGTGAAAACGGATGTGGAACCCGACAAACTGGCGCAGCGCATCGTGTGGGTCGTCAAACTGCTCAAGCTCTTCATATGCAGCCAACAAATCCTGCATATGATCGCGCATAAGACGGAACAACAGGCTTTGTTTATCAGGGGTATAATTATACAGGGCTCCGGCCTGCACCCCCACCTCTCCCGCGATCTGTCGCATCGATACAGCGGCATAGCCGTGACGGGCAAACAACCCCAACGCTGCCTCGCGAATGCGAGGGCCGGTGATGTCTGAATGAGAGCCTTGTGTACGTGCCATGACCTTATCCTATATGAACGGTTGTTCAGATAGAACCCCGCTTGAACCAGCGCGGTAAAAGGTGCATCACATGAAAAACTCTGCAACCCAAAGGTCTGCGATGAAGCTTTTGCCGTCGATATTTCTTGTGCTCGCCACTGCGAGTTGCGCGAATATCCCCGAGTTGGAAGGCAGCGAAACCGCCGCATTGCGCAAGGCCCCCTATCCCAAACTCATTGCATTGGATCCGGTCCTCGGTGCCCCCACCGATCCCGTCAGCGAAGCGGAAGAGGTTGAAGAGGATTTGTCGACGCGCGGCGAAGCCTTGGCGAAAAAAGCCGAGGCGTTGCAAAATGCCGAGATTAACTAGGATTTTGGCTGCGCCTAAGCCTCCGAAAGATTAGACGGATTGCACCCTTGCCCTGAACCCGCTAAGGCAGCCCGCAAAGGACACTTCGCCATCGCGGGCGGCATTGCGAGCAGAAAGGACCCAAGGGAATGACACAGGCGCTGAGGCTTGGAATTGCCGGTCTGGGAACTGTCGGAGTGGGAGTGGTCAAAATCGTACGCCGGCATGCCGATCTTTTGCAGGCGCGCACCGGGCGCCCCGTTCAGATCACCGCTGTTTCGGCTCGCGATGCCAATAAGGATCGTGGCGTAAACCTATCCGACTACGCGTGGGAGACCGATCCGGTTTCCTTGGCAAAACGTGACGACGTCGATGTTTTTGTTGAACTGATGGGCGGTGAGAACGGTCCCGCAAAAGCCTCTGTCGAGGCGGCATTGGCTAGTGGAAAAGATGTCGTCACTGCAAACAAGGCGCTGCTGGCCATCCATGGACAGGACTTGGCGGAAAAGGCCGAAGCTGCAGGCCGCGTCATTCGGTTCGAGGCAGCCGTCGCGGGTGGTATCCCGGTGATCAAGTCTCTGACCGAAGGGCTGGCCGGTAATGAGATCACACGCGTCATGGGTGTGATGAACGGCACCTGCAACTACATCCTGACCCGGATGCAATCGCAGGAGTTGGGCTACAACGCTCTTTTCGAGGAATGCGCGCAGCTTGGGTATCTAGAAGCCGATCCCAATCTGGACGTTGGTGGCATCGATGCGGCGCATAAATTGGCGCTGCTGTCATCGATTGCCTTCGGCACCAAGCCGAATTTCGACGGGATTGAGATTGAAGGCATTCAACAGATCAGCCTGGATGACATCCATCAGGCTCACGACATGGGATACCGGATCAAGCTGTTGGGCGTGGCTCAGCGCACTGCCCGGGGACTAGAGCAGCGTATGCAACCCTGTCTGGTGCCGAGTGACTCTCCGTTGGGTCAGCTGGAAGGTGGAACCAACATGGTCGTGCTGGATGGCGATGCGGTTGAGCAGATTGTTCTGCGTGGCCCGGGTGCGGGCGAAGGGCCCACCGCAAGCGCTGTGATGGGCGATGTCTGCGATCTTGCACGCGGATTGCACATCCCGACATTTGGTCGCCCTGCCACCTCGTTGGAAGAGGCAAAACCTGCAGTTACTGGCCTGCCTGCGCCCTACTATTTGCGGTTGGGCCTGCAGGATAAACCAGGCGCGCTGGCCAAGGTTGCCTCTATTTTGGGCGATGCAGGCGTCTCGATTGATCGGATGCGTCAGTATGGGCATGCCGAAAGCACCGCGCCCGTGTTGATCGTCACCCATAAGACTACACGCGCAACTCTTGACGTCGCGCTTGAAGGCTTGCGCGACACGGATGTTATCGCGGGTGAGCCTGTCGCCTTGCGCATTGAAGAGGTTTGAGCTTGCGACCTGCATGAAACGCAAGCTATGCCGGTTGTTACGGCTTTATTGACCTGAGGATACGAAAATATGAGTGCTGCCAAGATCGATTTTAATGACCGCCTTCTGTCTTTGGGCCTTGCGCGGGTGGCGGAACAGGCCGCGCTTGCATCCGCCTCGTTGGTCGGACGTGGAGACGAAAAAGCCGCCGATCAGGCCGCGGTAAACGCGATGCGTGAGCAATTGAACCTGCTGGACATCGCTGGCGTTGTTGTCATTGGTGAGGGCGAACGCGACGAAGCACCTATGCTGTATATCGGTGAAGAGGTCGGCACGGGCAACGGCCCTGGCGTGGATATTGCGCTGGACCCGCTGGAAGGCACGACCCTGACCGCCAAGGATATGCCAAACGCCTTGACGGTGATCGCCATGGGACCGCGCGGCTCGATGCTGCACGCGCCTGATGTGTATATGGACAAACTGGCCGTTGGTCCCGGCTATCCTGAAGGCGTTGTCAATCTGGACATGAGCCCGCGCGAACGTGTCGAAGCGTTGGCCAATGCCAAGGGGTGTGGGCCTGAGGACATTACGGTCTGCATTCTGGAGCGTCCGCGTCACGAGGCAATGATCGCGGAAGTGCGCGCCACCGGTGCCTCTATCCGCCTGATCACCGATGGTGACGTCGCTGGCGTCATGCACTGCGCCGAAAGCGAAGTGACCGGGATCGACATGTATATGGGCCAAGGCGGCGCACCCGAAGGTGTTCTGGCTGCTGCTGCGCTGAAATGCATGGGTGGTCAGATCTTTGGCCGCTTGCTGTTCCGCAACGATGACGAACGCGGCCGCGCCGCCAAGGCAGGCATCACCGATCTGGACCGCGTTTATGCGCGCGACGAGATGGTGACCGCAGATGTCATCTTCGCTGCCACTGGCGTGACCGGAGGCTCTCTACTGCCGCGTATCAAGCGGGAACCGGGCTGGGTCGAGACAACCACGTTGCTGATGCGGTCCAAGACCGGCTCGGTCCGGCGCATGTCCTATCGCACTCCGATGTGGTCGCATACCTAAAGATGTCGGCTTGCGCCGCTGCCTTCGGCGAGAGTATTTGTAAAAAGATGAAAAGGCCGGGTCCGAAGGGGCCCGGCCTTGGCGCATGAGGTGAGATGTGGCGTTTCTGGGCGTAGAGCAATCGTTGACCGGTCGGCGTTGGGTTGGACCGGGGATAGAGGTCGAGCGTTCGGCTGAAATGATGGCGCAGCAGACCGATTTGCCGCGCGCCGTTTGTCAGGTGCTGGCGCGACGCGGTCTTCCGGTGATGGAGGCCTCGGGCTTTCTGGAGCCAAAGCTGAAAGAACTGCTGCCTGATCCGCGTTCGATGAAGGACATGGAGCTTGCCGCTTCGCGGTTTCTTGAAGCGGTGCGCAATCGTCAAAAAATCGCAGTGTTTGCCGATTATGATGTGGATGGGGGCAGTTCGGCTGCGCTACTGCTGGTGTGGCTGCGCCAGATGGGAATAGCCGCAACGCTCTATGTGCCCGACCGGATTGATGAGGGCTATGGACCAAATGTACCGGCGATGCAGGAATTGGCAGTTAGCCATGATCTGATCATTTGCGTGGATTGCGGAACACTTAGCCATGAACCTATCGCGGCGGCAAAGGGTGCTGATGTAATTGTTCTGGATCATCATTTGGGTGGAGAAACGCTGCCTGATTGCGTCGCAGTGGTGAACCCGAACCGGCAGGATGAAAGCGGTGATCTGGGCTATTTCTGCGCGGCTGCGGTGGTGTTTCTGATGCTGGTCGAGGCGGGCCGCCAACTCCGCGAGGCTGGCGTCAAAGGGCCGGATCTGATGGCCATGCTGGATCTTGTGGCGCTGGCTACGGTGGCCGATGTCGCGCCGCTGATTGAGGCCAACCGGGCCTTGGTGCGGCAAGGGCTGAAGGTAATGGCCCAGCGGCAACGGCCAGGGCTGGTGGCGTTGTCGGACGTGGCCCGCATGGATACTGCGCCCAACAGCTATCACCTAGGGTTTTTGCTAGGGCCGCGTGTGAATGCAGGTGGGCGCATCGGTCAGGCCGATTTGGGCGCGCGATTGCTGAGCACCGACTCGGTGACCGAGGCCAAAGCCCTATCCGAGCGACTGAATGCCCTGAACTCGGAGCGGCGTGAGATCGAGAACGCAGTGCGCGCTGCAGCACTGGCACAGGCGGAAGAACGCGGGCTTGATGCGCCGTTGGTGTGGGCTGCTGGTGAGGGATGGCATCCCGGTGTCGTAGGCATCGTTGCATCGCGGCTGAAAGAGGCCGCAAACCGGCCCGCGATCGTGATCGGGTTTGATGGAGATGAGGGCAAAGGGTCGGGCCGTTCCGTCTCGGGCGTTGACCTGGGCGCGTCGATCCAGCGTCTGGCAGCCGAGGGGTTGTTGGTCAAAGGTGGTGGACACAAGATGGCGGCAGGTCTGACGGTGAAGCGGGATCAGTTAGAGCCCGCCATGACGCGCCTGTCGGAACTGCTGGCCAAGCAGGGTGCGGGGCAAGCAGGCCCTGCCGATCTGAAACTGGACGGGGCACTGATGCCTGGCGCCGCAACAGTCGACCTGATCGAGCAGATCGAAAAGGCAGGCCCGTTCGGAGCCGGTGCCCCTGCCCCACGCTATGCTCTGCCCGATCTGCAGGTGCGATTTGCCAAGCGTGTGGGCGAAACACATCTGAAACTGTCACTATCGGATGGCATGTCCGGCGGACTGGATGCCATCGCCTTTGGTGCGTTCGATGGTCCGCTGGGGGATCGCCTGTCAAATCATGGCGGTGCCCGCTTTCATTTCGCAGGTCGGCTTGAGGTCAATTCCTGGGGCGGTCGGCAGAGCGTGCAACTGCGACTGGAGGATGCGGCAGAAGCCGTCTGACACCTTTTTCAACACGCCCTGCAACCAGTCAAAAAAGTTTCGTAGCCTTGCGTTTTTCGTCTTGCGGGGGGGGAAGGTAAACCGTAAAAGGCCCTCCACAAGCCAACGTGGCCCGTTCGTCTATCGGTTAGGACGCCAGGTTTTCAACCTGGAAAGAGGGGTTCGATTCCCCTACGGGCTACCATTTCGTTTGTTTGGTCTAAATGGCCCGTTCGTCTATCGGTTAGGACGCCAGGTTTTCAACCTGGAAAGAGGGGTTCGATTCCCCTACGGGCTACCATTTCCATACACTTTCAATGCTTTAGGAAGCCGGATCCGGACAACCCACGCGCACTATCGCTATTCGCGCAGACCGACATCGTCCAATGTCGTCAGCCCAGTCTGCGCCATAGCAATGCTCAATTCGTCGCTGAGAACATCCCAAAGTTGTTCCAGACCCGGCTCTCCGGCAGCGGCGATGGCATATTGCAGTATTCGTCCCACAAAGACAAAATCCGCTCCGACTGTCAGAGCCTTGAGGATATCTTCGCCGGATCTGATGCCGCTATCATAAAAAATCGGGAAGTCCGGCCCAAGCGCATCACGGATTTCTGGCAGCTTTTCGATGGGTGCAGGTGCAGAGTCCAGCTGCCTTGCGCCATGGCTGGAGACCTGAATTGCATCCACCCCTGCCGACACAAGTGTTCGGGCATCCTCGACATCCAATACGCCTTTTATCACCAGTTTTCCCGGCCAGGCATCGCGTAACCGGCTCAGCGTATCCCAATCGGCACGCGCGCGGCTTTCAGTTCGGTCAAAATCGTAACCTTCCGCATCGAAATTCGCCATCACAGGGCGGCCCTTGAACAAGGTGGTCAACGACCACCGAGGGTGCAGAGCAAAGTCGAGGAACTGGCGCGGTCCGATACGAAACGGCATCTTGAACCCATGGCGCAATTCGCGTGGACGCCGACCAACCTCGGGCACATCTACGGTCAGAACCAGAACGTCATAACCTGCGAATTTCGCCCGCTCGACCAGTTTGAACGTGCCTGAGCCATCTCCACTGAAATAAAGCTGAAACCAGGCATTGCCTTCGGCTTCGGCAATGATCTCTTCCATTGACGTTGATGCGACTGTGGATACGACATGAGGCACACGGTTGTGCGCTGCCAAACGCGCCAGCATCAGATCAGCGCCAGGAGCTGAAAGGTTGCACATCCCCATCGGGGCAATCCCAAAAGGCCGGTCTGATTGTTGGCCTAAAATCTGCGCCGACAGCGATCGCTGGCTTACATCCTTCAAGATACGCGGACGCAGAGTAATGGCATCCAAGGCAGCACGGTTTCGTGCCGCCCCGGATTCCTGTCCGGCAGCGCCGTCGATATAGTCAAACACCATCCAAGGCAGCCTGCGACGCGCCAGGCGTCGCGCGTCCTCGGCCGAATGAATGGTGCTGGCGGCCATCAGGCCTGAACGGCCTTCATGAAGCGGTCACGAATGACCACCGGGTCCATTGTAATCGGTGGCATCTTGGCATTGCCGCTTTCGCACTTGCTGACAATGATGGTCATCTGCTTCGCATCCAGGGCCTCTTGCAGGACACGACCTGTTTCTTCGGCCGCGCACTCAATCACACGTTCACATCCCGCGGCTTCGGCCATCTTCGTAAGCGAGGTTTTTTGACCCGCATAAGTCGGCTGGTCCCCCGTCGACCCGTAGGAACCGTTGTCCACAATCAACAGGATGTAGTTGTCCGCCACATTATTCGCGATGGTTGGCAAAGTACCCAGATTGGTCAGGATCGAGCCATCTCCATCAATCACGATCACTGGTTTGGGCTGCGACAACGCCAATCCCAACCCGATTGAAGAGGCCAATCCCATGGTTCCCAGCATATAAAAATTTGACGGTTGGTCGTCGATGGCGTGCAGTTCCTGACTGGGAATGCCGATGTTGCAGACAACCAGTTGATCACGCAGGATCGGAGCGATTTCCTTGAGAATTTCAGAACGGATCATTGGTCGCCATAGCCTCCCCAGAAATTGGCATCTGTCAAGATCGCGACCGGCTTATTGCACATGAACGTATATTTCAGGATCGCGTCCAGTTCTTCGACATCTGACTGATGGTGGAAATGATAAGTCGGTATGTTGAGCTGAGCCAAAAGGGCCTTGGTATGGACGGCCATTTCGACTTGACAGGCAATCGGTTCACGCAGCTCTCCGCGATATGAAATCAGCATAGGCAGTGGCATCCGATAATACTGAATCAAAGTCGCCAGCGTGTTGATGGTTACACCGATGGCCGTGTTTTGCATGATGATCGCCGGGCGTTTTCCACCCATCCATGCTCCGGCACACAGGCCCATGCCCTCGTCTTCTTTGTTCGACGGGATATGGAAAATCCCATCTCGCGCATCGATATGTTCGATTACGCCTGCAAGTTGCTTGCATGGAACGGTGGTCACAAACGAGATATCGTTCGCAACCAGGTCGTCTGTTATCTTTTTGTCTATGTCCATATCCGGAGTATCTGTCCTGTTTGGGGCGCATTGCGCGATTTGGCGTGTCAGTTTTGAGAGCTAGGATGTGCGACAGACATGAACCGCACAAGGTGCGTGTCGGATCACACGCGCAGCGGTGCTGCCAAGGAAAAAGTCGCTGAGGCCCGGTTTGTGCGAGCCAACAACGATACAATCCACATCATGTTTTTCAGCAAATTCAAGAATGGCGCGATAGGAACGTCCCTTGACCATTTCGGTTGTCACATCACCATGGCCGGCCGTTTTCTCTGCCAACCTCTGTTGGGCTTTATCCCACGCGCTGCGCACGGCCTCTTCATCGAGATACGCGCTGACAGAACTGTGTGGCGCCTCATAGACATGCAGCGCGGTGATCTGTCCGCCCGGATTGCATAAGGTTTTGGCGGCGGTGAGGGTTGTGCCGGAAACGCCGTGATCCAACGCCATGGGGACTAGAACTCTGTCGTACATGTGTGCTCTCCTTATTCTTGGGCAGGTGTCTTATGCCCAGGGATCGAGGATTATCTTGGGCGCAGCCACCGAACCAGAACGCAGGTCCTGAAAGGCGGTAGCACCGTCAGATAAAGGGCGCAACTCGGGCCAATCCAGCGGGCCGAGGCAACCATCGAAGATCGCGCGTGCGGTATCTCGGAAATCCTGTGCAGTGTAGGTATAGGTGCCGATGAACGTGATTTCCTGCAGCGTCATGCGGCGGATATCCAGACCTCCGGCATCCTCGCCTAGCCCAACATGTGCAATCACCCCCCCAGGCAATGCAACTGCAGAGGCCGTTGCGCGTGTTGCTGCAATTCCGACCGCATCTACAACCAGTGGCACAGTGCCTTGAAACACATCGACGGTCTGCTGGCCGCAACGCTCGGACAGATAAGCCCGACGCTCGGGGTTGGGTTCCTGAACGATCACGTCAGTCAAACCCATTGCGCGCAAGGCAAGAGCCGCCGCAAGTCCGATGGCCCCTCCACCAATGACCAGGGCGCGACGGTCCATTCCCGGGCTTAACGCTTGCAGCGCAAGACGCACAGCATGCCAACTGACCGCCAAAGGTTCCGTCAACGCGGCCTTTTCCAAGGGCACGTCATCCGGCACCGTAACCAAATTGCGATCCGGGATGGCCACATATTGAGCAAACGCGCCTTCGCGCGGGGGCATCGAGATGATCTGGCGGTTGGGACAGAGGTTTTCCCGACCTGACGCGCAAGCAGAGCAAGAACCACAGTTGACCAGAGGATTTATGGTCACACGCTGGCCATCGCGGGGCCCACCGGTAACAACACCGGCCGCTTCATGTCCCAGGATAAGGGGCGCAGGGCGGCGTGCGTCATGCCCCAGATAGGCATGCATGTCGGATCCGCAGATGCCAGAGGCTTGGATGCGGATCAAATGCTCTCCTGCCTGAGCGACCGGCATGGGCACATCGTGGAAAGCGAGCGTTTCATTACCTTCGTAAACCAGGGCTTTCATTTCGCCGTAAACCCCCCGTCAACCATCAGGATTTGACCCGTGACATAGGCAGATGCCTCAGAACACAGAAACAGCAGCGGCCCGTCGATGTCTTCAAGCCGACCATTGCGGCCAATGCAGGTTTGCGCCGCATTGCCCGCTGCACGATGCTCGTCGCTGAACACAGCTTGTGTGAGCTCGGTTGGAAAGAACCCCGGCCCAATCGCGTTTGCGGTGATCCCGAAGCCAGACCAAGCCTCTGCCATCGCGCGGGTCAGCTGACCGACCCCACCCTTGCTTGCCCCATAGGCGATGCCACCAGGGAAAGCGCGGAAAGATTGCAGCGAGGCGAAGTTAACAATTCGTCCCCAACCTTGCTGCCTCATTGCTGGCACCATTGCCTGACTCAGAAAAAACGGAGCAGATAGGTTCAGCGCGAGAGTTCTATCCCATTCGGCAACCGTGACCTCATCTGCTGGCTGCCGGGTGTTTATCCCGGCGGCATGTACCAGAATATCCGGGGCGCCGAAGGGTCGCGAAATCTCTGCGACCAACGCCTCTGTCTGACTTTGGTTTGCCACATCCGACTGCACATAGGCAGCATCCGCACCAATTTCCGCACAGAGGCTCTGCAAAGCTTCTGCCCTGCGTGCCACGGCCACAACCCGCGCCCCCGCCGCCGCAAGCGTAGTGGCCGCCTGTCTTCCCAGCCCTGAACTGGCACCGGTGACGCAAACGGTTCGTCCGGTTAGGTCAAACAATGCGCGTGGGTCAGCCATTCGCGGTCAGGTCAAAGGTTTCATCCGGGAAATACTTCGCCAATCTAACGTCAGCGGCACGCGCATGGCCCTCCATGCCCTCAAGTCGCGCAATTCGGGCGGTGGCTTCAGCGACCGGCTTTGAGCCGTCCCGTGTGGATCGCTGCCAAGTCACGATCTTCATGTATTTATGAACCGACAAGCCGCCAGTGTAGCTTGCCGCTCGTGAAGTCGGAAGCACGTGGTTGGTGCCCGCCGCTTTGTCACCGTAGGAAACCGTAGTTTCCTCACCCAGAAACAACGAACCGTAGCAAGTCAGCCGATCCAGCCACCAGTCCAGATCATCAGCCTGAACCGTCAAATGCTCGGGCGCATATTCGTCGGAACAGGCTGCCATTTCCTCGCGATCCGCACACAGAATGACCTCGGCATAGTCGCGCCAGGCTGCGGCTGCATTCTCACGATTCACCTCTGGCAAGTCGTTGATATAGGCTGGCACCAATCGCATGACCTCTTCCGCCAATGAACGGTTGTCGGTCACCAGCCAGACCGGAGAATTGTAACCGTGTTCGGCCTGACTCACCAAGTCGGTGGCCACAATTTGTGCGTCCGCCGTGGAATCGGCGAGGATCAGGCTGTCGGTCGGTCCGGCGATCATATCGATACCGACGCGACCAAACAGTATCCGTTTGGCTTCGGCAACAAACTGGTTGCCAGGGCCAACAAGAATATTTGCCTTTGGCAGCCCAAACAGGCCAAAGGTCATTGCCGCAACCCCCTGAACGCCCCCCATCGCCATAATTTTATCTGCACCGCAAATGTGGGCCGCATAGATGATAGCAGGCGCAACTCCTACCCCCGGGTGCGGTGGTGAGCAGGCCGTAATGTGCTTACAACCCGCCACCTTGGCCGTTGTCACGGTCATGATGGCGCTGGCGATATGACTATAACGGCCGCCCGGCACATAGCAGCCGGCAGCATCCACCGGGATCGCCTTTTGACCCGTAGTAAAACCCGGTGATATTTCGATCTGCACATCATGCACCGTGCTTTTCTGCAGCTCGGCGAACCGGCGCACATTGTTGTGCGAAAAGCGGATATCAGCCTTGAGCTTTTCCGGCACGAGCGCGCAAGCCGCCTCAATCTCTTCCGGGGTCAAAAGTACATTGCCCTCGTAATTGTCGAACTTTGCGGCATATTCCAGTGCTTTGGCGTCACCCCCACTCTCGATATCGTTCAGGATGTCCTGCACGATTTTGTGGGTCTCAGACGCGTCTGATTTTGGTGTCAGATCGGCCTTTTTCAGATATTCGCGAGTCATTACCGGGTAGTCCTATTTATAGATATCGGGAAGCAGCGTGGTCGAGATCGGTGGGAAATATGCAATCAACAGCACCACAATCAACATTGTCAGCACAAACGGCACAGCGCGCGCAGCAATCTTGAGTATGGACTCGCCCGTGATGCCCGAGACAACAAAGAGGTTCAATCCCAACGGAGGTGTTATGAATCCCACACCCAGCGCGGTGATCATCATGATGCAGAACTGAATCTCATTCATTCCGATATTGTCGGCCAGTGGCTTCAGGATTGGTGCCAGGATCACAATATTGGGCGTTGTTTCCATGACGCAGCCTGCGGCGATCAGAATACAGATCATCAGCAGGATCAACAGCATCGGATCATCAGTCAAACCAGTCACCGCCGTCACGAACCCCTGAGGAACTCCCATGATTGCCAGCGCTTCGGCCAACGGGGCCGAGAACGCGATGATTGGCAGGATTACCCCGTTCACTTTGGCGGAACTGACCAACATCGCCGGAAAGTCAGATAGCTTCAGAGTTCCCAAAATGAAGCCCATCACGATGGTGACGACAACCGCGGTCGCACCGGCTTCTGTCGGGGTCAGGCGGCCAGAGAAAATTCCGTAGAAGATGATCCCAGGTACAATGAAGGCGTACCAACCGGATTTTAGCGAATGACCAAGGTTACCGAGCCATTCGCTCAGTCCCATATTGCCCCCGGTTTCATAGGTATAGATCCGGTTCATAATAATATTGGTAATCAGGATCGAAACCAAAATCGCTAGGCCGGGGATCAACGCCGCAAGAAATAGGGTCGAGGCTGAAATTCCCAACACGAGGCCGATGATGATGTAGGCGATCGAAGGCGGAATCAGGATGCCGGTACAGGCGCCCGCAGCCACCAGCGCACAGGCATAAGGTCGCGGGTAACCGCTTTCGACGAGGCGAGCGATGGTCATCCGCCCCACCGCAGCAGCGCCCGCCGCATCAGAGCCCGAAATCGCGGCAAACATCCCGCAAACCAGCACCGTGGCTGACCCGAAACCTCCGCGCGTCCAACAGGTCAGCGCTTCGGCGACATCAAGGAATTTCTTACTAAGCCCAGTCCTTACAAGAACATCCCCGGTCAGGATGAAAAGGGGGACAGCTGTTAAGGCAAAGGCGTCTATTCCGGTGAACAGGCTTTCACCAACCGCGCTCAGCGGCAGATCCCCTGACATGACCAACATGACAATCGCAGCGGTGCCAATCGCCGCCCATACCGGTACGGCCAATGCGATCAGGCCAACGAACAGAATGACGGGCAAATAAAAATCCCAGCCGAGCTCGACCGTTTGATTGAGGGAATTCCAAAGCATTCGAGTTCTCCTCAGTCGAACAGTTTGTCGCCTTCGAAGACGGGTGTGCCGTCTCGAAGAGATTTGAAGTCGCGCATCAAGGATTGAATGAGACGCCAAATCATCAGCGCAAACCCGGTGGGGACTGCCATTAGAAACCAAACCTTGGACACGCGCAGCCCATCCGTGACCGAACCAAATTTGGCGGAGACATGGACGGCTTCATAGGACCAGTAGAGTGCGATGACTGCCACACCCAGCATCACCAGATCGCCGAATATATACAGAACCGCCTTTGGACGCTGCCCCATGTAGTGCATGAGCACGTCGATACGGATATGAGCACGTTCCTTGACCGCTGCCGCCGCGCCGATCCAGGCGAGATAGATGAAAGAGTAGCGAACGATTTCCTCGCCCCAGATCGAGGAAAAGGCAAATACCTCGCGCCGCAGCACCTCGATCGCCATGGTGACGACAAGCATCACGTAGAACACCAGTAGCAACCAGCGTTCGGCGTCGCGGTTGATCTTTTGCAATAAGGTCATTTCCAGCCCCGATCCCTGGCAGCGCTCAATTTTGCCGGCCCAAAGGGACCGCTGCCATCTGGTTGAATGGGAAAAAGTGGGCGAAAGGCTTTTGCCCCTCGCCCAACTAAATTACGCGTCGTGGACGTAGTATTTACCCTGCGTACCAGCCGCTTCGACCAGTTTCTCGAAATTCTCCATCGAGCCTGCCAGTTCGGTCTTGAAAGGATCCCATTCCGAACGCTGGTAGCCACCGGCATCTTGCCACTCGGCCAATTGATCGTCAGACAGCGAATGGAATTGCACGCCCGCCTTGTTGAGTTCGGCCATTGCAAAGGCCCTTGCCGAGGGAACCTTGGACAGATTCTGATGACTGGTCATTTCAGAACCCCACATGATCCCTTCCTGCACGTCGGCTGGCATGGAATTGAACCACTCAAGGTTACAGGAATAGACCTGACTGTCAGGCACCGCCTGCGTGAAGGTGACATTGCTGAGGATATCTTTGAATCCAAAGACATACAGTGCTCCAACCGATGGGTCGAGCGCATCCGCAACACCCTGTTTGATCGCCGATGGCGTCTCACCCCAGGCAACCGGTGTCGGATTCGCACCGACCATCCGATAATATTGCTGCAACATTTTTGATCCCGGCACGCGGAATTTTACACCGCGCATATCAGACGGTGTCATGATCGCGTTCCCGCCCTGCCGCACAGCGACAACACGCGGATCGATGACAACGTAGAACAAGGCCTTGAACCCAGCAGCTTCGACCTTGGGGTGAACTTCATTGGTCCAAGTGTCCGAATGTACCAGGTTTGTGAACCGCTGGTTCGAGCCGCAGAGATACGGCATGTTGATCAGGTCAACGGTTGACGCAAAGGGCGCAAAGTTTGACAGCGAATGCTGGGCCGCCTGAATTGTTCCACCCTGAACTTTCTGGACCAGTGCGCCGCCTGCACCCAATTGGCCACCTGGGGCAAGCTTGACATATACCTTGCCGTTGGTGGCGTTCTGGATGTTCTCTTTCAGATCCAATTGCATAATCGGATAGCTGCGCGAAGCGCCCAAAACATAAGCTGTGGCAACAGTCATTACGTGATCAGCCGCTTTTTCGCGTTCTTTTTCTTCTTTGGCGGTCTGCGCCGCCGCCTCTGATGACCACAATACGCCACCCGCACCAGCCACAAGCGCCGCTGTGAACGAGCCGGTTGAGGCCAGTTTCAGAAAATTCCGGCGCTCAGCAGATTTGAGGCCATCCTTGCCATTCGTCATTGTCTTCCTCCCATGAAATCCGTCAGCTGCCGTTTTTGTTTTTATGGTCAGCTTCTTGCTTGAGAATGGCCACCACGAACAAAATCGAGGCGGCAAACAAAACCAGCATTTCCCCGACATCCCCCAGAAACGCACCACCGCCAAAGGCGCCCAAGGCCACGTTGGCAAAGAACACGATAAACACAGCGGCAGCAGCCCAGAGGAACATCACGGAATCCCAGTTCGTTATCTCAAATACATTTGTAAGCGCTTACATTGATAATGCAAGCGCTTACATGAATAGATGGCAAATGGGCATTTTTGTGATAAGACGGGCGTCAGATCAGATGCAGGCACAGTATGGGAAAAACCCGTTCAGCTCCGACACTTAACGACGTCGCAAAGGCGGCGGGCGTATCGACCGCCACAGTCTCGAGATGCCTGAACTCACCGGAAAGAGTGGTCGAATCCACGCGCAAGCGTGTGATGCAAGCAGTCGAATCGCTGGGCTATACACCGAATTTCGCGGCCCGCGTGATGGCAGCGAATCGCAGCTTTACGATCGGTGCGATAATCCCGACAATGGACAACGCGATCTTCGCCCGCGGGCTACAGGAATTTCAGGATCAGCTTCGCGAAAGCGGATATACGCTTTTGGTCTCAAGCTCGGCCTATGATCCCGAAGTCGAGCGAGAACAAATTCGCACTCTTGTCGCGCGCGGTGCAGACGGGTTGCTGCTGATTGGATATGCACGAGATGCAGAGATCTACAATTATCTCGAACAGCACCAGATTCCGTCGTTGGTTGCCTGGTCTTACGATCCAATGGTGCAGCGCCCTTCGGTCGGTTTCAGCAATACCGCAGCAATGGGAGAACTGGCCCGAAAGGTGATTTTGGCCGGTCACCGACAGATTGCAATGATTTCGGGGAAAACCAAAGGCAATGACCGTGCTCAAAGTCGGGTTGAGGGTGTCAGACTTGCCATGACGGAAAACAGCCTCGATCCTGACACCCTAACGCTGATCGAAACCACATACGAAATTGAAAAGGGTGCTGAGGCCCTTCGTAAACTCATGAACCTGAGCCCAAGGCCGACGGTGGTGATTTGCGGCAACGACGTCCTTGCCGCCGGGGCCCTGCGTGAAGCACGTAACCTTGGCGTTCAGGTTCCAGAGCAGCTTTCGATAACTGGATTTGATGACATTGAGTTGGCCGAAATTGTAAGCCCGTCCCTGACGACAGTTCACGTCCCTCATCGCGAAATGGGGCGCAAGGCTGCACAGGAACTTGTAGAAATGGTTGAAGGTAGGTCAGAAGGCCGATCAGTCTGCATAGATACTAGGATGGTCGTTCGTCACTCGTTGGCTGGGCCGCCTGATTTGCTCTAGAGATCGCGCCAAAGCGCGTCCGGAATATTCAAGACCATGGGATGACTGTTGAGCGCCCTGATCTTCAATTGAGTTGCTGTCCAACGCTACCGGGTCACAGGTGCGAAAGACAGCGACATCAATTCATCAGAATCAAATCGATACGGGGCTTCCAAGGTGACAACATCAGCCGGATCGATGTCTTTCGGTGCTTTTCGACCTGCAACCCAAACACGGAGCGACGGAGCAGATACACTCACGCGGCGTTCGCCGTGAATTGATCGATCCGGGGCCAGATAGGCCATGTTGCCAGCCAGCCAGTTATGGGCAACGATCGCGATATCAGGCGGGGTCTGATCCAGTATCTGAGGGGTAAGCGCAGCAAACGGAGCCGCACGCTTTGCGTTTCCGGCAAGATTATGATGCAGCATGGCCACGACGATCAGCACAGCTAGCCCGCCCGAGATCTGGCAGAAGCGCCGGGTTCCAGCTCGGCCAATCTTGGGTAGAAGCCACAGCATAGTGGCTGGACCTGCAAATATCAGGATGGGTTGCAGCCAGCGATCCTTAATATTGGTACTGCCACTGATGATCACGATCAACGCCATCAGGACCAAAGCCCAAAACACCGTCCGCAGCATAAAACGCAATAGGTCATCTGCGACACCGGGCGCCCCTTGCCGCCGGTAGATCAACCAGAGAATGCTCATAATCAGGGATAGCAGCGCCACAAAACCCAGCGCCGCCATCCACAGCTCGGCTGCGCCGCGCAAGGCCGCCGAATAGGTGGGCCCATCGCTAGACATGTCGAGTTTGCGCGCGCTGTCAAAGGCAAGGGCCGAATGGTTTAGAATCCACACCATCGGAGCAGCAATCAGAGCCGCAGCGATACCGGCCGACAACAACAACCTCACCGATAAGAAAGGTTTACGCGTCTCTCGCGCACTGAGCGCCGCCAGAAGCATAGCCAGGAACGCAATAGCGTAATTGTACTTGGACAGCCCACCCGCCGCCATCACCACGCCTAGCAGGACATAGCCTTTGGTCGTGGGATTGCGGATCAATCCCCAGATCACCGCGAAACTCAGCGCAGAACAGAGATTGGCGAGAACCGTGTGCGTCAGCGCGCGCTGCGCTTCCCAACTGAATTGATAAAGCATCAACAACGACAGCACCGACACCCCCGCGGCTACGGGATTTTGTCGGGTCCGAATAGTCATATAAAGAGTGGCGACGGTCGCTAACAGTAACCCGTTCTTCAGCAGCGACAGCCCAAGTATGCTTGGGCCGGTGATCTGGAAAACGGCCCATTGCAACCATGCATACAGTGGTAGTTGGGGGCCGTAACCCCATTGAAGTTCGCGGGCATCCAGCAAAATCTCGGCCTCGTCCAGACCGAGCGCACCTCCGGTGGCGAGCCGAACAACAACGTGCAGCAAGAAGTATCCGCAAAATAACCAAAGCCAAAATCTGTCAGTTTCAGCCAACTGCTGAATCCACCCGGGATTGGTGGATAGCTGGCAAGGATCCGTCTGGGATTGGCTCATGATACGCCCCGATTCCACCGGTGCGTCCCTATCCTGTCGAACTACCGGATTGCTTCCTCGCCGAAGCTAGACCCGATGCAGTCAGACATGTCCAGTTTTTTCACATTCTCGTGTCGAATGCGGTTTAACGACCGCCCATGATGGGCAATCAGGCTGTGCGCTGCGTTTCAGACTGGTTCAGACCGTCAAGCCAATCAGTCAGGCAACCGAGGTCCGGTTCGAGCGCTTCGGCCATCCCGCCCGCGAACTCCTGAAACCGTTCTATATTCAGTTTGTTGAGCCCTACCAGGACCGGTATCCCACGTCCCAACGCATCTGCTATGAGAGGGCGAAAGCCGCGCCCGTCGGCCTCATGCTTGCCGAACTTGTTGATAATCAGCAACTGCGGAGCGTTATCCAGAGATTGGGTCACCAATCCGACAGCGCGTTCCAGCTCGGCCGGGTCCAAACGACACCCACGCGCATTCTTACCCAGCGATTGCGAGATGCGAATAGTTTCTCCGGTCGGCAACACCCTTAGGTCCATATCGCATTTATAGCCTTCGGCGCATTCGGTGTTGGTTTGCACCACACCCGACAACGCGGTGCCCGTATCTGTCAGCGCCTCGGCAAAAGCACTGAGCAGGCGATCGGTGGCACCGCGATCGGTGGTTGTGACATAAGCGAGATGCATTTGGAGACCTCAAGACTTCGAATGGTGATAGATCAGATAGCACGGGCCGGACAGATCGACCACTCCCACGTGTCAGGGCATCGGTGAGACCCCGATCACGGCTTCGTGCAGATGGAAGATAACTGCGTACGAAGCGAAAGCGGCAAGCCAGACCCAAAAGTGTGGCCATGGACGAGGCACGCGCAATGAGATACGCGCGGTATTTCGAGATAGGCGATGCCAATCCGACCCCATGTAACGGGCTGTGCGGCGGTCGATCAGAACCATTCCCATCGCAGCGAAGCCCGCGAACAATCCGAACAGGATGACATGTGACAGACTGCCATTTGCCAGTAGGTGGGCAACGGCCCAAAGCATCAGCGCCACTAAGATCGGATGGCGCGTAGTGCGCAGGATGCCGGGGGATTCTGGATCAAAGGAACGATGCCCTAATCCTCCAAAAGAAAATGGGTTCTGGATCGAGAGGCCCGCAATGGCCAGCCAACAGACTATCGGCATAACGAGAAGTGGCGCCCAACGGAAGATGGTGAGCGGCGGAATGACCTCGAGATATGGTGCATTGGCAGCGGCGACGATGAGCCAGCCCAATACCACAAGCGAGATCAGTGAGTAGGCAGCGAAGTACCCTGTGCGCCCGAGTGTGCCTATCAGCCAGCCGCGCACCGCTGGCCGCGCCGGGATCATGTGGCTGAGCAGAAAGGTCACGAGTGCTGCGAGGAAATAGCCCCAACCGGTCATTTTTATCTCCGAACATGTTGCACCCGGATTACGTCGTGATCACGTGTGGGTCTTTGTCCGAAATCAAGTGCGGCATGGGGCGGTTGCCCGCCCCAGCCCTGTCTTAGAGGCCCAGCGCCTTGCGGCGTTCTTCGGCAAAGCCCTGCACCATGCGATCGGCGATCAGCGCGAGGATAGCCATCGCCGCCCCAGCCGAGATGCCAAGCCCCACATCAGCCTGCCCCAGTGCCAGATAGATCGACTGACCCAGACCGGTCGTGCCGATCAATGCGGCGATCACCAACATGGCAAAGGCATAAAGGATGGTCTGGTTCAAACCCAGCAGGATGGTCGGTGCAGCATAAGGCGCGCGAACATCGCGCATGATCTGCCACTCAGTCGCGCCGCTGGAGATCGCGGCCTCCATCATTTCCTCGGGCGTGTTGACCAGCCCGTGCCGCGTGTAGCGGATCATCGGGACAATCGCATAAGCACAGATCGCAAGGAAAGCCGAGAACTCTCCTATCTGGAACACCATCAGGACCGGGATCAGGAACACGAAAAGCGGGATCGTCTGCAGCATATCGCAGATCGGGCGCACAACGGTCCAGACCGGAGACCAGACCGCACTGGCCAGCCCGATCAGACCACCAAGCACGGCGCAGAAGAACACTGCAGCGCCGCTGAGATAGAGCGACAACAGGGCGCGTTCCCACAGGCCTGAGACAAGGATGGTGCAGAGCAGACCCACCGACAACGCCGCCAGACGCCAGCCGCCTGCGACCCAGCCCAGTGCGGCAGCCCCGGTCAGTACAAAGGGCCATGGCAGGTTGGCGATGCCGGTTTCCAGCATGCCGATCAGGATCAAAACTACCAGCCCTCCGGTCAGGTGACCGCGCCAAGCCATCAGTAGCGCGATTGCGGCCCCAGCGGCGAAGAGACCCCAGCTCATGTTGGGGGTCCACTGGAAGCCCCATGTGAAAGGCAGCACCGCCTGATCCAGCCCGATCCGCAGCGGCAGCAGCACATAGAACAGTGAGTTGTTCTTGAGCGCATCCAGCCACGGCCCGTTGGCCTGCGTGAACGCGGTCAGGCCACTGTCAATGGCCCCGGCCATCGGGTCCAGCGCGGTCAGCTCGGACGGGTTGGGAAGCCACGCCCAGAAGGCGGCTGTGAACAGAACGGCAAAGCCCAGCACCGCCCAGACAACACGACTGTCATAGCGTTTGCGTTCGGTCGCCAACGTGCCGCTCATCCGGTCAATGACGACCGCAAAAACGACGATGACCAGACCGGCCATCAAGGATTCGCCGAACTGTGCTTTGCGCATGGTCAGCAGGACTTCCCAACCAATGTCGTTGAAGCCACCGATGACGGCAGCGATGATCACCATTGACAGGGCCGCCATCAGGCATTGGTTCACACCGACCATGATCTGCGTGGTGGCCGCCGGAATCTCGACCTGAAACAGTTGCTGCAGGCGGGTGCCGCCGGACATGATGGCGGCTTCCTTGATCTCGGATTCCACCCGTTCCAGCCCTAGCATCACGTTGCGCGCCATCGGCGGTGCCGCATAGATGGCCGAGGCGATCAGGCCAACCACCGGACCAAAGCCAAACAGCAGCAGCAGCGGCGTCAGATAGGCGAATGTCGGTACCGTTTGCATGATGTCCAGCACCGCCTGCACGAATGACTTCACCCGCGGCACCTCATTGGCGAGGATGCCGATCGCGCCGCCCATAATCAGCGCCACGGGCACCGACACGGCGACGAGGGCGAGCGTGTTCATGCTCTCGGCCCAATAGCCCGAGGCCAGAACGAAGCTGAGGCCGATAAAGCCCAGCGCCGCCATGGGCAAGCCACCCAGATACCAGCCCAGAGCGGTGACGATACCGATGAGGATCGGCCACGGGGTGTTCCCCAGCACATAGTTGGCAGCATTCATCGGATAGGTCATCAGGTCCGAAAACAGCCGCATGGCCGGTTTGATGCCGTTCAGAAACCAATCCAGAAATGCCCCAACCCATTGAGTTGCGGGCAATTCCCACGCGGCGGGCCATTTGACCAGCCACGGGGCAACGCCTTCCAGCGCAAGGCAGACCGCGCCGACGATCACTGTAATCAGCGCAGCTTGCGCCCCGGCTGTCAGGCGAACCTGTTGCGCGGGAGTGTCCGTCACCGCGGTCATGTCTCATCCACCTGCAAGGCTGCAGCCAAATCAGACGGATGCACGGTGCCGACAATATTGCCGTCTGCATCGCGCACGGGCACGGGTTCATAAAGCTCCATGCAATGCGCAAGTGCTGCATCCAATGTCATTGATGTGGTCAGGCCCGGATCATCTGGCCCACGTTCCCCATCATCGCGCATGACCGAGGCGACCTTGGCGTGCTGGCCTTTGGCAACATCCTTTGAGAACTCGCGCACATAGTCGTCCACCGGGCGCAGCACGATATCCGTTGGTGTGCCGATCTGCACGATCTTGCCATCGCGCATGATGGCGATGCGGTCGGCCAGCTTCAGAGCCTCTTGGATATCATGAGTGATAAAGACGATCGACTTTTTCAACGTCGCCTGAATACGCAGGAACTCATCCTGCAGCTGACGGCGGATCAATGGGTCGAGGGCCGAGAACGGCTCGTCCAGAAACCAAATGTCCGGATTCACGGCAAGACTGCGCGCGATCCCCACACGCTGGCGTTGGCCGCCTGAAAGCTGCCGGGGGAAACTGTCTTCGCGCCCTTCCAGACCGACCAGAGAGATCACTTCTTGCGCGCGCGCCAAACGTTCTTTTTTACTCACGCCCTGAACCCGCAGCGGGTATGCTACGTTTTCAGCCACAGTCATATGTGGAAACAAGCCGAAATGCTGGAACACCATGCCTAGCTTTTTGCGCCGAAGATCGGTCAGCACCTTCTTGGATGCACCGATAACGTTCTCGCCATCCACGCGGATTTCCCCGCCCGTACCAGGCAACAGTTGCGAGATGCAGCGGATCAGCGTCGATTTGCCCGAACCCGAAAGTCCCATGATGACGAATAGCTCGCCTTCGCGAACTTCGAAATTGGCGTCTTGTACAGCGGGAATAAACCCGTGTTCCCGAAGATCAGTTGCGGCTTTGTCGGCGTCATTCCCTGACCGAGACAGCGCGTCGGTCAGAGCTTTCTCAGCGCCGGGGCCAAAAACCTGCCAGAGATTCTGGCAGGCAATGGCTGGCGTATTGGCGTCAGTCACTAAAGCGGGCTCACTTGGTTGCCGCGTCAACCACCGGACGCCACTTGCCTTCGTTCTCGGCCATCCATGCAGCGACCACCTCTTCGACTGCACCGCCATCTACGTCGATCGCACCCATCATTGGCTGCTGGTCTTCGACCGCCAGTTGATAGTTGGTCAGGATTTCATAGGCTGCAGGCCACTTCTCTTCCATGCCGCTCCAACCGGCCTTGAAGATACGGGACGGTGAGAAGTCGCAATCGTTGACCGCATTTGGGTTCGGGCCCCAGGACGGATCGTTAAAGCACGCTTCTTCGCCCGCAGGCAGTTCAACAAACTGCACATCATAGGCCGACATCGCCCAGTGCGGCTGCCAGAAAGTGATCAGCAGCGGCGACTTGCGCTCGGTCGAGGCGCGCAATTCCGCGATCAGAGCACCTTCGGAACCTGCAGGAACCGCTTTGAACGGCAGTTCAAGACCGGTCATGCGGTCCGCGCCAGGTGTGCCCCAATCCGCAGGATAGTCGACAAGGCGACCACCAGGCAGTGTTTCGGCAGTGGCGAAGACCTGCGCGCAGTCTTTCAACGCCTCCCACGCAGGCAGGCCCGGGCACAGCTCGGCGACGTGCGCAGGGTAGGCAATACCTTCTTTCGCATCGAGGCCCAGATCGCCAATTTCGACAACAGTGCCTTCGTCAATCTTCTTGGCATACTCGTCTGACACGTTAGAGGACCAGATTTCCAGCGTCGCATCGATGTCGCCATCGGCCAGTGCCTGGAACTGGTTCATCATGCCGGCGGTCACATATTCCACGTTATAACCCGCAGCCTTCAGCATCTCGCCTGCAACATGCGTGGTAACGTGCTGACCAGTCCATTCATTGATTGCCAGCTTGATCGGTTCATCCACAGCGCCCATGTCTGCCGCATGGGCTGAACTGGCGACCAAGATAGCTAACGCGCTTACGCTAAGCTTTTTCATTGTTTTGACTCCCTGTCTTTTTCATTTGCCTTTTTTGAGCTTTTTACAGCCCATCCAGTATTTCCTCGTTCACGGTGCGATCGAAACATGCACAATTCTGGTCGAAATTGAACAGGCAGCTGTTGTTTTTAGCCAGATCATCCGCCCCCGCCAATTCTAACTATTGCTCCGGCCCCTTTTCGTCCGGTGTTCCCCATACGCAGCACCCTTCATACCACAAAGTGAAAGAACTTGATTGACTAGTCAATAAAAACATCTCGGTTTTTCGGATTGCGCACTGGTTTTTACTTGCCAAACGAACAGGATGTATCAGCATTTGCGCAACGGAGGGCCTAAGATGCGTCACTTTGATGAAATCTATGAGCTGGCAGCAGACCGCCATAGTGGACCCGAAGCGCTGGAAAACAAGCTAACCAAACCGACCCCCCTAATTGAACTGGCGGAGATGGCTGATGACCGTTGGTTATCGATAATCACGAAAACGATTTTTCAGGCCGGGTTTAACTGGAAAGTGATCGAGGCAAAGTGGGACGGGTTTGAAACAGCCTTTGACGGCTTCGACCTCGGTCGTTGTGCATTCATGGATGATGAAAAGTTCGACGCCTTGCTCCAAGATACTCGCATCGTACGAAACGGCACTAAAATCGCTGCCGTTCGGGACAATGCGGCCTTTCTTCTGGAACTCCGCTCCGAGGGTGGCGTTGGTCAAATTTTGGGCGGTTGGCCGTCACAGGACTATGTCGGATTGCTGCAGATGCTGGCCAATCGCGGATCGCGGCTCGGCGGTGCATCAGCCCAATACGCCCTGCGATTTGCTGGCCGAGATAGTTTTATTCTGTCACGCGACGTGACGGCTCGTTTGGTTGCCGAGGGCATCATCGACAAACCCGCGACTTCCAAAAAAGCCATGGCTGCGGTGCAAACCGCTTTCAACACTTGGATGGAACAATCCGGGCGTTCGCTTACAGAAATCAGCCGGGTTTTGGCGATGAGCCTTTGAAAACGGCTTGCAGAGCCAAGCTTCCACATTAGGCTTGTTGATATGCTCCGTACCCTGATGATTTCAGCTCTGTTTCTGTTTGCTTCCTGTGGCCGCCCCCTTACCGATCAGGAACGCACCTTCGCTGGCAAAATTCATGGCGAAACGCTGAATCTCGACCGCGTGCGCTTAGTCGAGGGCGCACCGGTTGCCGCAGTAACATTTACCCGCAAAGCCCGCCCTCGGGTTGCCTGTCGAGAGCGTATATTACCTCCCATCAAAGAGGAAACCGTGACAGGAAAACCAGCGGGTGTCGCCCTGTTTAATCACGTGTACTTTACGAAAGACTGGTATCTGGACGACTACATGAGCCAATACCCTGAGCAGATGAACCTGATTGCGGCCATGCTGCTGGCGCATGAACTGACCCATGTCTGGCAATGGCAGAATCGCAAGACGACCGGCTATCACCCGCTGCGCGCAGCGGCTGAGCACGGGCGCCAGAATGATCCGTATCTGTTCGATCTGGATACCTCACCTGATTTTCTTGCCTATGGGTTTGAACAACAAGGCGCGATTGTCGAAGAATATGTCTGCTGCCGCGCTCTCGACCCCGAGGCACCGCGAACCAAACGCCTGCACGATATGTTAAGCGTACATTTCGATGTCTCAAAACTCCCCGGAAATAAGCGCGAAAGCGATGTGTTGCTGCCTTGGTCGGGCGTGAAAGTGCAAGGTATCTGCCGTTGAGCCTTCTAGCCCTCCTGTAGAGTTTTCAGGAATGCCACCAGATCCACAATCGGCTTGCTGGTCAGAATCGGCTGCCCATCGGGCGTCTTGATTGCGGTGTCATTCCCTTCGAAATAAGGCCCATATACTGGCATCGGGCTTCCATGGCTGACCAACGGATCGCGTCCATCAATCCGGGCGACCACGCGCGCGGTCGGAAAATCTCCATCAGCATCCAGCAGCGCTTTCAGGTTCGTTGGCTGGATCACCAGCACCCCAGCCATCGGGCCATGCCCGGTTGCGTCCAACCCATGACAGGTCGCGCAGTGATGCTGATACAGCTTGGCCCCAGCCTCGGCATCCTGTGCGAAAACGGGCGACGAAATCGCAGTGAGTACCGACAGCGAGACTAAGCCAAGTATTGATCGGACCATCGCTTTTCTCCTTTCTGCCTGACAATTCCAGACTTGCCCGACGGCCACACTGGCGCAATGATCCAGATCAACGAAACGAGCGCAGGGATACAGGGCCATGACACAATACGCAGCAATAATGCTGGCCGCCGGGATCGGCGTTCCCATCCTTGCCGCCCTGAATGCAGCCTTGGGCCGACTGATCGGATCGCCGACCGCTGCGGCCGTGATTCTGTTCGCGATTGCCTTTGTGTCCTCGGCCCTGGCGCTTTTGATCCTCGGAGGAAGTGAGGCCTTTGCCAAAATCGCACAAGCTCCGCGTCACTTACTGTTGGGCGGCGTGCTGATCGCGTTTTACGTGCTATCAATTACCCATGTAGCCCCACATTTCGGAGTGGGGAATGCCGTGTTTTTCGTACTGCTGGGCCAGTTGATCAGCACAGCTGCGATTGACCATTTCGGCCTGTTCGGTGCTCAGGTCACACCGCTGACATTGATGCGGGCGGGAGGCATTGCGATAATGGCGATCGGTGTCGCAATCACTCAGCTGGCCTGAGCACACCGCCTTCCAGCCGCAACATCCGGTCCATCCGCGCCGCCAGATCGAGGTTGTGCGTGGCGATCAGCACCGATAGCCCTTCGTCCCGCACCAGCGCCATGAGGGCTGCAAAGACCTGATCCGAGGTTTCGGGGTCCAGATTGCCGGTCGGCTCATCCGCTAGCAGAACACGGGGCTTGTTGGCCAATGCCCTGCAAAAAGCCACGCGCTGTTGTTCTCCGCCTGACAATGCGGCTGGCCGGTGTTCCGCGCGGGCCGAAACGCCAACACGATCGAGCAACTGGATCGCTCGTACCTGCGCCGCTTTTTCGGATGTGCCATTCGCAAGTTGCGGCAGAATGATATTTTCCAGTGCCGTGAATTCGGGAAGCAGGTGGTGAAACTGATAGACGAATCCCACATCACGCCGCCGGATCGCTGTACGTGTGCGATCCCCTTTGCCCATTGCCCCCTGACCAGCGATTTCAACCTCGCCGGTATCGGGCGTATCCAGAAGACCTGCGATGTGCAGCAAGGTCGACTTCCCTGCGCCTGATGGCGCCACCAGCGCGACCGCCTCCCCGGCACGCAACTCCAGATCGGCACCTCGCAACACCTGAATCTCACCTGGCGTGCCTGGAAGATATGTCTTGCACAGACCGCTGAGCCTTAACGTCACATCATTCATAGCGCAGCGCCTCAACCGGGTTCAGCCGCGCCGCGCGGCGGGCCGGGAAATAGGTAACAAGGAAGGACAGGCCCAGCGAAAGACCGATGGCTTTCAAGACATCTGACAAGTGCAACTCGGCAGGCAAAGCATAGATACCTCGAATGGAAGGATCCCAGACGCCGCCACCCATGATGTAGTTCACGAACGAGAAAATCGGGTCGATATAGATTGCAAACAGGCAGCCTAGAAAGACCCCCATTGCGGTCCCGATGATGCCCGTGAACGCTCCGCAGATGAAGAAAACCCTAAGCACTGACCCTTCGCTAAGGCCAATGGTGCGCAAGATACCGATGTCGCGACCCTTGTTCTTCACCAGCATGATCAAACCCGAAACGATATTCATTGCCGCGATCAACACAAGGATCGAAAGGATGATGAACATAACGTTGTCTTCGACTTCCAATGCTCGCAAAAAACCGCCTGAAGCATCCTGCCAAGTCCATATCTGACTACGCTCTCCAGCTGCCTCGATAATCGGGATCAAGATCGGGGTCAGCTCTTCGGGGCGTTCGACCATCACCTCGATCTCATCCGCCACTCCTTCACGGTTGAAGAAGCTCTGCGCCTCGGTGAAGGGCATGTATACGCGGGTACGATCGATGTCAAAACGCCCGGCCGAAAAGACATAGACCACTTCATAAGCATTCACGCGCGGCGACGTACCAAAGGCGGTTTTCACACCATTGGGCGAAGTCAGCTTCACTCGATCTCCAACAGTCGCCCCGATCGCACGCGCCACGCCCGAGCCGATGGCAATGCCCTCCGGGAATCTGGACAGATCGCCATAGGCTTCTTCGCTTTCAGCAATACCCGACAGATCAGCCAGATCGTCAGGACGCATGCCAAAGACCTGCACACCAGAGCTGCGGTCAGCATTGGTGATCAACACCTGCCCTTTAACCAGCGGGGCGGCGCGCTCAACCCCGGGCACCTGCGCGATCCGCTCGGCCATACCATCGAAATCGCTGATGGTGCGATCCAGCCGCCCCTGTGCATCAATCTCTCCGGCGGAATAAACGGTGACATGGGCGTTGGCCCCCAGAATGGTGCCCACGAATTCGGAGCGAAAACCAGACCTGACCGCCAACGTGGAGATCAATGCGAACACGGCTAGCGTGATCCCGATCAGCGAGATCCAAGTCATCACACTGACGCCGCCATCCGCACGGCGGGCACGCAGATAACGCCAGGCAATCTTCCATTCAAAAAGAGCGAAGGGCGGTGGTGTTTTGGCCATTCCTGCCTCGGGTTCAGATTTTTCGCGACCCTCTCGACATTTGGTCAGATGGTCAAGCCGGTTATCGCGCGGATGTCCGATTGGCGCTTCTGCAGCCGACGCGGGTATGAAAAGAACAGTCTGAAACGAATCATTCGCCCTCAGGTCAGCGCTTCACCGTCAAAGCGAGAATCACCTCCACTTCGATACACCAAAGGTTGTGAACCTCTTCACAGACAAAGGCTTATTGTTTCAGGTATGAAGTCAATGTGAGATATCCGTACCTGACTGAGTCACAATCGCAACATTTGGGCGCGAAATATTGTTTCACAAATTGATAAGTGTAGGAAATTTTGTCACCCTTTTTGTGTGGGGGACACATTTTAAGAGTTTAAGGGCGGAGGTACGCTCATGGGTATTCAAGAACATATGAAAGGCACGGGCCCAATATTAGCCCGTTCGGCAGCAACAGAACTGGATTGCGAAAGCGCAGCTTTGTTGCGCGCGGCAATCAGGCCAATTTTCTTAAGTGCCGCTAGCTGGGCCGGTTTGACTGACATTCTACGAGACAAAGGCTATCGCCTTGCTTTCCGGCAAGGGCGTCTGTGCATTTCAGATCGCGCCACAGACGAACGAATCTGTGGATTGCGGTTTCTTGGCTTTGAACTCGCCGAGCTCGTGCGCCGCTTTGGTCGCCCAATCGTGGTCGCTCGAGGCAGTGAAGCGGACGGCGATATCCTGACCGACCGCCCGACATCAGCAAACTGAGCTAAGTCTCAGAAAGTACATCGCCTTGTTCAGGCGATACCCTCGTAGATTTCTGCGATCTTGGTGACAGCTGCCTTGGGGCTCAACTCTTCACTCTCACCAGTTCGGCGACAAGTCAGTTCGACAACACCATTCTTCAGACCGCGCGGCCCGACAGTGATACGCCAAGGCAGACCAATCAGGTCCATAGTGGCAAACTTGCCCCCTGCCCGTTCTTTCCGATCATCATAAAGCGGCTCAAGCCCCAAAGCTGTCAGCGCGGCATAGAGCTTGTCGCAGGCCGCATCAGCCTCTTCATCACCTTGCTTCAAGTTCACGATTCCGCAATGGAACGGTGTGACGCCTTCGGGCCAGATAATGCCCTTGTCGTCATGGCTGGCCTCGATGATCGCACCGATCAGGCGACTAACACCGATGCCGTGACTGCCCATATGCACCGGAACCGGCTTGCCATCCGGCCCTTGAACGGTCGCGCCTAAAGGTTCGGAATACTTGGTTCCGAAATAGAAGATTTGGCCAACCTCGATCCCGCGCGCTACCCGGCGACGTTCTTCAGGTATCTGATTAAACAAAGCCTCATCATGGGTTTCGTCCGTACGAGCGTATTTCGATGTGAATTCTTCGAGGATCGCCTGACATTGGTCACGGCTATCATAGTCGATCTCGCGGTCACCAAAGGTCAGGTCAGTGACGGCGCTGTCATAGAAGACCTCGGATTCACCGGTATCAGCTAGCACGAGGAATTCGTGCGTGTCATCGCCCCCAATGGGGCCAGAATCAGCGCGCATCGGTATGGCTTGCAGGCCCATGCGTTCATAGGTGCGCAGATAGCTGACCAGATGGCGGTTGTAGGCGTGCAACGCGTCTTCTTTGGTCAGATCGAAGTTATAGCCGTCCTTCATGTAGAACTCACGCCCCCGCATCACGCCAAATCGCGGGCGGATTTCGTCGCGGAATTTCCACTGAATCTGATAGAGCGTCAGCGGAAGATCCTTGTAGCTGCTGACGTGGCCGCGGAAGATATCCGTTACCAATTCCTCGGCGGTCGGCGTGTACAGCATATCGCGACCGTGGCGGTCCTGCATCCGCAGCATTTCTTGACCGTAGTCATCATAACGTCCGGATTCGCGCCACAGGTCCGCCGATTGCAGGATCGGCATCTGGATCGCAATATGCCCTGCCCGCGCCTGCTCTTCGTGGACGATGTTTTCCAGCTTGCGCAGAACTTTAAAGCCCAACGGCAACCAGGAATAAATCCCGGCAGCAGCCTGTTTGATCATCCCGGCCCTTAACATCAGCCGGTGGCTGACGATCTGAGCCTCCGAAGGGTTTTCCTTGAGAACGGGCAGAAAGTAACGGCTGAGGCGCATAACGTAACCTTACGGGTGAGAATTTCGCTGCAAGGTGATTATGCCAAAGCCCCGCCGGGGGCAATCACGCAATGGCGTTTTTACGACCCCGCCGCTGTCGGTTTTTCGATTGACCGCAACGCCGTGTTTTTCAATGTTGGCGCAAACGTTCAATCGCGAGGCAACAATGCGAACAATCACCGAACCCGCCCGCCAGATCCCTGTTGTTCACCAGACAGATGTTTTGGTTGTGGGCTCTGGCCCAGCAGGATTGTCCGCTGCGCTTGCCGCCGCACGCGCAGGGGCCGAAGTTTCCTTGATGGACAGGTTCGGTTGCATGGGTGGCAACATTACGGCCGTTGGCGTCGAAGGCTTTGCCTGGTATCGCCACGAACAAACCGTCGAGGCCGGGGGCATCGGCCTGGAATTCGAGACCCGCGCAAAGGAAATGGGCGCAGCCGTGCCTGAAAGCCAATCGCTCAGCTATGAACTGGACAGCGAGGGCTTCAAGCTGGTGGCCGACAAGCTGGTCGAAGAGGCGGGCGTTCATCCGATGCTGCATCGACAATTCGTCGCCCCGATCATGGACGGGGATCGCATCACCGGCGTGATCACCGAATCCAAAGCGGGGCGGGAGGCGATCTTGGCCAAGGTTGTTATCGACGCAACGGGGGATGCAGACGTCGCACATCGTGCAGGTGCCCCGACCCACAAGACACCTCGTGAGGACATGATGGCAGCCTCGGTCATGTTTCATCTGGCCGGCGTTGACAAACGGGCCTTTATGGAAGGTATCAAAGCCGACCCGCAGACCTACAAGGACTGGGGCGGTGGCGGCGAATGGAATATCGAAACCTCTGGCAAAGAGGACGGCATGTTCTCGCCATTTGTCAAGAAACCCTTCCAGCAGGCCATTGATGAGGGCTTAATACCAGCGCATCTGAACACGATCGCCGGCACCTGGGGGGCGATGCACGATACCGGAGAACTGACCTATATGAACCTGATCCATATGGATCAGATCGACGGGACCGACCCCGACAGCCTGACATTTGGCGAGATCGAAGGCCGTCGCCAGGCGATGCTGGCCATTGATGCTCTGCGCCGTTTCATGCCGGGCTGTGAAAACGCACGCTTGCGCAATTTCGGTATGACTATCGGCATTCGAGATACGCGCAAGATCGATGCAGTCTACAACATGACCGAAACCGATGCCCGCCATCAGGGCAGGTTCGAGGATTCCATCGGTATTTACCCTGAATTCATTGATGGTTACGGCATACTGATCTTGCCGACCACGGGGCGATATATGCAGATACCATATCGCTCGATGCTGCCCAAGGGGATCAAGGGTTTGTTGGTTGCGGGCCGGTCCCATGGCGCGGATCGGGTCGCGCACGCCGCGACGCGCAACATGTCCTGCTGCGCGGTGATGGGTCAGGGCGCAGGGATTGCGGCGGCCTTGTCGCTGAAAAGCAATCAGGAACTCGACAGCATGAACCTTGCGCCTGTGCATCAGGAATTGGAACGGCAAGGCGTGAGAATTACTTAATGGAGCGTATTCCAACTATTGATATCAGCCCGCTGACCAATCCCGCCGGACCACTGTATCGGTCAACGGTCGCGCAGATCATGGATGCCTGCACCAGTATCGGGTTTCTGTCGATCACCGGGACAGGCATTGCGCCTAATCACATTGATCAGGTGCGCAGCTGTGTCAAAGCGATCTTTGATATCGACGAGGCCCGAAAATGGGATCAGGCCATCACCCGCGAGAACTATCGCGGGTACATTCCGATGGGGTTCTTCACGCCCAATGATGGCACGGGCACGGCAGATAAGTACGAAGGGTACAAGCTGCATTTCGAAGCAGCCAAAGATGCCCCGATCCGGGCTGAATGCGCACTTTACGGCCCGAATATCTGGCCCCGAGAGGTGCCGCAGGCGCGTACGGTCATACTGGATTATTGGCAACAGCTTGATGGCGTGACCGATCTTTTGCTCGGTGCCCTAGAGGTTGGCTTAGAGATCCCACCCAACACTCTGCGCGACGCCTTCCGCGACCCGATGACCAACATGACCCTGCTGCATTACCCACCGCAGGTATCAGAAGAACGTGGCTATGGCATACATCCACACAAAGACACCGATGCGCTGACAATAATCGCACCCGATCCGGTCGGCGGGCTTGAGGTACAGACCCGCACCGGAGGCTGGATCACACCGGACTGCCCTCCAGGCGGCTTCGTGGTCAATATCGGCGACATGCTGGAACTGTGGTCAGGCGGGCGATTGAAATCGACCCCGCATCGCGTAGTCAATCGATCCGGGCATGAACGCTATTCCTTTCCGTATTTCGCCGTTCCGCGCCACGATGTGGTGGTCGCGCCGCTGCTGCCTGCCCTGACCGGCTTTGATCGCCCCGAGGTGCATTGCGGCCACTGGTCGGCAGAAATCTGGCGCACCAACTGGCCTGATGAACTGGCTACAGGAGATACTCCGGAACTGGGTACACTGACAGACTAGGGCGTAAAAATCGCGCACCATGAACCGCTTGCATCGCCGGGCGTCATGGGCCAAGAACACGGCAATGCTGTGCAAACGAGGGATTGCGCTATGGCCTTGCCGGTGAAGGATCAGCTTAGATACTGGGGCATTGCCACTGTCGTATTCGTGCTGCTTTTGTACCTGTTGGGTGATGTCTTGCTACCCTTCGTGATCGGTGGTGCGATTGCCTATTTCCTTGATCCTGTTGCGGACCGCCTGGAAAAACTGGGTCTATCGCGAATGGCGGCGACCGCGATCATAACCGTGGTTGGAGTGCTGGGCTTTGTATTGATGATCTTGATGGTCGTTCCGGCCCTGATCACTCAGCTACTGGATCTGATCGATACTTTACCTAGCCTTTTCAAGCAACTGCGCGCATTTATTGAACAACAATTCCCCGCTCTTCTGGACCGGGAATCGAACACGCACCAGATGTTGGTGTCTTTCGGCGAAACGCTGAAATCCAAAACCGGAGATGTTTTGCAGACGGTTCTGGCTTCGCTGGGATCGGCCATAAACGTTGTCGTATTGCTGGTCATCGTGCCGGTTGTTGCAGTCTATCTGCTGATGGACTGGGACCGCATGATTGCCCGGATCGGAGAGCTGCTGCCCCGCGATCACGCCCCTACGATCAAGCGGCTGGCTGGTGAGATTGATGCCGTTCTGGCCTCATTCGTGCGCGGAATGGGCACTGTCTGTCTGATCCTTGGTACATATTACGCAGTTGCGCTGATGCTGGTTGGTTTGCAATTCGGCCTGATCGTTGGCTTCATCGCCGGGCTGGTCACGTTCATTCCTTATCTCGGTGCCTTGATCGGAGGCTCTCTGGCCATTGGTCTCGCTCTGTTTCAGTTTTGGGGGGACTGGGCGCATATCGGTTTGGTCGCGGGCATATTTGCCATCGGACAGGTGACCGAGGGCAACTTCCTGACCCCTAAGTTGGTAGGCAGCTCAGTCGGTTTGCACCCCGTCTGGCTGCTGCTGGCGTTGTCAGTCTTCGGCGCACTATTTGGCTTTGTCGGAATGCTGGTCGCAGTTCCAGTCGCTGCAGCCTTGGGTGTTTTGGCCCGGTTCGCGACCGAGCAATATCTGAACAGCCGTCTTTATACCGGGCTTGAAGGGCTCGAACAGGACGACGAGTAAATGGCCACTCAGCTAAGCTTTGATCTGCCGTCCAAGACCGCCTTGGGCCGCGAAGATTTCTTTGTCTCGCCCGCCAATGCGTTGGCCGTCGCGATGATCTCAGCGACCTCATGGCCAGGAAACAAGCTGGTGCTAAGCGGCCCGGCAGGATCAGGGAAAACCCACTTGGCCCATGTTTGGGCGGCGGAAACAGGCGGCCGCATCGTGCAGGCCACTGATTTGCGCTACGAAGAGGTTCCCAACCTCGCACGCACCTCGGTCGCAATCGAGGATGTTCCCCTAATTGCAGGTGATCTTGAACAGCAAAAAACACTATTTCACCTGCATAATCTGGTGCTGGCCGAAGGGAACGCCTTACTTATGACCGGACGCGCCGCGCCAAAGCTATGGCGCCTGCCGTTGGCCGATCTGCAAAGTCGCGTGGAAGGAGCGCACCATGTGGCCTTGGAAGCGCCGGATGACGCTCTGTTAGGTGCAGTGCTCGCAAAGCTCTTCACTGACCGTCAGCTAAGCCCCGGCCCGGATGTCATCGCGTATCTGGTCAAACACATGGATCGCAGCTTTGAAGCTGCAGCGAAAGTGGTTGACGAATTGGATCGCATTGCACTCGATGAAAAGCGCGATATCACCCGTGCGCTGGCGGTGCGTCTATTGAACACAGAACTCGAACAATCTGATGCCCACGATTGACCCAACACAGGTGATCCCGCATCCTGCGCCCAAAACATCTGGGGACACAATGACACAGACTGCCGAGACCGATTTCCCCGATCACGGGCTGTTTGGAAAGCCCATTTTCGAAGATCCTGGGGCTCGGGCGCTGTCTCGGGTTGGTGTTGTCGATATCGGGTCAAACTCGGTCCGCATGGTGATCTTCGATGGCGCAGCGCGCTCTCCGGCTTATTTCTACAACGAAAAGGTCATGTGCGAATTGGGGGCAGGCCTATCCGAAACCGGGCGTCTTAACCCGTTGGGACGTGTACGCGCGCTGGCTGCATTGCATCGCTTCAAATATCTGGCGGAAGACCTCGGGTTACCCACCCTGCACGCCGTCGCCACTGCAGCGGTGCGTGAAGCAAAAGATGGTCGCGATTTCTGCGAACAGGTAAAAGCGGAAACAGGATTGATCATCAATGTGGTCAATGGCGAAGAAGAAGCCCGCCTGTCAGCGCAGGGCGTATTGTTGGGATGGCCCGGCGCGTATGGTTTGATCTGTGACATCGGAGGCTCGTCAGTCGAACTGGCAGAAATCGGAGGCGGCAAGGTCGGGCGTCGCATGACCTCGCCTTTGGGTCCGCTCAAACTGCGCGATATCAAAGGCGGTCGTCGGGCGCGTAAAGAGCATATTAAGAAGACCATGGAAGAGATGCGCGATAAGATGGGCCCCCAGCGGGATCGCCTGTTTCTTGTTGGCGGCAGTTGGCGCGCCTTCGCGCGCCTTGACATGCTGCGCCGAGGCTACCCGCTGAACGTGCTGCACGAATACCGTATGACTCAGAGTCAAGTTCGCGAGACCATCAAATTCATCGAACAGAATAACGCGGATGAATTGCGCAGTCAGGCTGGTGTATCTGGTTCGCGTATGGCGCTGATCCCTTATGCAATGGATGTGCTTTCCCGCTTGATTCGCACTTTCAAGCCCAAGGACATCGCGATATCCAGCTATGGCATTCGCGAAGGATTACTGTACGAGCAGATGCCGCAACGCTTGCGCGACCGCGACCCATTGATTGAGGTCAGCCGCTTTGCCGAAGCCAAAGATGCACGCCTGCCCGGGTTCGGAAAACACTTGTTCGATTTTGTCATGCCTCTTTTCCGCTCGGCGCCAGAGCAGCGGGTGCGGCTGATCAAAACCGCCTGTCTGCTGCACGACGTCAGTTGGCGCGCGCACCCGGATTACCGGGCCGAGGCCTGTTTCGAATATGTGACCCGTGCCAACATGAGCGGGATCAAACACTCTGAGAGAGTTTTTATCGGCCTCGCTTTGCAGCACCGATATCGGAACAAGCGTGAAGGTAGCCGATTTAATAAGCTCTATGAGTTGCTGGATGAGCGCGGTCAGGAACAGGCCGAAATACTGGGCAAAGCACTTCGCTTTGGCGCAATGCTTTGGATGCAGCATGACGCGGCTATGGGTAAGTTGCGCTACTATCCGAAGAAGCAAAAGCTTGAACTGCGCTTGCCCAAATCAGCAGGTCCATTGTTCAACGAAGTTGCCGAAGCGCGGTTCAACTCATTGGCTAATGCGGTGAATTCTGAACCCAAGGTTATCCTGAGGGGCTGATCAAATATCAGTCAAGCCATCGGATGGAATGTCATCTTGCGGAACCGATTCTTCGGGTCGTTCCTGTGCCGGCTTTTTACGGATGATAATATCGCCGTTGGGCAACATTTCGGGCGTTTCATAGGCCGTCCAATCCTGAACCTGAGTGGCGAGTTCAGCCAGCGCTGGCCCCATCTCCTGCAGGAATGATTGCAATGCCGGGCCGAACTGCTCGGCGAAACCGCGCAAATCCCCGATCGTGGGCTCCATTTCCTGCCGTAGACCTTCCAGAAAAAGCTCGGCACCTCGCTCCATCAAGGACTTGCTGTCCTCTTCAGCATGGGCGGGTATTGCCACCAGTGCGCAGGTTGCGCAGATCTTCAACACAAGTCGCATGGTAGAAATATAAGAGGTGACCGATGCAGTTGAAAGGCTACAGATCTATATCCAGCGTCACAGGAAAGTGGTCTGATGCTGCCAGCAAAGCATCGCGCAACTCGGGGGTGCCCCAGCATGCGGCGTCCCGAAATGGATGCCAGATGCGCCAGACCGGGTCATGATCACGCAGATCATTGCTGATCATGATGTAGTCGAGCAGCGCCTCAAGATACCTTCCCTCCTCCCGACGTTCAAAACGCGCCGTAGCCGGTATTGATCCGGGACGCGGGCGATGCGCTTGCGCGGCGTGAGGATCATAAAGCCCTGCCTGCAATAGAATCTCGACCGAAGATCGCCCGAACAGATGCTCAAACTCATCCAGCCCCGGGCCATCGTTCAGATCACCAAGCAAGATAACCGGCTCGTTGGCGTTAATGTGGTGTTCAACGCGTCGCGCCAACCAAACCGCCTGCGCCAGTTGTTTGCGGCGGTTGGCAATGGACAGACGGATCATTTCGTCCCGTGACCCGGCACCATGGGGGGCTTTGGATTTTAGATGTGCCCCTATCAGGCGGAGGATCGATCCATTGGCCATCTCAATGGCCAGTTCCATTGGCGGTTTCGAGAACTCGACCCGATCTTCGGTCGCATCGATGTCCAGATCAATGCGGAACACGCCATCGAACCGAGGAGCGGCTAGATCACTCAGTTGTCCAACTGGCTCGTGGCGTGCTTTCAAGACATCCGGATCGAACAACAGCGCCAGTTCCTGATGCGTATCATTGGCAAATCCCATCACTGCATGGGACGTGCGCAGATTGAATGTTTCGGCAAACCGTTGAAGGGCGCGGACGGTATTTTGCGTTTTGCCTGTATTTGGGGCCTCAACGATTAATACAGCATCGGCATCAACGGCGGTCAGAACCTTGGCCACCGCTTCGATCTGCTGCACTCTGGTTATGTCACGCCGTCCTGACCAACTATCGTCGGCAACCAGATTATCATCGCGATCAAACAGATTGGCGAACCATTCGATATTGTAGGTCGCCAGCCGCACCGATCACACCCGAGCGCCGTTTATTTCATCCCAGGCGCGATTGATATCGATCATCTTTTTCTCGGCCAGACGCACCGCTTCCTCGGGCACGCCGCGTGCCATCATCGCATCGGGATGAGTCTCTCTCACCAACTGCCGCCAAACTTTGCGTATTTCGGGCAGTGACGCATTCCGCGCAACGCCCAACACTGTGTACGGGTCTTTTGGTGCGTCCGGCACAAATCGCGCACGCAAGGCCATGAATTGAGCGTCAGTCTGACCAAAAATTCGGCTGACCTCTTCAAGAAATTCATTCTCGTTTGGGTGATAGAACCCATCTGCCATAGCGATGTGAAAGAGCCCTTCCATCAAATCGCAAAGCGTGGTGCTGTCTTCCGCAAACATTCCCGCGATCTTGCGCGCGTAATCTTTGTATCCAGCAACATCGGTTCGGGCCATGTCAAAGACCTTGGCTGCGCCGTCTTCGTCTTCGGGCGCGATCTGGAACACTTCGCGGAAGGCTGTGACCTCATCGCGTGTCACCTGACCATCGGCCTTGGCCATCTTTGCCCCTAGTGCCACAACGGCAATTGCAAACGCGACCGAACGTTCGGGGGGCGTACGCAGCTTTTCAAATACTGCGGTCAGGCTTTCGCCCTGGGCAAGCGCATTCAGCGCATCAGCTATTCTGGTCCAGATCGACATGGCCGCACCCTAGCGCGCCTTTGCGCGACTGTCAGGTGCGACAGATGACTGCGGGGCAAGTATTTTCTGCATCAGAACAAGATCCAAGCGCTGCCCCCATTTAAACCCCACTTCGGGCATATGCCCCACCTGTTTGAAACCGATTGCCGAATGGAAAGCGACGGCTGCTGGGTTGGCCGAGGAAATACCCGCAACAAGAACATGCACATTGTTTGTTTTGGCGATGGCCTCCAAGGCCTGCATCAATGCGCGCCCCGTGCCCTCCCCTCTAGCCTCAGGCGCCAACTGGATCGAATGCTCGCGGCACTGCGCATATCCGGGGCCCGACCGGAATAAGTTGTAAGTTGCAAACCCCTCGACCATCCCATCGCGCTCGGCGACCAGAAAAACCGGCCCACGGGTTTCTATCTCTGCCGTCACTTTTTCCACGCTGCGTTCATCGGTGGTGAAAGTTACCAGCGTGTCACGAATGATCGCGTTTGCGATCTCGGTAATCGCGGGCGCGTCTTCGACCGTTGCCTGTCGGATGATCATTCCAGCACGCGCAGCCCATGTGGAGTTTCAATTTCTGCGCACAATGCTGCCGGACCACTATCAAAAACGACATAATCCAACGCCCCCAAGCCTTTGGCTAGATCGAGAGCATCCGGGTGGCACACAATCAAGCGTTGCAGCTGGCAGCCGCTGTCCTGCAACATTTGTGCAGGATGCAGATCACCCTGCCACTGGATGAGCGCGGGAAAGAGGTTATCAAACGGCAGACGCCCGTTTGGTGGAACCGCCATGCGCCAGCGCAGCGCGCCTCGGTTCAGATCGATGGGCTGACCAACACCGTCAGGAAAGACGGTCAGCGAAGCCTCGATATCGGGAACCTGGCAAATCCAGTTGGTCAGACGGGGTGATCCGGCGAACCGGTCCAGATCGAACCAGCGCGTCCTTTGCGGATTGGGCGCATCGGGATCGATGGCGATAGCCTCTAAGTACAAGCCCTCCCGCAAGCCCAACAGGCGGTTATACGTCCCGAATTTCTCGTGCTTGCCGCCATCCTGCAATCGAACACCCAACGCCTGTTCGATATGGTCAGAAGCCTCTTCCAGCGTTTCACCTGCAACAGCCAAATGGTCCAACAACATTAAGACGCTCTCCCAAAAAACATGCGACCAGACAAGAAGTGTCTGGCCGCATGTTTTCCTCAAAGGTTCCGGATCACAAGATTTTTCGTACGAAAAATCTTGACCCAACTCAGGCTTTGGCTTCACCGATCAAACGCAAGATATCTTGTGCCGCGTCAGGGATGTTCGTTCCCGGACCAAAGATCGCCTTTACACCGTGATCGTAGAGGAACTGGTAATCCTGTTGCGGGATGACGCCACCACAGATGACGATGATGTCTTCGGCCCCGGCCTTTTTCAGCTCTTCAACCAACTGGGGTGCCAACGTCTTATGCCCAGCAGCCTGCGAAGAGATCCCGATCACATGCACATCATTGTCTACCGCGTCCTGCGCGGCTTCTGCGGGAGTCTGAAACAGAGGGCCGACGTCCACGTCAAACCCGATATCAGCAAAGGCGGTGGCAATCACCTTCGCCCCTCGGTCGTGGCCGTCCTGCCCCATCTTGACCACCAGCAGACGCGGGCGACGGCCCTCGGCCTCGGCGAATTCTTCTATCGATTTCTGGATCGCGGCAAAGCCTTCGTCACCTTCATAAGCCGCGCCATAAACACCGGCCAGGGTTTTCACTTCGGCGCGGTGGCGACCGAATTCCTTTTCCATTGCCATGCTGATCTCTCCTACGGATGCACGGGCGCGGGCGGCCTCGACGGCGGCGGCCAGCAGGTTACCACCCTCACGGGCAGTGGTGGTCAGCGCGTCCAACGCCTGCTGACATGCTGCTTCGTCACGTGTGGCGCGAATGCGTTCCAACCGCGCCACCTGCGCCTCGCGCACGGCGACATTGTCGACGTCCAAAATGTCGATCGGGTCTTCCTGTTCCTTGCGGTATTTGTTGACGCCAACGATGACCTCTTCGCCCCGGTCGATCATGGCCTGACGACGGGCCGCGCTTTCTTCGATCCGCAGCTTGGGCATGCCAGAAGCAACCGCCTTGGTCATGCCGCCCATCTCCTCGACTTCTTCCATCAAAGCCCAGGCTTTTTCGACCAATTCATTGGTGAGGCTTTCGACGTAGTAAGAGCCCGCAAGCGGATCGACCACATCTGTCACGCCAGTCTCTTCCTGCAGCACCAATTGCGTGTTCCGTGCGATGCGGGCAGAAAAATCGGTGGGCAACGCAATCGCTTCGTCCAGCGCGTTGGTATGCAGCGACTGGGTGCCGCCCAGTACCGCGCTCATCGCCTCATAGGCGGTGCGGATCACGTTGTTATAGGGATCCTGCTCCTGCAGTGACACGCCCGAAGTCTGGCAGTGGGTGCGCAGCATCTTCGACCGTTCGGATTTCGCTCCGAACTCGGTCATTACCCGATGCCAGAGCGTGCGTGCTGCGCGAAGCTTCGCAATCTCCATGAAGAAGTTCATGCCGATAGCAAAGAAGAACGACAGACGGCCCGCAAACTGGTCCACATCCATGCCCGACTGAGTCGCGGCACGCACATATTCGCGGCCATCGGCCAGCGTATAGGCCAGCTCTTGCACCAGGTTCGCCCCGGCCTCTTGCATGTGATAGCCCGAAATCGAGATCGAGTTGAACTTCGGCATCTCGTTCGAGGTGAACTCGATAATGTCCGAGATGATCTTCATCGATGGCTCGGGCGGGTAGATATAAGTGTTGCGCACCATGAACTCTTTCAGAATATCGTTCTGGATGGTGCCCGACAGCACGGCCTTGTCATGCCCCTGCTCTTCTCCCGCAACTATGAAACTGGCCAGAACCGGGATCACCGCCCCGTTCATCGTCATTGAGACCGAAACCTTGTCCAGCGGGATGCCGTCGAACAGGATCTTCATGTCCTCGACGCTGTCGATGGCCACACCGGCCTTGCCCACATCACCGACCACGCGCGGATGGTCGCTGTCATAGCCCCGGTGCGTCGCCAGATCGAAGGCCACAGATACACCCTGCTGACCGGCGGCCAGATTGCGGCGATAGAAGGCGTTCGATTCCTCGGCGGTCGAGAACCCCGCATACTGACGGATGGTCCAAGGACGACCCGCATACATCGTCGCCTTCACCCCACGGGTAAACGGGCCGAAGCCAGGCAGTGACCCCATATGCGGCAGGTCTGCGGTGTCGTCCTGCGTATAGAGCGGTTTGACATCGATGCCTTCGAGCGTTTCCTTGGTCAGATCGTCCAACGGACGCCCGCGCAGTTCTTTTTCGGCCAGCACCTGCCAGTCGTTGGTGTCGGTCATGTCGATTTCCTCTGTTCCAATCGGGGTTCCGCGGGGATGACCCCGCGCGCATCTCTTTCTGTCCGGCAGACAAGCTCGGCCAAGCCGTTTGCGCCGGAGGCAAGCCATTCCAGATCATCCGCATAATCGGACCACAGCTTCATTGCCTGATCTGCGTTTAGGCCGTGAGGGGCAGGATTGGGCGCGGCATTCAGCGAAAAGCCGTCGTTGTCCTCGGGTGCCTCGCGCCCGGTCAAAGCCTCAAGTTGTTCCCGCTGATGGCCCGCAAAATCTTCGAAGGGCAAGACTAGCAACGGAACGCCCGGCAACGCGCGGCTCATCTCAGTAATCACATTGCGCCAGCTGCGCTTGCTCTGTGTGATACGTTTCCATTTGGCGGGCTCGATCGGCTCACTTCCGCGTTTGAATTTATAGGCTGAAACGGAAGACCAATACATATCCAACGCCCGGATATTCAGAGCCAATTTGCCAACCCCGTCATAAAAGGCCTTCGCGAGCAGCAGACCACGCTCGTGCATGCTGGGATAAAGCGAGGCTAATGCAATACTACGCTCCATAGAACCTACGAAGTTCTCTTGACTTACCAATAGCTGCTTGGCACCCGCACGCCGACACGCATCCAGATCACGGCGTAGCGCGTCACAAACATCTGGCGTCAATTTATTCAGGCTATTCAAACCGTTGGCACGTGTGCGTTCAGGCCCCCAATAGACCAACCCTTGCTCAGCCAGCGTGTTCTCATTCCTGCTTAGATAGTTTTGAAAGCTGGTGGTTGCGCACCTGTGTGCGCCGCAATGCAGGATGATCTCCATCGCCCTACCCTCCCCACCGAAAGTCTTCAGGAACAACCTGTATTCTCGGCACTTGGATAGGTGCGGATGAGACGGGATCGAGCCTGAGGTACAATTTTTTGATGTCCGTAGACATTTCGCCAGTCGCATTCGTCCGCGCAGAGGCTATATTCAACAGAACAGGAGGCCATATGACACGCACGCTTGCCCTTGTTTTCTCGGCACTATTCCCGCTGGCCGCCTTGGCTGCGGACGCGAATGCCCCTGCGGATGACAGCTTTGTGCGTCCCGTATATGACAGCGATCTGAGCGATTTTCTCTGGACCCATCGCCCGATCGTTGTATTTGCCGATACCCCTGCAGACCCAAGGTTCCAGCAACAGGTTGACATGCTGTTGGAGGGCGAAGCGGCGATGCGTGATCGCGACGTAATCGTATTGACCGATACCGATCCGTCGGCACGATCTCCGATACGGTCAAAACTGCGACCGCGCGGTTTCCAGATGGTATTTGTCGACAAGGATGGCGTCGTGAAACTGCGCAAACCCAGCCCATGGAGCGTGCGCGAGATAGGCCGCTCGATTGACAAGACGCCCTTGCGTGAACGCGAAATTCGCGAACGACGCGAAGGCGGCTGAACACCTGCAACTTGCCTTAAAGTCCCGACGGAAGCCGCCGAGAACCTTGAAAGGTATGAAACAGGCGCGCGCATGATCATTCGAACTCGATAATCACATCGTCAACGGCGAGACTGTCGCCGGGACCAGCATTGATTTTGGAGACAACGCCTTTCTTCTCAGCGCGCAGGATGTTCTCCATCTTCATCGCCTCGACGGTGCAAAGCGCCTGACCCTCCTGTACCTCCTGCCCCACTTCGACATCGATCTTCACGATCAGGCCGGGCATCGGGCAGAGCAGCATCTTGGATGTATCAGGCGGCAGCTTCTCGGGCATCATCCGGGCCAATTCGGCCTGACGTGGGGTGCGAACATGCACCTTGAGATCCGCGCCGCGGTTGCGGATGCGGAAACCGCCCGACACTTTGCCGACCTTCAGAACCAGTGGACTGCCATCGACATCGAGCACTGCAAGCTGATCGCCCGGTGTCCAATCGGAGGCGACGCGGTGCTTCGTGCCATCTGCAAAGGACACGGTGGAGCCATCCTGATCGGCCTCTATCGCAACCTCGAACTCTTGCCCTTGCAGCGAGACGACCCAATCGGTTCCAACCTTGCGTTCATGATTGTCCATCCGCCCCGACACCCGTGTACGACGAATCTCGGCCACCCGGTGCATCGCCGCGCACGAGGCAGCGACTCGGCGCAGATCAGTTTCAGGCAATTCAACACCCTCAAATCCGTCAGGATACTCCTCGGCGATGAAGGCGGTCGTCATATCACCGCTAACGAATTTCGGGTGGTCCATAACCGCTGACAGGAACGGTAGATTGTGACCGATGCCTTCAACCTCAAAACTGTCGAGCGCCACACGCATGGCTTCGATCGCCTGCTCGCGGGTCGGGGCCCAAGTGCACAGTTTGGCGATCATCGGATCATAATACATACTAATTTCGCCGCCTTCATAGACGCCGGTATCGTTACGTACAGCGCTACCCCCTTTGGGCGCATCGCCTTGCCATTTGTCATTCACCAGCAACGGGCCAGCGGCGACTTCCTGCGGTGGGCGATAACGGGTCAGGCGGCCAATCGAGGGCAAGAAGCCGCGATACGGGTCCTCGGCATAAAGACGGTTCTCGATGGCCCAACCCGTCAAGGTCACGTCATCCTGAGTGATGGTCAGCTTTTCACCAGCAGCCACACGGATCATCTGTTCCACCAGATCAACACCGGTAATCAGCTCGGTCACCGGGTGTTCCACCTGAAGGCGGGTGTTCATTTCAAGGAAGTAAAAGTTCTTTTCCCCATCCACGATGAATTCAACCGTTCCAGCACTGGCATAGTCCACGGCCTTGGCCAGCGCGACCGCCTGTTCTCCCATCGCTTTTCGGGTTTCAGGATCAAGGAAGGGGGAAGGCGCCTCTTCTACAACCTTCTGGTTCCGGCGTTGGATCGAGCATTCACGCTCGCCCAAATAGATGCCGTTGCCATGACTGTCGCACAGGACCTGAATTTCGATGTGGCGCGGTTGGGTCACGAATTTCTCAATGAAAATCCGGTCGTCTCCAAAGGAATTTGCAGCCTCGTTCTTGGAAGATTGGAAGCCTTCCCGCGCTTCTTCATCATTCCACGCGATCCGCATGCCCTTACCACCGCCGCCAGCGCTGGCCTTGATCATCACCGGATACCCGATATCGTTCGATATCTTCACCGCCTCATCAGCGTCTTCGATCAGCCCCATGTAGCCGGGGACGGTTGAAACCCCGGCCTCCTGTGCGATCTTCTTCGAGGTGATCTTATCACCCATGCTTTCGATCGCACCAACCGGTGGGCCGACAAAGGCGACGCCTTCGGCATCCAGCGCTTCAGCAAACTTGGAATTCTCGGACAGAAAGCCATAGCCGGGGTGGACAGCCTGCGCACCACTTTGACGGATTGCGTCCATTACCTTGTCGATGACAATGTATGACTGATTGGCCGGTGGTGGACCAATATGCACGGCCTCATCCGCCATCGACACGTGCAGGGCGTTCCTGTCAGCATCAGAATAGATGGCGACCGTACCAATGCCCATTTTGCGGGCAGTCTTGATGACCCGGCAGGCAATCTCGCCCCGGTTTGCGATCAGGATCTTGTTGAACATGGAACGTCCTTTGGATTGAAGTTCTGGAAACGCAAAACGCCGCCGCAGGGTGTTGACCCCACGACGGCGTGATGCGTGATGACGGACGGGGCGTTGGCTGCCCCGATAAATTCAGCGTTAGTTACAGGTGTTTTGGGTTTTGCAGTACAGCACGTTCCCCGCAGCACCGACCGCTGCGCCAAACAGCGGGTCGGCATTGAGGACCGCAGCCCCAACCGCGCCTGCGCCGCCACCAAGGATCGCCTGCTCGCCTGTCGTGTCACCGCAGGCCGCAAGGCCGGCGCATGTCGCCAACGCAAGGAAGAATCGTGATTTTTGCATGTTTTCTGCCCTTTTAGGTTTCTCAAAGTCTTTGAGGGCAGATGCCGAATTCCGGTATTGTTATGCAATAACAGAGGTTGCAAACCACAGAATTGCGCAGTTTCTTGCCGTTTTTGGACTGTGTTCGCCAAAAAGAAAACCGCGGACAGAGCTCTGTGGGGAACACAAGCCTGCCCGCGGAAGGAAGGGGTACGGAATAGTAGGTGCTTGTGCGACGCAGGCAAAGTAGAGCCGCACGGCCCCATCACTGTGCACAGCACAATTTGCAGCGCAAACCCATCTTCGTTTCCGTTTGAGATTCCGGCTAAAACTTGCCCACCGGCAGCGCGCCCGCGCAACTTTGCGCCGACACTATTTCGCCCTGCCCCCCCGATTTCCCGGCTCATGCTCGTCACGTTCATGTTACGACATGCGGCCGGATGATGGCCAACACGGCGGTTTACCTCACGCGTTGCTTCCGGAAGTCCACTAAAAAAATCTACAGGGGCCAGGCGCTTATCTTGAGCTTTCAACGAGCTGTGAAAGCACGAGCCATTCTTGACACGGTTACTTGAAAAACTGCGCAGAATTCCTCGCAGATTGGTGATTTTCCTCGGGCTCTTATGCGTGAAACGGTGCCGGTGCACACTCGCATACAAGGAAATATCCCCATGATAATAAAGGGCAAAACTGCTAGCCTGCTTGCTGCCAGCACGCTTTCCGTGACCGGAATGCAGACCTTGGCTCAAGATGCACAAACTCAGGCTGAACTCGATGCGCTTCGCGCAAGAGTCGAGGCTTTGGAATCGTCCAAGCCCGGAGCCGGAACCGGTGATCTGAGGATCGGAAACACCACGCTGGACGTCTATGGCTATGTCAAAGCCGATTTCTTTTACGACTTCGAATATGATCAGGGCGACACAGCGTTTGTGAATGTCATAGGTGAGCCCTCGGCCGAAACCGATGGCACATTTGGCGCCACCGTTCGGCAATCGCGAATCGGACTGCGTACCAACACACCAAGCGGCATTGGCGACATCCAGGGTCAGATCGAAGTGGATGCTTTCGGCTCGGGCGGTACAGCAGAATTCCGCATTCGCCACGCGAATATCCGGATTGGGGAACAATGGCTCATCGGTCAGTACTGGACCAATTTCCAGCCTCTGGACACCTACCCCACAACAGTTGAGTTCAATGGACCGGTCGGCATCCCTTTTGCCCGTGTTCCTCAAGTTCGATACACTAACGGCTTCGGATCGAATACCACCATTGCTGTTTCTGTAGAGGAAAACGTCGGAGGTTCGAACTCGGATGATCCGGTGCTGACTGGTGCGGTCGAGTATAACGACGGCAAATACCTGGCGCGCGCCTCGGTTTTGTACGGCAAAGCCCAATCCGGCGATGTCGAAGTGGATCAAACCGGCTTTACCCTTTCTGGGTCGATCCGTCCCTGGCAAGGTGGCCTGTTCCAAGTCAACTACGTCAATGGTGAAGCGATCGGCCCCTACCTGATCGGTTTGGGTGACGCGATTGTTGGCGGTCAGGCGAACGATGTCGACGGGTATACCATCGAGTTTCGTCAAGATTTGACCCCCAAATGGAACGTGGGCATCTCCTACGGTAAGGAAGATTACGACTTGCCCACCTCGACAGGAAGTTTGTCCTTCACCGAGCTTGAGACCATCCATGTCAATGCGTTCTACAAAGCAACTGACAATCTGACATTGAGCGCCGAATACATCTATGGCGAGCGGAACGATACGATTTCGGGCGACACTTTCGATGGCAACCGTATTCAGTTGGCCGCACAGCTGAACTTCTGACTTGCCCCAAGTGCCCTGCCTGTTCTCGGGCAGGGCTCCACCAATTTGGGTTGGTCGAACTTGATATGCAGCTGCGGTGGACAAATTCAGCGCACCCCGTCGAAGATTTCTGGAAACGATTGACGAGCAACGTCCGGGTCGATCACCAACAGCGCGTCATAGCTGGCGGGATCAAACGGATCTTCGGCGGCGATCACTTCCCGCTCGAACAGCCAACTCAGTCGGCCTGCATCCAGGTTACCACGCTCGAACGGCTGATCACCAAACTGCGCCCATAACGCTTCCATGAATGCGGCATCTGCACGCCTATCTGCAGGCTTGCGATCCCGAAAACGTTCGCGCCTGGTCAAGGGAGTCACTCCCTTGGGATTGGCGCGCCGGATCGTGAACTGAAAGTCAGTTCCGGCCAAGCGGCCGGGGAAGCCACGGTGTTTCAACATTTCGACACCTCGCCGGTTAAGGCATTGAAATTACATGGGTGCAGACGACCCTGCCGGGATGAAAACACGATATGAACCTCCGATTTGTATATGGGCACCCTGTGACCGAGATCGCGTACTCTCATGGTCAAAGTCCTTCCCAGATACATTGGGATTGTTCCAGCCGATAGGCCTCAAAAAACTGAGTCGCGTCAGGCTCGGACGTGCCGAACTCCAGCGGTCGATCTGAGAAAGAAATCACGACACGCGCAGGATCCAGATCGTGCTTCGCCACGTAAGGGACCGCCAGCGTCTGACACAGATGCTCCATGTCGATCACGGCGACATCGTACGTGATGCGGCCCACGGTCGCCCCGATATTGGGAGCAATGAACCTGAAACGAACCCAGAGTTCCCCGGGATTGGTATCAAGCAGAACATTGCTGAGCTCTACTGGCTGACCCGATGGCACGGGTAATAGATTACTCGCCTGAACCGAACTAGTCATTGACATCGCCAATACCAGCGCGCTCCCCAGGAAGCGTCCAGCGCGAGCCAACCCCTCCGAAGTTGCTTGCGCGGCAAACGCGCTTTTATGTCCAATCAAGTCGATCATGAAGCAAATTGGTTTGTTCCATCTAACCCCTAGAGCGGGATATTATCGTGCTTTTTCCATGGGTTCTTCAGCTGCTTTCCGCGCAGACTGGCAAAGGCACGCGATACGCGGCGACGGGTTGAGTGTGGCATGATCACTTCATCGATAAAGCCACGCTCGGCAGCGACAAAGGGATTGGCAAACCGGTCTTCGTAATCCTGCGTGTGTTTCGCGATCTTATCCGCATCTCCAAGATCAGCACGATGGATGATCTCGGTGGCGCCCTTTGCACCCATCACTGCGATCTCGGCCGTGGGCCATGCATAGTTGAAATCCCCGCGCAGATGCTTCGATGCCATCACGTCATAAGCACCGCCATAGGCTTTGCGCGTGATCACGGTGACCTTTGGCACTGTTGCCTCTCCATAAGCAAACAGCAGTTTCGCGCCATGCTTGATCACGCCGCCATATTCCTGTGACGTCCCCGGAAGAAAACCCGGCACGTCGACGAGCGTAAAGATCGGAATTTCAAAGCAATCGCAAAACCGTACAAAACGCGCAGCTTTGCGCGAGCTGTCGATATCAAGACACCCGGCAAGAACCATCGGTTGGTTTGCCACAACGCCTACGGTTTGTCCTTCAAGACGGATAAAACCGGTGATGATGTTCTTGGCGTAATCTTCCTGAATCTCGTAGAAATCGCCCTCGTCCGCGACTTTGGTGATGAGCTCCTTCATGTCGTAGGGCGTGTTAGGATTATCTGGGATCAGAGTGTCCAGCGACGTCTCGATCCGACCCGGCTCATCAAAGAAGGGACGAACCGGAGGCTTTTCGCGATTGTTGAGCGGCAAGAAATCGACCAACCTGCGGACCTCGGCCAGCGCCTCAACATCGTTTTCGAACGCCCCGTCCGCAACCGAGGATTTTTTGGTGTGAGTCGAAGCCCCACCCAGTTCCTCGGCAGTAACGACCTCATTCGTGACAGTCTTTACGACATCCGGACCAGTCACAAACATGTATGAGGTGTCTTTGACCATGAATATAAAGTCGGTCATCGCAGGGCTATAGACCGCACCACCAGCGCATGGCCCCATGATCACACTGATCTGAGGCACCACGCCCGAGGCCATAATGTTGCGTTGGAAAACTTCGGCATACCCCGCCAGCGAGGCAACGCCTTCCTGAATGCGCGCGCCACCCGAGTCATTGATCCCGATCACCGGCGCTCCGTTTTGAACCGCCATATCCATGATCTTGCAAATCTTCTGCGCATGGGTTTCGGACAGCGAGCCACCAAACACGGTAAAGTCCTGACTGAAGACATAGACCATCCGGCCGTTGATCGTGCCCCAACCAGTGACCACGCCATCACCGGCTGGCTTTTGCTTTTCCATTCCGAAATCGGTGCAACGATGGCTGACAAACATGTCAAACTCTTCGAAGCTGCCTTCATCCACCAGCAGCTCGATCCGCTCGCGCGCTGTCAACTTGCCTCGAGCATGCTGTGCGTCAATGCGCCGTTGTCCACCCCCTAAGCGTGCATCGTTGCGGCGGCCCTCGAGTTCGGAAAGGATGTCTTTCATGACGGTAGTCTCCCATGAGATTTTGCGGGACCATAACGATACGAATACCGAGACCAAAGAAGTTTTCGGCAAATTTGCAAACATAAGAAAATCAAGCAGGTGGTAATTGCAAATTTGTAAAGTTATGTGACATCACAAACCCGCTCTTGGCATTCCCCCAAACTAAGTTCTAAGTGTGAACCATGCAGTTCAGTTCAACATCCATCAGCCGGACACCCCCGACCCTTACAACGCTAATATTGTTGTCGGGCCTGTCAGCGCTAAGCATGAACTTGTTCCTACCCAGTCTCCCCTTCATGGCCGTCTACTTTGAGGCAGACTACAAGCTGATGCAGCTATCGATCGCATTGTATCTTTTGGTCAACGCGGTCTTACAGATCATAATCGGCCCCATCGCCGACAAGGCGGGGCGCCGGCCTGTTCTTCTATGGGGCCTCGCATTGTTCCTGCTGGCGACTCTGGGCTGCATCTACGCACCAACGATCGAGGTCTTTCTGGCATTCCGTATGAGTCAGGCCGTGATTGTCGTTGGCATCGTTCTTAGCCGTGCAGCGGTGCGGGACATGTACACTCAGGACAAAGCCGCATCGATGCTTGGGTATGTCACAATGGGCATGGCGGTCGTCCCCATGATCGGACCTGCAGTTGGCGGTCTGCTTGAAGAGGCGTTCGGCTGGAAAGCGAATTTCTGGCTGCCCTTTGCGTTGGGCGCACTGGCCCTGTTGCTCACCTACCGCGATTTTGGTGAAACCGCCGCTGCCAGCGGCAAAACCTTGGTACAACAATTCCGCGAATATCCCGAGCTTTTGGCCTCCCCCCGATTCTGGGGCTACTCGCTTTCTTCTGCGTTTTCGTCTGGGGCGTTCTTCGCATATCTCGGTGGAGCACCTTTCATCGGAACCGAAGTGTTCGGCATGACAGCAGCAGAAGTTGGCATATATTTTGGCGCGCCCGCACTTGGCTACTTCTTCGGAAACTTTATCAGTGGTCGTTATTCCGTACGCTTTGGCGTCAACCGAATGGTCCTCTGGGGTTGCTGGCTGAACGCTATCGGCGTAGCCATTTCCGCTTCCCTATTTTTAGCGGGCATTGGCACCGCGCTCAGTTTCTTTGGCCTGATGACCTTTGTTGGGCTTGGCAACGGCATGTCGATACCCAATGCGACAGCCGGGTCATTGTCTGTCCGGCCTCATCTGGCAGCCACCGCATCAGGCCTCAGCGGAGCGATCATGCTCGGCGGCGGCGCTGCCCTCAGCGCGTGGGCGGGCGCATTGCTGACACGCGAGACAGGTGCAATGCCATTGCTCTGGCTGATGCTGGGGACGTCTATTCTGGCGATTTGCGCTATCAGCAGCGTAATCTGGCGCGAGAAGCAATTGGGGCTTTAGAGGGCTTGCGCCAATAGGTTTGCAAAGTTAACTTGAGCAATCAGTTAAGTTGCAAAGAACCAACATGGCTACTCAAAAACTCTATGCGGGTGCAAAACTGCGTGAGATGCGGACCCGGTTATCTCTGACCCAAAAGGAGTTTGCAACAAAACTAGGCGTTTCTCTGCCATATTTAAACCAGATGGAGAACAACAACCGTCCGATTTCAACGACAGTTGTATTGGCGCTGGCGCAAGAGTTCGGCATGGACGTGACCGAGCTTAGCACGGGCGATAGTGAGCGCCTGGTCTCGGACATGCGCGAGGCGCTTGCCGATCCGGTTTTTGCTGACACCATGCCCCCATTGGCTGACCTGCGGCTGACCGCATCGAATGCCCCTGCGCTGGCCCGCGCATTTATTGAATTGCATCGAAGCTATCGCCAAACTCATGAACGTCTGGCTTCTTTGGACGAAGCATTAGGTCGGGAAGACGCCCGCATTCAAGCCAGCCCTTGGGAAGAAGTGCGTGATTTCTTTCACTATTGCGACAATTACATTGACGCCGTTGACCGGGCAGCCGAACGGTTCGCCAGTCGCGCTGATGAATTCGGTGGCATTCGTCAGGCAGCGATCAACAGCCTGACCGAACGAGGAATCCACGTCACCTTCACCGATACCGAGACCCTACGTAGCTACAACGCGGATGATAAGACACTGCGCCTTTCTTCACGCGCAGCTCCGCAGACACAAGTCTTCCAGCTTTTGCTGCAGGTCGCGCTGATCAGTCAGGACAAACTGCTTGAGGCGACGCTCGACTTCGCGCGCTTCCAAAGTGAAGAGGCCCGTGCGATTGCCAAGATTGGCCTCGCAAACTACTTCGCCGGGGCGTCCCTGATGCCATATGGTCTGTTCTTAAGTGCTGCGCAGGACTATCGTCACGATCTGGAATTGCTCAGCAATCGGTTCGGGGCATCCATCGAACAGGTCGCGCACCGTCTTTCCACTTTGCAGCGACCGGGGGCCAAAGGCATTCCGTTCTTCTTTGTCCGGGTCGATCAGGCAGGAACGATCACAAAACGCCATTCGGCCACTCGGCTTCAGTTCGCACGATTCGGCGGGGCCTGCCCCTTGTGGAACGTTCACCGTGCCTTTGAAACTCCGGGCCACTTTCTGCAGCAGCTGGCAGAAACACCAGACGGTGTACGATATATCTCACTGGCGCGCGATGTATCGAAATCCGGCGGCTCCTTCGGCGCGCCTGTTCGTCGCTATGCCATCGCATTGGGGTGTGAAGTACGCCATGCTGAAGCATTGGTTTACGCCGACAATCTCGATATTAACAATGCCGGTGCCTACGAACCGATCGGCATCTCCTGTCGCATATGCGAACGCCAGACCTGTCATCAGCGTTCAGTACCGCCACTCGAACGCCGCCTGACCATCAACTCCGATATCCGCAGTATCCTTCCATACGAAGTCACCTGATCTTCATCTGGCCTGAAATACTCAGGAGGAGTCGCGGCTTGCCGCGACGGGGGCAAAGCCCCCGCCTGTTCGTCAGCTTTTCGACAGAATCGCCCAGATTTGATCCTTGAGCACAGCTCGTTTCTTGCGCAACTCAACCTCGGCCAACTCTTCCATTGGCTCAACATTGGTTTCAGCTCGATGCACTACGCGATTGACCTCATGATATTCATCCGCAAGCCTCGCAAAATGGGCGTCCGTTTGCTTGAGCTGGCTTATGGTGTCGATCTTATCGGGAAACTCTTCAGCCAGTTCATGCGGGGTGTGCGACATCCTGTAAACTCCTCAATGTTGCGTTACAACGGAGAGATAAACATGGTTGTCTCACACCGCTTTGACGCCAATCAAATTCCTTGAGAATTCTTTGCGTAATACTTCAATTGGTGGAACCGGATCAACGTTGCGCCGTGGCCCATCTCGGGCTGATCCAAGGCGCGTCATTTGCTTTGGCCAATGGCTCCTTGTCCAGCAGGTGATCCGACATTTTTTCCCCTACCATAATCGAAGGCGCATTCAGGTTTCCGTTGGTAATCTGAGGGAAAATCGAACTATCCGCGACGCGCAGCCCGTCCACCCCAATCACACGACCATGCGGGTCAACAACTGCAGTCTTGTCATCCGCGCGCCCCATTCGGCAGGTTCCACAGGGATGATAGGCGCTTTCCGCGTGCTCCGCGATAAACGCGTCAAGCTGCTCATCCGTCTGTACGTCTTTGCCCGGTTGAATCTCCTTGCCGGCAAACGGCTTGAAAGCATCCTGCCCGAAGATTTCGCGCGTCAGACGTATGCAGGACCGAAAATCCTCCCAGTCCTTATCATGGCTCATGTAGTTGAAACGGATCACTGGGGCATCCTCAACCCGTGCCGAGCGCAGTGTGACAGCCCCCCGAGACGGCGAACGCATTGGTCCCACATGCGCTTGGAAACCGTGCCCCTCAGCCGCTGCCTGACCGTCATAACGCACCGCGATAGGGAGGAAATGGTACTGAATGTCGGGATATTCGACACCAGGTTTCGAGCGAATGAACGCCGCACTCTCGAACTGGTTCGACGCGCCTAGGCCGGTTTTTGTGAACAGCCACTGCGCCCCGATCAAGCCTTTGCTGATCAGGTTCCAATGTTTGTAGAGCGTGATCGGCTGCAGCGAGGCTTGCTGGATGTATAGCTCAAGATGGTCCTGCAAATTGGCGCCGACACCAGGTCGATCCGCGACCACTTCGATTCCATGTTCGGTCAAATGCGCCGCCGAACCGATCCCCGACAGCATCAGCAACTTGGGAGAATTGATAGATGACGCGGCCAATATGACCTCACGCCTTGCCGTAATAATTTCTTTCTTGCCGCCACGGATCAATTCGACGCCGGTGGCGCGGCCGTCATTGATGACCACGCGGGCGGCGAGACCCCGAACAATGTCACAATTTTCGCGTTTCAAAGCAGGCTTCAGATACGCATTTGCCGCCGACCAACGCCGTCCTTTCCAGACGGTCTGCTCCATCGGCCCAAAGCCTTCTTGTTTTTCACCGTTGTAATCTCCGGTGACCTCATATCCCGCCTGCTGCCCCGCATCGACAAAGGCTTTGAACAGCGGGTTTTCGCGGGGTCCGCGCGACACATGCAATGGCCCGTCAGTCCCGCGCCATGCGTGATCGCCACCATGACCACCATCATGCCAGGTTTCCATGCGTTTGTAGTACGGCAGCACATCCGCATAGGACCAACCATCCGCACCCATATCCGCCCAGGTGTCGAAATCCCGTGCGTGGCCACGCACATAGACCATTCCATTGATCGACGAAGACCCGCCAATCACCTTGCCGCGCGGGCAAACAAGGCGGCGATTGTTCAAATGAGGCTCGGGCTCGGATTTATAGCCCCAGTCATAGCGCGACATGTTCATCGGATAGCTGAGAGCGGCTGGCATCTGGATGAATGGGCCCGCATCGGTGCCGCCATGTTCGATCACCAGAACCGAGGCACCGGCCTCACTTAGTCGATACGCCATCGCACAACCGGCGGACCCAGCGCCAACGATGACAAAATCTGCTTCCATATTCGTGTCTCCATTTCCACGCAGGCTAAGATTTTTCGGCGAAAAATCTTATCGCCTCTGGCGGAAGTATTTTGAAAAAGTGAACGTTATTCGCCCCGCGGGAAGCGTTGGCTTTCTTCAACGTCGTTTAGATCCATGTGATTGCGCATGTAGCGTTCGGATGCTTTCTGCAGCGGCTGGTAATCCCACGGGTAATAACCGCCTTGCCGCAGCGCTTCGTAAACTACCCACCGACGGGCCTGACTGGCCCTTACATCGGAATCAAATCGCTCAAGGTCCCAACGCGCCTCGGATTTGGCGCGTAAGGACTGCAGGGTGCCCGCGTGTTCGGGTTGGCTCGCCAGGTTTTTCAGCTCGTGAGGGTCCTCTTCAAGATCAAAAAGCTGGTCCGGGTCCAATGTGCAGCGATTGTACTTCCACTTTCCATACCGAAGCGAAACCAAAGGCGCGTAGGAGGCTTCTGCCGCGTATTCCATCGCGACAGGAGCTGTTCGTTCATTCCCCTTCGCCAAAGGCACAAGGTCTTCGCCATCTGTCCATGGAGCAATTTCAGCCATGTCAACTCCGGCAAGCGCCCCAAGTGTTGGCGTGACATCGATCGTTGATACCGGTGTATCGATCCGGCCAGTGGGAAGATCGGGCGACGAGATCATCAAGGGCACTCGCGAGGACCCCTCGAAGAAAGTCATCTTGAACCACAATCCACGCTCGCCCAACATGTCGCCATGGTCTGAGACAAAGAGGATGATGGCCTCTTGCCGCGTGGATTCCAGCACTTCCAATATCTCGCCGATCTTGTCGTCCAGATAAGAGATGTTGGCGAAATAAGCGCGGCGGGATTTGCGGATATCCTCGGTCTTTATGTCAAAACTGCGCCAATCATTTGCATCAAAAATACGCTTGGAATGCGGGTCCTGATTGTCATAGCCCAAATCCGAGATCTGTGGCTCAAGATGCTCACAATCCTCATACAGATCCCAATATTTACGACGCGCCACGTACGGATCGTGTGGATGCGTGAAGCTGACGGTTACACACCAAGGGCGTTCATCTTTGCCACGCGCCAGATCATACAATTTGGCTTTGGCGTTATAGGCAACCTCGTCGTCATATTCCATCTGGTTGGATATTTCGGCAACGCCTGCCCCGGTGACTGATCCCATATTGTGATACCACCAGTCGATACGCTCACCGGGTTTACGATAATCCGGCGTCCAGCCAAAATCGGCTGGGTAAATGTCGGTGGTTAGGCGATCCTCGAACCCGTGCAACTGGTCTGGACCAACAAAGTGCATCTTACCTGATAGACAAGTGTAATACCCAGCGCGGCGAAGATGGTGCGCATAGGTTGGAATATCGCTGCGGAATTCAGCCGCATTATCATAGACGCCTGTCCGCGAGGGTAACTGGCCAGACATAAAGCTGGCCCGCCCCGGCGCGCACAGTGGCGACGCTGTGTATGTATTCGCGAAACGCGTTGATTTTGCCGCCAGTTTTTTCAGGTTTGGCGCATGCAACCATTCCGCGGGACCGTCGGGAAAGAGGGTCCCGTTGAGCTGATCCACCATTAGGATCAGAATATTCGGTTTTGTCATTTTTCGGCCTCTAGGAAAACTTTCATAACCCGCAGCGCATGGTTCACGGCCAACTGCGGCTCTTGCGGCGCGTTCAAAGCAGCGTGGATGTACAACCCATCGATCAGAGCGATCATATCTTCGGCGGCTTCGGTCGGATCGCGCAGTAGCGGGCGTAGCGCATGGATGAGATTCGAGCGGATCCGGGCCTGATAGATTTGCCAAAGTCTAAGCGCATCATCGTTGGTTTGCGCCAGAACATAAAAGGTCATCCATGCTGCAATCACGTCCGGCGTGAAACAGGATGGTGCAAAACAGGCGCGGATGATGGCCTGCGCGCGTTCTTCAGGCTTGGCTGTACCAAGTTGAGTGCGCGCTTCTGCCCCGAAATCCGACAGTATACGACGCATAGCAGCAAGGAATATCTGCTCTTTCCCACCGAAATAATGATGGGCCAATGCGCTGGACATTCCCGCACGCTTGGCAATCTGGCTGACGGTCACATCGAGGGATTTTTGTACGCCAAGTTCGGCAATCGTCGCCTTTACGATCGCATCCCGCCGGATCGGCTCCATTCCGAGTTTTGGCATCTTCGCCTCTCTACCCTGCTTGAGTGTAAGAGAAGCTAAGCGCTTTATATTGACTCGTCAATCAATAACGACTCTGAGCGGGTGTTTCTGAACCCTGGAGCGGGGTCGGCGGCGTAGCTTTGCCCTTACTAAGTATCGCCTCGCGCCACGTGATGAAACTGACGGCTGCCAGGATCAGAGAGCCTCCGACAACAACCCATATGTCGACACTCTCATGGAAAACCAATGTGCCAAGCAACGTCGCCCAAATCAACTGCAGGAATGTCACGGGCTGTGTCACGGCTACCGGAGCAGCTTGCAACGCGAGCGTCATGAAATAGTGCCCAGCCGTGGCAAAGCTGGCAACGACAAGCAGAATGCCCAAATCACGCATGGAAGGTGGCTGCCACACGGCGATAGCAAAAGGGATCAAGGCAATCGTGACCCAGATAGAAAGATGCGCAACTACTGCCGATGGCCGAATATCATGCACCATAACTTTAGCCAGCAGATAAGAACCTCCAAGTGCCAAGGCCGTACCCAACATCGCCAGATGTCCCGGCGATACCTCGCGAAATCCAGGTCTCAGTACGATTACAACCCCAACAATCGCAACACCGATTGCTGCGATTCGACGAACAGCGAGCCGCTCTCCCAGGAAAAGCGCGGCACCCAGAGTAACATAGATCGGCGTCATGTAATTCATTGCCGTTACTTCGGCCAGCGGAATGCGGGTCATGGCATAGAACCAGAGCATGACGGCTATGGCATGAACCACCCCTCGCAATCCAAACAGGGTCAAGTTACGAGTGGACAGCGGCGTTCCAATCAGCGCACGCCATGCGGGAATAAGAAAAACCAGCCCAAAAACATACCGCAAAAATGCGGCCTGAATTGGATCCATACTAGTCCCGAGCACTTTCACCAGAGCATTCATGCCCACAAAAGACAGACCTGCCGAAAGCATCCAGAACATGCCGACAAGCGGGCGCTGCTGATCGTTTGGTGAAGTCATACCGACGGTTGAACACCGTTTTCTATTCGGGAACAACCCTTCACATGATAACAAGTTTCATCGCAATACCCAGCATCACGATGCCGATCAGTACGTCGAGTATTTGCCATGCACGCGGGCGCGCAAAGATCGGTGAGAGAATGCGCGCACCATATCCCAGTGAGAAGAAGAATACGAAGCTAGAGGATACTGCACCAATAGCAAACCCCATTCGGTCATCGTATTGGGCAGAAATCGATCCGATCAACACCACCGTATCCAGATACACATGAGGGTTAAGCCATGTGAAGGCCAATACGGTCAGCATAGCCGCGCGCAAACTGGTACGCTGCCCTGCATCGGTGTCCAACATTGCGCCACCCCGCCAGGCGGACTGGAAACTGCGCAAAGCATACCATGTCAGAAAGATCGCGCCTCCATAGCGCATTACCGTTTCAAACCACGGTGCGGCCTGCGCCAGCGTGCCAAATCCGGCTACACCAGCCGCAATTAGAATTGCATCCGAAACCGCGCAGGTCAGGCAGAGAGGAAAGACATGCTCGCGTCGTAGCCCCTGACGCAGAACAAAAGCGTTCTGAGCGCCAATCGCCAAGATAAGGCTGAAGCTAAGGGCAAATCCTGCGATCATTGATGGGAACATGCGACCTCCTGTTGTTGGCCGTTGACTATAGCCATCCCGAGGCCCTATCAAATTAATGTTTGTAACCTGAATTAAGAAAATCTAATGCTCCTGGACCCGCATCATCTTTCAGCGCTGTCTGCAATATTGCGCCATGGAAGCTTTGATGCGGCAGCAGCTGAATTGTCTGTGACCCCCTCCGCAATCTCTCAACGCATCAAGGCTTTGGAAGATCGTGTTGGAGCCGCTCTGATACATCGCGGTTCCCCTTGCATCGGAACACCTGCTGGCTTGCGGATTGCGCGTCATGCCGAAGATATTGGCCTGCTTGAAGCAAAGCTCGCACGAGAGCTGACCTTGGATGAGCGCGAAGGCCCTACCCGCGTGCGGATTGCACTTCCTGCCGACATTCTGGCGACATGGTTTATCGACGCGATCGCGCAGGCTGGCGATTTATTGTTCGATCTGGTGATTGACGATCAGGATCACTCGGCCGAATGGCTGAGGCGCGGCGAGGTCAGCGCGGCGATTACCGTCGGTGGACAAGCCGTCACTGGATGCGATTCATTTGCGCTGGGCGCGTTGCGCTATCTGCCAACCGCCAGCCCCGCGTTCATGGACCGCTGGTTCAGCGATGGCGTATCGGCTGAATCGTTGTCGCTGGCGCCTTGTCTGACTTTCAATCGCAAAGACAATTTGCAGAAAACCTGGATCACTAAACAGATAGGACGTCGGCTTGCGCCACCGACGCAATTTATGCCTTCTACAAACGGCTTTGTTGAGGCAGCGATTGCAGGCTTGGGCTGGGGGATGAACCCTGAAAGCCTTGCACGCCCTGCAATTGTAAAAGGTCAACTCCGCGAGGTTATTCCCGACACGCCATTGGATGTGGAACTGACCTGGCAGATCGGGCGGGTGCTTGCCCCTGCCCTTGCACCGTTGACCAAGGCAGTTCGTCGTGTTGCAGCCCAGGCGCTCATCATAACAGGCTAACCTTATGCCTGCGTATCCGCCTTCTGTTGCGGCTGCGCAATTCGGTAACAGGAAAACGCTGCCCAAATACTGACAAGCACGATGAACACAATAGCTGATGCAACCTCGTGCATATGGGCAACTGCGGCCAACGCAGCCGATAATGCAACGGCCGTTAACCGACACATAGACTTGATGGCTGCAGCGCCCTGAATACGTTGTTCTTTGGGGGCAATGTCCAGAAAATAGAGCTTCCGCGCGCTTGATATTCCGGTTGTTGCGACCGAGACGACAAACAATGCAATCGCGTGCAGATGAACTTCGTGGTCAATGTGGGCATAGTGGAAGGCCAGCAGAACGATCCCGGTTGCTGCGACCATCAGGTTGCCCGAGACCATCACCGCGCGGTGAGACTTCATGTTCACCAACTGCCACAACGGCGCCGAAACCAGATACCCGGATGCGGACGAAATGATCATGGCCGTCAGCCCCTTTGCAGAAGTATGGTGTGCCTCTGCAGCGATAAGCGCAAAGAACGGGACCGACAGCGATACAACAACCAAAGGAAGCCGCATCGCCATATAACGACGGAACCAAGGGTATTCGAACATTTCAACGATGCCGGAAATAATACTCCGCAGCGATTGACGGCCGGAAATCTTGATGTTTCCATCTTCAGGTTTTTCGGGGGCACTCTCTGCCATTCCGAGAATGCACAGCGCAGAAAACAGGAAGAACGAAACCGATGCTGCGATTACAGCGGAATGTCGCGAAAATGGCGGATATTCTTTTGTGATCTCGTGGATCAATAACACCAATCCGATCGCGCAAAGACCACCGGCACCCAATTGGAGATATCGGATAATCATGCGAGATTTCGATTTCAGATGATCACCGAACAGATCGGACAACATCAGGGATTGGCTCTCTTCAATCAATCCGATCAGGAAAAACGCCGCAACAAAGGCGATAGCGGTCAGTGTAACGCTGCCGGTTGCCGCGATGGCCAAGGCCATCAAAAGGCAGCCGCCCAATCCTATTTCGGTCAGGGCGATACCGCGTTTCTTGCGAACCTGCGCCGCGATAGGACGCGCCAGAACGAGGTCAGAGATCATACTGCCCGACATGCGAATAGAAACCAATGCCGCCGCAAGGAACATCGGCAGCTCTAACGAGATCGCAAGAAAGGGCAAAACAACAGAGGGGCTGCCCAGAGTCCACGCAACCTGTGATAGGATGCTCTGGCCAGCTATGACCGGCACATTTCTTCGGGCAGGATCGGTCGTGTTCGTCGCCATTTCTTGGTCTGCGTAGTGCGCCTATGGTTACTTATTCAGATTTTTCAGCCTCATTGATCTGATCATAAATGCAAGGACCTTAGGGACCAAAATTTCTGTTAGGCGTAGCCCTGCAACAGAAAAACCCGGCCAAAGGCCGGGTTCTAATTAACCAACGATTGCCCGACGCATCAGAGTTGGGCCATGACCTCGTCTGTCGCCTCAAAATTGGTCGTAACCCGCTGGACGTCGTCATCGTCTTCCAATGCATCCACCAATTTCATCAGCTTCTGCATATCTTCCAGACCCAATTCGGTCGTGGTTGTGGGTTTCCAGACCAGCTTGGTGGATTCGGATTCACCCAGCGCGGTCTCCAGCGCATTCGATACATCGTTCAGATCCGTATCAGCGCACCAGATGATGTGACCGTCTTCCGAGCTTTCGACATCCTCAGCCCCGGCCTCGATCGCGGCTTCAAAGATCGTATCCGCATCGCCAGCATCCGCCTGATAGACAACTTCACCCTTTCGGTCGAACATGAACCCAACCGAGCCGGTTTCACCTAGATTGCCGCCATTCTTCGAAAACGTCGAACGCACGGTCGATGCGGTGCGGTTGCGATTGTCCGTCATCGTCTCGACGATCACGGCCACACCGTTTGGGCCATAGCCCTCGTACCGGATTTCTTCGTATTCATCCCCTTCGCCCGCAACGGATTTCTTGATGGCCCGGTCGATCACGTCCTTGGGAACCGAGTTCGACTTGGCCTCTTTTACCGCCAGACGCAGACGCGGGTTCTTGTCGGGATCGGGGTCGCCCATCTTGGCGGCGACGGTGATCTCTTTCGAAAGTTTGGAAAACAGTTTGGACCGCGCGGCGTCCTGACGTCCCTTGCGGTGCTGGATATTGGCCCATTTGGAATGGCCTGCCATGGTGCGTCCTCGTCATTCGTGATTGCGTGTTCGGCGCTCATATAGACGTTTGCGGGGGGCAGGATCAAGAGAGCGGCTTGTCCTGCCTTCGCCCTTGGCTATGGTGGCGATATGACGACAGATCAGATTATTCTTTTTTCCCTTTTCATTGCCGTATTTGGAATGCTGCTTTGGGGGCGGTTTCGATATGACCTCGTCGCGTTCACTGCCCTTATGATTGCAGTAACGCTAGGCGTTGTCCCAGTCGAGAACGCCTTCGCCGGGTTTGGCCATCCAGCAACGATTATCGTAGCACTGGTTCTTGTAGTCTCTGCGGGTCTGGTTCGGTCGGGCGCGGTGTTCCTGATTACACGGACACTGGTTGATGCCTCGCGCAGTCTGGGCGCGCATATCGCGCTGATGGGCGGGATCGGCGCAGTTCTGTCCGCTTTTATGAACAACGTTGCCGCGCTGGCGTTGCTAATGCCAGTCGACATCCAAACCGCTCGCAAGGCGGGGCGTTCGGTGGGTCTTAGCCTGATGCCGCTAAGCTTTGCCACCATTCTTGGAGGCATGGCCACGCTCATCGGCACGCCGCCCAATATCATTATCGCCTCAATCCGCGCCGAAACTCTGGGCGAGCCATTTCGGATGTTCGACTTTGCCCCGGTTGGCGGTATCGCAGCGATCGCCGGTCTGGCCTTTGTGGCCTTGGTGGGTTGGCGACTAATCCCCAATCGTGGCGTCCAGGAAGAAGCATCGGAAGTTCTGGCCGAGTACATCGCCGAACTGACCGTCCCGCCCGAGTCACCCCATATCGGCAAGCGCGTTAGCGAGCTTTATGAGGCGGCTGAGAAATCCGACGTCGCCATTATCGGCCTGATCCGGGATGGCAAGCGGCGCTATGGCAGGTCCACCCACACCACTTTGCGGGAAGGTGACGCGCTTGTGCTTGAAGCCCGACCCGAAGCGTTGGACGAATTCCGCGCTGCGCTCAATCTCGATTTTTCAGACACAAGGCGGCAAGAGGTGTTGACTGCCGAGGGCGACGGGCTTGAGGTGATCGAGGTCGTTGCCCCCGAAAGCGCCCGCATCACTGGACGCACCGCGCAGGCGCTGGGGTTGGCCTGGCGACAGAGCACGGTGCTAATGGGCATTTCGCGTCAGGGCCGTCGCATCACGGAACAAGTCCGGAAGACCGAAGTTGAGGCGGGTGACATCCTGCTTCTGCTCTGCCCGCGCGACCGGGGCGCGGACGTGACCGAGTGGCTCGGCTGTTTGCCTTTGGCAGCACGCGGCCTGAACGTCACCGCCAACGACAAAGCGTGGCTCGCCATCGGCCTGTTCGCAACAGCCGTACTGGCCGCTAGCATCGGACTGATCTATCTACCCATCGCTTTAGGTCTGGTCGTTGTGGCCTATGTGCTTACCAAGATCATGCCGATTGCGGATATCTACAATCACATAGAGTGGCCGGTGGTGGTACTGCTGGGTTCGATGATCCCGCTGGGAAGTGCATTGGAAACATCCGGCGGCACCGAACTGATAGCGAACGCACTGATCCAATTGACAAACGGTCTGCCTGCCTGGGCGATCCTGACTGTGCTGATGGTTGTCACCATGACCCTGTCGGACGTACTCAACAACACGGCCACCGCAATTGTTGCGGCCCCCGTCGGGATACAGATGGCGCGTACGCTTGAGGTATCGCCCGATCCATTCCTGATGACAGTGGCCGTGGCAGCCTCGGCAGCATTCCTCACACCGATTGGTCATAAGAACAACACGCTGGTGCTGGGTCCCGGAGGCTATCATTTCGGGGATTATTGGCGCATGGGCCTACCGCTAGAGATATTGATCATCGCCGTATCAATCCCCTCGATCCTTGTGTTCTGGCCGCTTTGACGGGTAAAGGCAGCGCATGAAACGCTTTCTGATCCTGCAACTCCGCCCAGAAATCGATGCTTCGGATGCTGAGTACGCCTCAATTCTGGACAAAACCGGCCTTGAACCTTCGCAAACCCACCGCATCCGGCTGGATTGCGAAGACCTGCCCGCAGGGCTGGACGTTACCGACTACGCCGGTGTGATCGTCGGCGGAGGCCCGGGTTGCGTCAGCGACGATCCGGCAGGAAAATCTACTTTGGATGCCAAGATCGAGGGCGCGATCATGGGGCTGATGCCGCAGATCACAGCACAGGACCACCCGTTCATGGGCTGCTGCTATGGCCTGGGAATTCTCGCGGCGCATCTGGGAGGTGATGTCAGCAAACGGCAATTTGGCGAACCGGTTGGACCATCGGATTGCGAACTGACCGAAGATGGCGCGCAGGATCCTCTGACCGCTGGCCTAGTTCCGCAGTTTGAAGCCTTTGTCGGTCATAAAGAGGCCGTGCAATCCCTGCCAGAAGGCTGCGTGCATCTGGTCACCTCGGCCCCCTGCCCGATCCAGATGATCCGCTGGGGACAAAATGTCTATGCCACTCAGTTCCACCCCGAAGCGGATGCCAAGGACTTTGAACAGCGGATTAACATCTACAAAGATCACGGGTATTTCCCGCCGGAAGATGCACAACGCCTGATCGATATCTGCCACGCGGCGGACGTTACACAACCCGGGGAAATCCTGCGACGGTTCGCCGAACGCTACGGGTGACCCAACGGCGTTATTGCCTGATTAACACCCCCTCGCATAGGCTGGCCCGAATGACTTTGGGAGGAGTTGTTCTTGGACCTGCTCATAAATGTTGGCCTGCCGCTTTCGCTGGCCATTATCATGCTGTCGCTCGGGATCGGGCTTGAGGCCGCTGATTTTCGCCGAGTTCTTACCCGCGGATACCCATTCGCCATCGGTGCGATCAGTCAGGTTGTGTTGATACCACTGGCTGCTTTCACAACCGTCACGATGTTCGGGCTACCCGCTGAGATTGCCGTTGGCGTGATGCTTCTAAGCTTTTGCCCCGGCGGCGTTACCAGCAACATCCTTGCAAAGTTTGCCAAAGGCGACGTTGCGCTATCAGTCAGCCTGACGGCTGTGATCAGCCTGTTGTCGATTGTGACAGTTCCAATTCTGGCCGCGTGGTCCATCGATTACTTCATGGGTGAGACAGCCCCGGAAGTATCGATTGGCGCCCTTGCTACCGCATTGTTCCTGATCACAACGTTGCCTGTCGCGATAGGCGTTAGTATTCGCCACTTTGCCAAAGAGTTCGCGGTTCGGATCGATAACCCTTTGTCCACGCTTGCCTCGATCCTGTTTGTGCTGATCGTTCTGGCGGCGCTGGCCGGAAACTGGCAATTCTTCATTGAGAACCTCAGCTCGATCGGGGCCGCGTTGATCGCGCTGAATATCGCACTGCTACTAATTGGGCTTGGGCTGGCGCGGATCGCCAAGCTGACATGGGAAGAGGCGAAAACCATTTCGGTCGAAACAGGCATACAGAATTCGGCGATGGGAATTACGTTGGCGGCACTGATCACAGGCACCACAACGGGCTTCAGCCCGCTTGCCGTTCCGGCCGCAGTTTATGGTATTACGATGTATGTGGTCGTGACCCCCTTTATCCTTTGGTTCCGCAACCGCTGAAAGGAGATCAGATGGCTGATAATACAGCAGACGCGATTGTCGTCGGCGGCGGGCTTGCCGGTCTGGCTGCCGCCGCAGAGTTGGGGGATCGCGGTAAGCGTGTGATCATTGTAGATCAGGAGCCGGAACACTTCCTTGGCGGGCAGGCGTTTTGGAGCCTTGGCGGTCTGTTCATGGTCGACACCCCGGAACAGCGTCGCATGGGTATTCGCGACAGCTACGATCTGGCACTGCGCGACTGGATGGGCAGCGCTCAGTTCGACCGTGATGAGGACAATTGGCCCCGCAAGTGGGCGGATGCCTATGTCGAGTTTGCAGCAGGTGAAATGCGTCCTTGGTTATATGACATGGGGTTGCGCTGGTTTCCGGTCGTGGGATGGGCCGAACGCGGTGGGTCATACGCCAATGGTCATGGCAACTCAGTCCCGCGCTTTCATATCACGTGGGGCACGGGCCCGGGAGTGTTGGAGCATTTTATTAGGCGCGTGCAGGATCATGTCAGTGCTGGTTTAATCCAGTTGAAGTTCCGCCACCAAGTCAGCCATATCATTATGCAAAATGGCACAGCCAAGGGCGTATCCGGAGAGGTTCTAGCCGATGATAGTGTCCAGAGGGGTGGCAAGACCAATCGGGACGAAGTGGGCGAGTTCGAAGTCTACGCGCCTGCGGTCATCGTCACCTCCGGCGGGATCGGTGGGAACTTCGAAATGGTGCGAAAAAACTGGCCCACAAACCGATTGGGTGAACCACCCAAAGACATGATCGCTGGCGTGCCCTTTCATGTCGATGGCCGGATGATCCCGATCAGCGAGAAAGCAGGCGGCCATGTGATCAACGGTGATCGAATGTGGCACTATACGGAAGGCGTACGCAATTGGGATCCGATCTGGCCCGCGCACGGTATTCGCATCCTGCCCGGTCCAAGCTCGATGTGGTTTGACGCGTGCGGCAATCGTCTGCAACCCCCTTGTCTGCCGGGCTTCGATACGCTGGGCACGCTGCGCGAAATCTTGAAGACGGGTTATGAGTACAGTTGGTTCGTTCTGACCCAGAAAGTGATCAAGAAGGAATTTGCCCTCTCCGGGTCCGAGCAGAACCCGGACTTCACTTCGGGTAGCTGGAAAGAGGTTATTCAACAGCGCATTTTATCCGGCTCAAAGGCAACTGGCCCGGTCGAGGCTTTCAAGGAAAAGGGTGAGGATTTCGTTGTTGCCAACACGCTGACGGAATTAGTCAGTGGCATGAACCAATTGGGCGGCGGACTGATTGACGAAGCGTATTTGCGCACGCAAATCGAGGCGAGGGATTCTCAGATCGACAACCCATTCTCGAAAGACGCTCAGATGATGGCGATCCATGCCGCGCGCAATTACCGGGGCGATAGGTTGATCCGCACCGCCAAGCCACACAAATTCCTCGATCCGTCAAATGGCCCTTTGATTGCAGTTAAATTGCATGTTCTGACCCGCAAAACGCTTGGTGGGTTGCAGACCAATCTCGACAGTCAGATGATTGGCGCAGACGGCCAAGTCGTCCCCGGCCTGTTTGCAGCCGGAGAGGTCGCGGGCTTTGGCGGTGGCGGTTACCACGGATACAACGCGCTGGAGGGCACGTTTCTGGGCGGTTGCATCTTCTCGGGCCGCAATGCGGGACGGTCCCGCGCCGTGGCCTGATTACTGGTTGCGCACAAACTTCAGAACAGGTTCGCCTGCGGCGTCGAGCATAACCAGACTGTCACCGGCAACCGCATAAGTGGTTACACTTTGCAAAGCGGCAAGAAATTGGTCTTCAATCTCTTCCATTTCTGGTGGACACGCCATCAAAGTGGCAGCCATGTTCTCAGGAAATTCTATGCTATTGCCGATGATTTCGGCTTGTCCGGTAAACCGATTACAACCGCCTGTACCGCCGAACGCTCCGCCTTGAGCAAATGAAAGCTGTGGCGGGCGCTTTGCGTCCAACACCTCTCCATCTATTCCGATGGCCACCCATTCAGTCCCTTCCAGTGTCGCGGCGCTCTGATCGTGCGCCTGCACCAGTATCAGGTCTGCGGAATTGCCTTCTCCGTTGGTCAACACCGGGTGAATCGTATCGGTCGTAAACAGCAGCTCCTCTCCACGATAGATTGCACCCCGGACCGCATAGGTCATTCCTTCGCGGATCAGCGCATCATCAAACGACAACTCAAATTCTGATGGCACGCCGTTCAGAGCGTAGCGCTGCGCTGCCAGTGTCACAGCAGCTGCGTCCGCCCGCGAGATATCCTGTAATTCGACATACAGTGTTGCATCCGGTGGCAGAGCGATCCGTTCACGATATGTCGCTGTGCCTGTCACCGATCCGGCGTGGCTTTGGCTGCCCAGCAAAGCCAATACAACTGCTCCGGCCACAATGGCCTGTCCGAGTTTTGGAAAAGGCATGATCCTATCCTCTCTCATTCGTCTTTTAGAAAAAGATTGTGGCTGGATCACCATTTACAAGGGCAACACATTCAAGTCGGCGAAACTGTGCCAGTCTCAGAGTGGCCAGATGAACGGGATCAAGAGTGAGGCCAACAAACCGACCGTCAGGTTTAACGGCACACCAACCTTTAGAAAATCGGTGAACCTGTACCCGCCCGGCCCGTACACCATCATGTTGGTCTGATAACCGATGGGCGTCGCAAACGAAGCCGACGCCGCCACCATCACCGCGACGACCAACGGGCGCGGATCGATGCCAACTGCCTGCGCCAACGAGATGGCGATCGGAGTCACCACCACTGCAACTGCATTGTTTGAAACCAATTCGGTCAATACCGAGGTCAGCAAATACACAGCCCATATGATAAGGAAGGGCGGCAACATGCCCAGCGCGGGTGCGATCGCCTCGACAATCAGCGTCACAGCGCCAGATTTATCGAGAGCCGCACCGATTGCGAGCATTGAGAAAATCAGCGCCAACAATCTGCCTTCGACAAAGGAAAACGCCTCATCCGCATCGATACAGCGGGTCAGCAGGACCACCGCAACAGCCAGTATAGACAAAAGCAGAATTGGAGCGACGCCCAGCGCAGCCAACGCAACGATTCCCACCAATGATCCAATGGCAATGGGTGCGTGACTGCGACGGAAGGCACGTGCCGAGGGCTGTGTCACATCAACCATGTCCATATCTGCTGCCAGCCTTTGAATATCACCGGGTGAGCCTTCAAGCAGCAGTGTATCCCCCACGCGTACAGTTAGAGCATCCAACTGGCGCCCGATATTCTGGTTTCGGCGATGCACAGCCAAAACGTAGACACCGTACCGACGACGCAAACGCATCGCACCCAATGTTCGCCCAACCATACGGCAACCCGGTGTAATCAGAACTTCGACCGTCTTGGTTTCAACTGCCGAGACCTGATCAACCCTCTTTAATTCCTTATTGCTTTGCAGGCTCAACAACTCAGTCATCTCGGTGCGGAGAACCACTCTGTCACCCACTTTCAGCGTGACACCTTTTAGGTTCCGACGTAACGACTCATCACCCCGAACCACGTCGATCAGCCGCACACCTTGGCGTTTGAACAGTTGAACCCCCGTTACTTCGCGGTCGATCAAGTTGCTTTCGGGTGGGATGACCGCCTCAGTAAAGAACTTCATCTTGGATCGGTCACTCAGCATTTCGGCCATGCTGTCGCGCTCTGGCAACAAACGCGGCGCTATGAAGCGCAGATAAACCATGCCGTAGATAACCAGAGCTACGCCCAGTGGGGTGACCTCAAATATCGTGAAGGCCGTCATGCCCTGCGCACGCGCGACGCCATCAACCAGAAGGTTGGTAGAGGTGCCGATCAGGGTCAACGTTCCCCCAAGAATTGCCGCATAGCTAAGCGGAATCAACAGTTTGGACGCCGAAACGTTCAGTGTGCGAGCGATTTGAATAAAGACCGGGATCATCACGACGACAACAGGTGTGTTCGACACCACTGCAGACGCGATGACGACAAATCCCATCAACAAACCGATGGCTATACGCGGATTAACCTGCGCCTGCTTTTGCGCCACGGATGTGAACGCATCAAGCGCCCCTGTTCGCACCAAAGCCCCCATGATGATGAACATGGCACCGATGGTCCATGGCGCAGGGTTAGACAGTACCGCAAGCGCGCTTTGATAGGGCAGTATACCCGTTGCAAGCATCAGGGCCACGCCGCCAATGGCGACAACTTCGGTCGGATAGACCTCGCGCAGGAACATGATGAACATCCCTGCAACAATCATCAGCGCCAGAATTGCGCTACCCGTTTCTATCAGTTGAAGGAATTGCATTCTTGGTATTCTGTCCGAAACCTGATCTGGCACACGCGCCTATCAGCCAGTTTCACGCATTGCATGCCACAGGGCAAGCCTGACATGTGACTTAGGGGCCTGCCTGCTGCAAACGCCCACCAACGCGCACCATCTGCACAGATTTTGCGCTTCCGTCGCGATCATCGGTTTCGACATACACACCGCTCAGCGTTGCCTCGCCATTGGCGGGTGTGAACCGGGCTTTGGGCATCCCGGTGATGAAACGACGCATAGGTTCTTGTTTGTCCATACCAATGACCGAGTCATAGTCCCCGCACATTCCGGCATCGGTCAAGTATCCTGTCCCGCCAGTCAAAATCTGCGCGTCCGCCGTCGGCACATGGGTGTGCGTGCCCACCACAAGGCTGGCGCGTTTGTCGCAATAGTGGCCCATCGCCATCTTTTCAGACGTCGCCTCGCAATGCATATCGACGATAATCGCCTGCGCCTGCCCACCGCGTGGGTGCGATTTCAGGATCGGTTCGATAGCTGAGAACGGATCATCGAAGGGGCGCTTCATAAATACTTGCCCCAGTACCTGCACCACCAGCACCTTGCGTCCACCCGGCGCCGTGAACAGCCGATGACCTCGCCCAGGTGCCCCTTTTGCATAGTTCACCGGGCGCACAATGCGCGGCTCTTTCTCGATGAACTGCAACATGTCTTTCTGATCGAACGCATGGTCGCCCAAAGTGATGCAATCGGCACCGGCGTCCAAAAGCAGCTTGGCGTGATCACCACTGAGCCCCATGCCATTGGATGCATTCTCGCCGTTAACCACGACGAAATCCAACCGCCACTCCTCACGCAAACGCGGCAGGTGCTGTTGAACGGCGGCGCGACCCGAGCGCCCCATGACGTCGCCAAGAAATAATAACCTCATGTCACCCGTCCTAAGTGTGGTGCAACACAAGCACAAGTGATTAAACTGTCACCATAAACCGCAAATAATATTGGTTAGGAGAAACTTATGACCCGCTATCTTATTATTGTTACCCTGCTCGCCCCCCTCGCCGCGTGCGATCAGCCAGCCGAGCAATCAACCGAACTGGCAAACCCAGCGGCGACTTTTTGCATCGAACGGGGCGGCACGTACAATATTCAGGATGGCGACGGCGGCCAAACCGGGATCTGCACCCTGCCAGACGGAACCAAACAGGATGCCTGGGACTATTTCCGTGCTGAGCACACGGGCTAGGCTGAAAACGTCAGCACGCGGCTTTCTGTGATAACCATATCAAGAGGTTGGTCCGTCGGCTCAAGCGGCAGCTCTTCTGCCTCTTGTGCATCGAAGGCAAACCCGATCGCCAATGTCGGGCGTTTGCCGCGCAACCCCTCTAGCGTGCGATCATAGAAGCCACCACCATATCCCAGACGACCACCCTGAGCATCAAACGCAACCAGCGGCACAATCAGGATTTCAGGATCAAAATAATCGTCGATCTCGGGTACCTTCGCACCAAATGGTCCGTCTTTCAGCGCGCCTTCCGGAGTCCAACGCGAAAATCGCAGCGGCTTCCCGGCGGCCTGAATGACGGGTACGCCGACGGCCCCGTATGCGACTGCTTCGGCCATTGCCGGCAACGGGTCGATCTCGGTTCGGATGGGCATGTATCCTGAGATGGGAACACCTCGGTGCCCGGCCAAAACCTCGGACAAACGTCCTGCAGCACCCGGTAGGCGCGTGTCAAACGCCGCCTTTCGGCGCGCAAAGGCCGCCTTTCGGGCAGCGGCTTTGATTTCAGTCAGATCGGTTGTGTCGGTCACAGTAGCACCATGCTGGCAAGCCCCAGAAATATGAAGAACCCCATCACGTCCGTCGTCGTTGTCACAAAGGTTCCCGATGCCAGCGCAGGGTCGATCCCCAGACGATCCAGCACCACCGGTACTACCGTACCTGCAAAGCCCGCGATGATCATGTTCACGACCAGCGCCGATCCAATCACGACACCCAGCAACGGAGAATCAAACCACATCATCCCAACGGTTCCCAACACGATGGCAAAGCATAATCCGTTGAGCATCCCAACCAGTAATTCGCGGCGGATCACGCGCCACACATTCGAACTCGTCAAGTCACGTGTCGCCAGCGCGCGTACAGCCACTGTCAGTGATTGAGTTCCAGCGTTGCCTCCCATTGAGGCAACAATCGGCATCAGGATTGCGAGTGCAACAAGCTGATCGATTGCGGCCTCAAACTGCGAAATGACCAGCGAACCACAAATCGCGGTGATCAGATTGACACCGAGCCATGGCAAGCGCCGTTTACTGGTTGCCGCTACGCTATCGGACAAAGAACTTTCGTCCGAGACACCTGCAAGACGCATCATGTCTTCTTCATATTCTTCATCCAACACCACCATCGCGTCATCAATGGTAATGACGCCAACCAACCGCCCATCCGTATCCACAACCGTGGCCGAGATCAGATGGTATTGGTTGAACGCATAGGCCACATCCTCTTCGTCCTGATCGACAGGGATGGTGTGGAATTCTTCCTCGGCGAGGTCATGCAAGGGCACCTCTCGCCGGGTCGCCATCAGCTTTCCCAGTGTAACCTGCGCAACGGGCTTCAGCCGCGGGTCAACAAGGACGACATGATAGAACTGTTCTGGCAGATCATCATTGGCCCGCATGAAATCAATGGCCTGCCCCACCGTCCAGTGCTCGGGCGCCATGACGACTTCACGCTGCATAAGACGACCGGCGGAATTTTCAGGGTAGGACAACGCCTGCTCAGCGGCGACTCGTTCAGAGTCTTCAAGCGCATCAAGGATCGTCTCTTGTTGCGGCTCTTCGAGATCCTCGAGCAGATCAACGACATCGTCGCTTTCCATGTCCCGAACAGCTTCGGCCAAGACATCCGGTTTCAGAACATCGATCACTTCTTCCCGGACAGATTCATCCAGTTCTGAAAGAATATCCCCGTCAAATTCCTTATCGTACAACCGGATCAGGCCCGCCCGGTCAAAGGGGCTGATCTGTTCCAGAAGGTCGGCAATATCAGCCGCATGTAGCGGCTCCATAAGATCGATCAGCTTGGTGCGATCTTCGACCTCCACCGCATAGAGGATGGCTTCGACGGTTCGCGGGTCGAGCGCATAGGCGTCCTCGTCCTGGGGCTGATCGGGTCTGGCTTCGTCACTGCCTGTCGTCATGCGCTGCCCCTTTTTTCCTGCCGATTGACCCTAGATAGAAGAAGCAGCTACCGGAAAACAATGACAATGGTCCAATTTACCCACATCTTTTGCATCCCTATGCTGGATAGCGGCCCCAAACAGGCGGAGAACACAGCAGATGGCGCAAAAGACGCTTTTGAAGGGACGCGTGCTCAGCTTCAACGGATCACCGTTCGAAGGCGAACCCACAGACGCGACCGAACTACACGAAGCCGTATTGATAGAAGATGGTCGCATCGCAGCATTGGGATCCGCGACCGATCTTTCTGTCGCGCACCCCGAGGCCAAAGTTAAGGATTATGGCGACAAGCTTATTTTGGCGGGCTTTGTGGATCCGCACGTTCACTATCCGCAAACCGCGATGATTGCGAGTTGGGGCAAGCGCCTGATCGACTGGCTCAACAGCTACACGTTCCCGGAAGAGATGAAGTTCAGCGATCCTGACTATGCCGCTGAAATTGCAAATAGATACCTCGATTTAACGGCAGCACACGGTACGACGACAATGTGCAGCTTTTGCACTATTCATCCCGAGAGTGTTGATGCGTTTTTCTCGGCAGCCAAGGCGCGAAGTCAACGGGTTGTCGCCGGCAAAACCTGCATGGATCGAAATGCACCCGAGGGGCTGCGTGACACCGCACAGACCGGGTATGACCAGTCCAAGTCACTGCTTGAAAAGTGGCACGGGGTTGATCGCATATCCTACGCCATTACACCGCGTTTTTCGCCGACATCGACACCAGATCAGTTAGAGGCGATGGGCGCGCTGTGGGCGGAGCATCCCGAATGCCTAATGCAAACACATCTCAGCGAACAAACCGACGAAATTGAGTGGGTGCGCTCTCTGTTCCCTGAGGCGCGCGACTATTTGGATACCTATGAGCAGTTTGGATTGTTGGGTGGAAACGGTCTCTACGGTCACGTGATCCATCTGGAGGATCGCGAACGTGACCGCTTGCGCGAGGTAGATGCAGCTCTGATCCACTGCCCCACGTCCAATACGTTTATCGGCTCTGGTCTGTTCGACATGAACGGCCTGATCCGCGAGGGGCACCGGGTTGGTCTTGCCACCGATACAGGCGGTGGTTCCAGCTTTTCGATGCTACGCACAATGGCCGCAGCGTACGAAATTGGTCAACTGCGGGGTCGTCCGCTACACCCGTCGCAATTGCTTTGGCTTGGAACGGTTGGGTCAGCTCGAACTTTGCGGATGGATGATCGTATCGGCAATATTGCAGTGGGCATGGAGGCGGATCTGGCGGTATTGGACCTCGCCTCGACTCCGGCCATCGCCCAACGCGAAGCACATGCTGATGATCTCTGGGAAGCGGTGTTCCCGACCATCATGATGGGGGATGATCGGGCTGTTGCCGAGGTCTGGATCGCCGGGCGAGCTGTTTCTGCTTGATAGGAATGGGCCTGTGGCCCATGCCTCCGGCGGGGATATTTTCAGCCAGATGAAGAGCGCATCCGCTATTCTGCCAACGCGCTTGCCAGACGATTCTGAGTTTCTATGGCCTTTGGCAGGTCAATCGTGACGATCTGGCCGTCGCGCACAACCTGGCGTCCCTCGACAAACAGATGTTTGACACGCGTTAGTCCGGCCAGAAGGAGCGCAGCGGGGTCCCAACTGCCCGCACTTTCGATGCCGCGTACGTCCCAAATGGCTATGTCAGCGCGTTTGCCGGGCATAAGCCTGCCGCAATCGGGCCGATTCAACACATCCGCCCCGCCACGGGTGGCAATCTCGAACGCTTCGCGGGCTGACATGGCGTCAGCGCCATTTGCAACCCGTTGCAGAAGCATGGACTGACGCGCCTCGGCGATCAGATTGCCGCTGTCATTGCTGGCTGAACCGTCCACACCCAGCCCGACATGCACGCCTTGGTCGCGCATCTTGCGGACTGGCGCGATACCTGAGCCAAGGCGGCAATTGGAGCATGGGCAGTGCGCAACACCAGTTCGGCTACGCGCAAATAGGTCGATCTCGGAGCCATCCAGCTTGACGCAATGGGCGTGCCAGACATCCGATCCAGTCCAGCCCAGCTCCTCTGCGTATTGGCCGGGCCGGCAACCGAACTGATCTTCAGAATAGGCGATATCTTCATCGTTTTCTGCCAGATGAGTATGTAGCATTACGCCTTTATCGCGCGCGAGAAGCGCGGCATCGCGCATCAGGTCCCGACTGACTGAGAACGGTGAACACGGCGCCAGACCAACGCGACACATCGAACCCTCAGATGGATCGTGATAGGCATCCACCACGCGGATCATATCCTCCAGAATGGCTTGCTCGGCTTCGACCAGAGCATCAGGAGGCAATCCACCATCACTTTCACCGATACTCATTGCCCCGCGCGTCGGTTGAAAACGCAAACCCAATTCCGACGCGGCATGGATCGTATCTTCAAGTCGCGCACCATTGGGATAAAGGTAGAGGTGATCAGAACTAAGCGTGCAGCCAGACAGCGCCAACTCTGCCAGACCAATCTGAGCGGAGATAAACATCTCTTCAGGTCCAAAGCGGGACCAGATGGGATAAAGTGTTCGTAACCATCCAAATAGCAACGCATCCTGCCCGCCGGGCACCGCGCGCGTAAGGGTTTGGTAGAGATGATGATGGGTGTTCACCAGACCGGGGGTAACAACACATCCGGCGGCATCATGTATTTCACCCCGGCTGGTCAAACCATGGCCAATCTGGGCAATCTTTCCGTCCCGAACCAACAGATCAGCGGCCACAAGCTCTTGCCGATCATCGTCCATCGTCACGATAATGTCGGCATTCCGGATCAATATTTCTGTCATTTTTGCACTCCCGCATCCTGCCCGTCTCATGCGTGGAGTATTGGGCTGGTGGAAAACGGGCGTAAGAACCAGCCGCGATCAGTTTAAAGCCGCATGGGGGGTGCGGCAACCCGTTTAATATTGCTTCAAGATTTCCAGCGCCGCCGCATGAATCTCAGCATTGGCTGCTGCGAGGGCACGCCCGCCATTATGGGCAGGATTACCCTGCCAATCTGTCACAATACCACCTGCTGCTTCGATCACCGCGATTGGGGCCTGGATATCGTAGGCATTCAACCCAGCCTCGACCACCAGATCGGTTTGCCCTGCAGCAAGTAGCGCATAGGCGTAACAATCCATCCCATAACGCGTCAGCTTCGTTTTCTGAGAAACCGCCTTGAAGGCAGCGGCCTCGGCCTCGGTGCCGACCTCAGGAAAGGTGGTGAAGATGATCGCCTGATCCAATGATCGCGTATTCCGGGTCTCGAGTTCCGCGCGCCCCATAGGGCCTTTGACAAAGGCGTGCTCTTTATCTCCGATAAAGCGTTCACCGATATAGGGCTGATCGATTACGCCAAGCTTAGGTCCAGTCTCATCGCTCAGGGCGATCAGAACACCCCATGTGGGCGTACCACTTATGAATCCGCGCGTGCCGTCGATTGGGTCCAGCACCCAAACCCGTCCGCTCACTCCTTCGGAATGGCCAAACTCTTCCCCTAAGACGCCATCCTTGGGCCGGTGAATGGCCAGCACCGCACGCATCGCTTTCTCTGCTTCGCGGTCAGCTGCAGTCACAGGATCAAACCCGGCATCGAGCTTGTTGTCCGTCTTCAAGTTAGATTGGCGGAAAAACGGAAGAATGGCCGCCCGCGCCGCGTCGGCCATTTCTTCGGCAATCTCTAGATCACTTCGTAGGGTGTTTTGCATGGCTTACCCGTGCGACGGGCACCCCGCGAAGTCAAGCGATTGTATTAGGCGACGTCGCTCAGCACGCGCGCCAGTTCAAACAAGCGGCGACGCTGATTTTCCGGTATCGCATAGTACGAGCGAACGAGATCAAGCGCTTCTTTATCGCCCATCAGATCTGCAGGAACTGATTTTTTGTCAGCCTCTGCTTTCTGAGCTTCTTCAAGGCCTTCAAAGAAAAAGCTGACCGGAACATCCAATGCCTCGGCAATGTCCCACAAACGCGACGCGCTTACACGGTTGGCACCCGTTTCGTATTTTTGAATCTGTTGAAACTTGATACCAACTTGCTGCGCCAACTGCTGCTGAGTCATGCCAATCAGCCAGCGGCGATGCCGGACGCGTTTGCCCACATGGACATCGACGTGATGGGTCATTGGTAGTCTCCTTTACACAAACACCTGTCCGGGAAACCGCAACAGCAGCCGTCACCGCCAAGTTAGCGGGTCGCTGCTTAAGAACTTCCTAACTTAGGATCGTGCCCCCCGAACAGCACCATAGAACAATAATATTGCCGCAATCGATTCTTTTTTCAAGACGGTTGAATCCAAGAATATGGACTGTTGATTATGGTTGAGTACCGGGATCATCACATCTGTGTATGTTCGGAGACAACAAATCAGACCAGACACCTGTTTGAGAAGGGTGTTTGATTGGAATTGACAAAACGCGCGCGCTCTCCGCCTATGTGCCCTAAAATACCGGAGAACACTGATGCTGGCATTTCGTATCAAAACCAAGGGAACAATGGCGCAAATTTGCCAAATGCCCGAGCCGACACCAGCGGAAAATCAGGTGCGCGTATCCATTCGGGCCTGCGGGCTGAACTTTGCCGATCTTTTGATGCAGAAAGGCTCCTATCAGGATACACCCGGCACACCGTTTACTCTGGGTATGGAAATTGCAGGGGTCGTTGCCGAAGTCGGAAATAGTGTTACGCATCTAAAACCAGGTGACCGCGTCGCTGTTTTCTCTGGTCAGGGCGGCCTGGCCGAATCTGGTGTCTTCGATGCTGACCGGGTTATTGTCATCCCAGACACAATGAGTTTCGAAGACGCTGCCGCCATTCAGATCGCCTATGGCACCAGCCATATCGCGTTGGAGCACCGGGCACGCCTACAGGCCGGCGAAACGCTGCTGGTGACCGGAGCTGCTGGCGGCGTTGGGCTGACCGCCATCGAAATCGGGAAACTGATGGGGGCGACCGTCATCGCGCAAGCGCGCGGCGCGGACAAATTGGTGGTGGCGCAGCAGGCCGGTGCGGACCATTTGATCGATGCGGATGAGGATCTGCGTAACCGCGTTCGCGCCCTTGGCGGAGCCGACGTGGTCTATGACGCCATCGGTGGTGACGTTTTCAAGGCTGCGTTCCGCGCCACGAATCCCGAGGGCCGCCTATTGCCCATCGGCTTTGCGGGGGGTGAAGTTCCTCAGATTCCGGCCAACCATCTTTTGGTTAAAAATCTCAGTGTGATTGGCGTCTATATCGGTGGTTACCTGAAATTTAAGCCGGAAATCGTTCACAATAGTTTCAGCACTCTGTTTCGCTGGCACTCAGAAGGACGGATTAAACCTCATATCAGCCACATCCTGCCTTTGCAGGACGCAGCCAAGGGATTGGAATTGCTGCGTGATCGCAAATCCACCGGTAAGATCGTCATCCAGATCAACTCGCCACTTTGAGGGGGCGCGCACTGGGGTGTGAAAAATTTTGCCGCAGGAGATTTGCGAGCTCAGCCACATATTCCTCGCGCACTCTTTCAGCACCATAAAGGTTGATGAACTGCACCGGCAGGTCCGGAAGGACCCCAGCATGGTCGATCAGTTCCTGATGGTTGGGCTGTGTCCCCTCCAACAGTACACCCACCGCCAGATCAGCACTGACTGTTGCTTCGACCGTACGGTCTGAGTCGCTGTCGATGCTCATGTCCCATTCGATCCCAGCGTCATCCAGCGCCGCGGTCGCAACCGGACGGAAGATGCAATTGCGGCAAAACCCCAGCCGCAGAGGCTGTTGTCGCCAAGCGGACCCGTTCAGAGCCCCGACCCAACGCAGTGGCATATGATACAAGGTTTCAGCCCCCTCGCCCGCTCCCGATTCCGTGGTCACGATCAAATCAAAACCTCCGCGCGCAAATTCTTCCTTCAGGTGGCGCGTATTCGAGGTAACCAAGTTCACGTTCACGCGCGGGAAGCTGGCATTGAAGCGCTTTAGGACACGGGGGATGAACGGATGAACGACATCATGCGGCACCCCCAACACGACCTCTCCTTCAAAGGCCTGATCAGTGAGCCGCCCGATCACCTCATCATTCAACGCAATCATCCGGCGCGCATAGGCCAGCAGTTGCTCGCCAGACGCGGTCAGCGCAATGGTTCGACCGGATCGATCCAGCAGCTCCAGCCCGAGTAGCTCTTCTAACCGCTTGAGCTGCATGGAAACAGCCGATTGCGTGAGATGAAGAAATCCAGCTGCGCGGGTAACGCCGCCGTGATCCGCGACGGCAACGAATGAACGAAGCGTAGTGATGTCCAGATTTCGCATCTTCAAGATTCCTTATGAGTAATGTCAAAAACATTCATTTCTAAAATATGTCAGAATGCTCCATATAGATCAAGGAAATTGATTGAAGCACGGTGTTTCATCAGTCAAACATGAAAGGGCAATACCCATGACCCATCTAGCCATTTCGACTCTGCGTCGCATCAAAGGTAAATCGATTGGAGACCGCCTGCTCAACATGTTGAGCCTTTCGCGGCAACGGCAAAAACTGGCTCAGCTTGATGATCGCGCTTTGGAAGATATCGGAATCACCCGCTCCGAGGCAGAAGCCGAGGCTTCTCGCCCTATGTGGGATGCGCCTGACTGCTGGTACAAACACCTGTATTAATTGGACAATAGAAGAAATCTGGCGGCATTAGGGACTGCGCCGTCAGGTTTTTTGCACCAGTCGCGAAATTTGCCGACAGTTTTGCTGAGTTTTAGAGTGAAAACCCTTGAAACGAGGGCCGTACTCTCCGATATTTAGTGGGAAACCGGCCTGCAATCGCAGGCTGAGCACAGAATATTGAAGGGAGACCCTTAAATGGCACAATTCGACACGATCCGGACGGCGTCCGGGGCGCGCGCTGCCGAGATTGATGAGGGCCTGCGCGCCCATATGAACAAAGTCTACGGCACAATGTCCGTAGGTATGCTGATCACGTTTGCTGTTGCCTGGGCCGTTGGCTCAAGCCCGCAACTTCTGTCGATCTTCCGTGACCCAGTCACGCTTAGCCCGAATATCCTGGGTTGGATCGTGATGTTTGCACCTCTGGCGATGGTGTTCGGCTTTGGCGCCGCCATCAACCGTCTCTCGGCGTCTGGCGCGCAGCTGTTCTTCTATGCATTTGCAGCCGTCATGGGCCTGTCGCTGAGCTGGATTTTCGTTGCCTTCACCGGCATCTCGATCGCTCAGGTATTTCTGGTAACGTCGATCGCCTTTGCGGGCCTGTCGCTCTACGGATACGTCACTAAGAAAGACCTGTCTGGCATGGGTACGTTCCTGATGATGGGCGTCATCGGTCTGATCGTCGCGATGGTCATCAACATCTTCCTGCAATCGCCTGCGATCATGTTCGCTGTGTCGATCCTGGGTGTTCTGATCTTTGCGGGCCTGACCGCGTATGACACTCAGAAGATCAAAACGACCTATCTGCAGATGGCCCATGCGGGTGACCAGGAATGGCTAGGCAAGGCGGCCATCATGGGTGCACTGAACCTGTATCTGGACTTCATCAACATGTTCATGTTCCTGCTGCAGCTGCTTGGTAATCGCGAATAACGCGAACCTCATACTCACAGCCAAAGGGCGGGTCCGAAAAGACCCGCCCTTTTTGTTTGGATAATCGGAGGACCATTGATGTCCATCGCCACCATTTGCCCGTCACAGGCGCATCGCTTGTTGCCATTACTTCAACAGGTGCATGACCTGCACGTTCAGAAACAGCCACAGCGATACACACCTTTGCCAGATGACAAGGAAGTCGTTTCCTATCTTTCAGAATGGCTCAGCCACGACGCAGTGGTTGCATTGGGCTATGAGGAGAATCAAATACTGTTGGGATATGCGTTTTTTGAGCTTGAGAAGCGTGCTGCGACACCTTTTCGCCGGGCGGAAACACGTGCGATGCTGCACCACATCAGCGTCGATACCAAGCACCGTCGGAAAGGAATCGGATTAGCCTTGATAAACGAGGTTCGCGCACGTCTGCTTGCTGATGGCGGAGATGTTTTGGCCACGACCTATGCAACCTTCAATACGCCTTCGGCTGAATTGATGGCGCGCGCCGGGCTAAACCCCGTGATCAGTTTCGCTGAATGGCGCGTTGAATAACGGCGGAAACAGAAAACCCCCACCAAATTGGCGGGGGTACAAAATGGTTTGGTACTTTGGCAATCAGCTACAGTTCAGCGGCACCGCAAAACCAGAGCTGCGCTTGGACGAGCCTTTGCGGTAAACATCCCCAGCGGGCAAGCAACCGGTAAAGCGCTCGGTTCGCGCTCCGAAGGTTGCACCGATGGAATTGTCCACGCGAGTGTCCCCTTCTTCAGTTCGCAACACACCAAACAATGTCCCGTTCACACTGACCGTGCTCAGCAGCAGATTAGTGCTCTGGCCTGACAGCTGAACGGCGCTGGTATCAGTGCGTCCACCATTATCGATAGCTACTTTCGCCATCTTGGAAAGCTCGGTCTGATCAGACGAGACCTGAACCGTTGGCAACTTGGCGAGCTCTGCCGGGATGTTGGTTGCAGGTTGAACAAATGCCACGGCTCCTTTCACATCGGATACCGTACGCGGTTCACCATCTATCCCGGTGAAACCAACACCTTCGCGGTTAAACGGATCTTCGCAGGCTGACAGGGTCAGAACTGCAAGGGCGGGTAACAAGATTTTTTTCATGGCGGTCAACATTTTGGAAAGAGTTGCTGAAGCGTAGCGGCATGGAGTGCGTAAAAGCAAGCCGCCCTCACCCAGAACACCCGAGGGGCTGATGCGCCCCTGCAACGCCCGTGTTTCGCACCGACGCGCTGTGGGACGCCTAAAACCAACAAAAAAGGACCCCGCATCGGCAGAGTCCTTTTTCAAAAATTCAAGTCAGAGGGCAGATTACTTGATCTTGCCTTCTTTGTACTCGACATGTTTCCGAGCAACCGGATCGTATTTACGAATGGTCATTTTCTCGGTCATGGTGCGCGCATTCTTTTTGGTCACGTAGAAGTGGCCCGTGCCCGCGGTCGAGTTCAGACGGATCTTGATTGTCGTCGGCTTCGCCATGGTTATCTCCTGCGTCCGAAAAGGCAGGGGCCTTTCGGTTGAATCCTTATGAGCGTGCGCTTTTAACTGCTCGTACGCCCAAGTCAACCAGATTCGCCGTGTTCCGGGAACAATTCCCTACTCCGCCTCAACGGGGTGTCGCTTGGTGTGTTCACGAAACTGTGATAGGGTCACCGTGACCAAAGAGTCCGTGTTGCGATCATGGGCCAAATCTGACCGGGACTATCGTCCGGCACCCTACACCACTCACGTCAATAGTATCGCCCGGGTTACCCGGGTGTTCCTGAATTGCAGGCGTCTCAGCAAGCAATCTGGCCATGGAACCGGCCAGTCGGATGGTTCCGAATAGACTTAAACAGTGGGAGGTTTTCATGCCTGTATTCATCACTTACGCATCCTACTCATCCGAGGCCGTTCAGGCGATGGTTGCCAATCCTCAGGATCGTACCGGCCCGGTCAGTGCGCTGCTTGAGAAAGCGGGCGGAAAGCTGATCTCATTCTACGTTACCACCGGTAGCAACGATGTTGTTGTCATCAGCGAGGTCCCTGACGGCACTGATGCGGTCGCAATCGGGATGGCCGTTGCAAGCACGGGTGCAGTATCGAAAATCGAAACCGTGCGCGCATGGTCTGCCGAAGAGTTCGTTTCGGTCGCTGCAAAAGCAGCAACGCTAACCGGGGTGTATACGCCGCCGACGGGCTGAGGAATTATGCGCGGAGGGCCTGTAAGCCGGATCCTGTTCCGGGGTTACCCCCTTCGATGACCATTCCTCTAGGCCGTGCATTGCTGCGCGGCTCAAGCTGCCAACCCGGTCCCTCTCGGCCAAAGCGAGCCTAGCGGCGGTATCGGTTTGCACCGACCGGCCCGCGCGGGGACCCTATTCGGCATTGCTCCCGGTGGGGCTTGCCGTGCCGCCACTGTTGCCAGCGGCGCGGTGGGCTCTTACCCCACCGTTTCACCCTTACCTCGGGCCAAGGCCCGCGGCGGTCTGATTTCTGTGGCGCTTTCCGTCGGGTTTCCCCGCCCGGGCGTTACCCGGCACCGTTGCCTTGTGGAGTCCGGACTTTCCTCTCGGGCATATGCCCCAGCGGCCATCCGGCCCTCCGCGCGAGGTGTTGGGTATGCTTTGGGAGAGGTTACGTCAAGAGCGGTTGGAGGATGAAGGGGCCAGCCCCTTCTTGGCCTTCGGCCAATTCAACCCCGGGATATTTTTGGCCTGATGAAGTGCGGATCAGGTCGGATGTGGAGGAAGGGCCAGCGCTTTGAAATCGTCAGGGTGCAATGGGCCTGTGGCCCAGGGACGGTGGCGCAGGCGAATGGTTTTGAGCAGGATGTCATCATCGACATCAGCTGTATATCCCCGGGCTTGCGCGAGCGCCCGGAACGTCGTTTCGGAAGGCGCTTCGGTGCCAGTTGGAGCGGCAAGGCTTTGACGTTCCAGTCTTTGCCAATCAAAACGGGGGCCTGGGTCTGTCTTGCGCCCGGGTGCCATGTCGGAATGTCCAATGACACCTTCCGGAGAGATCGACCAGCGCCGCATGAGTTTGGACAGAAGTTGTTCCAGCGCGTTCATCTGAGGCTCGGAGAACGGGTGATCGCCCCGATTGTCCAATTCGATGCCAATGGAACGGGAATTTATATCCGTCTGCCCGTGCCACTCCCCGGCCCCGGCATGCCAGGCGCGGTCTTCCTCGCGCACAAGCTGCCAGAGCTCGCCATTGCCGCCGATCAGATAGTGAGCGGAAACTTCAGGACCGGGATCGCAAAGGCGCTCGAGCGCAGCTGATGCGCTTTCCATTGCGGTGTAGTGCAGAACGATCAGCGCAGGCTTCAACCCATCGCGCCGGGGGCCGAAATTGGGCGATGGATGCCAGATCGGCGGAAGCTCAGTTGTTGACGGCACTGCGGAATGCACTGGGGTCCCAGCCGCAGGCATAGCCGTCGCCATCCGGGTCCAGACCTTTACGGTCGCGCTGGGGACCGCCATTGGACAGAAATTCGATCTGGGCCTGATCCGGCGATGCGAATTGCGCACAGTTCCGCTCGGCTTTGGCCTGTAAATTGAACCCTGCACGGCTGTAGAGCTGGGTTCCGACGGGGTTTGACGTGTTCAACGCGTATTGCACGATGTTGGGCTGTCCATCTGTACCGCGCTGTGGAACCGCGGTTGGCGCGACAACTTCATATGTCTGTCGGTTCTGTTCGATCCGGGCCGCATCTGCATCGATACTACGCCTGTTTGAAACGGCTTCAAAATCCTGTTCGTCAGAAATGCCTGTGTTGTTTGCCACTGGGGCAATTAAGCCTTGCTGGTCAGACGTACTGGCCAGCGCCACAGCCGTCTGGTTTGCAATATCAGCCGCACTACCGTCATTCAGAGGAGCACCTTGCGCCGAAAGCGGCTGCTCCGAAATCGCTTCGGGTGGCAGCAGCGGGTTACCAGCGAGCCCCTGCCCGGCCAGTTCAGCCTCGCGTTGGGCCTGGTATTCCGGCGTATTGAACCCGGTACCCGATACAGGGGCGACCGTGTCACAGGCTGCTACCAGCCCGAGGGTCGAAATCAGAAGCAATTTACGCATTCGGCTGCTCCGCCTTCTTGTCGTTCTGCCGGTCAGAGAATTACCACCATTTGCCCGGCTTGGCCACAAACCCGGCGGCATTCTCAAGCGCGTAGGCGGTGTTGAGCAGATCGCCCTCTTCCCATGGGCGGCCGATCAGTTGCAGACCTAGCGGCAGTCCCTGAGCGTCCAGTCCCGCTGGAACCGAGATACCGGGCAGGCCAGCTAGGTTCACGGTCACTGTGAACACGTCGTTCAGATACATTTGAACCGGATCAGCTTCGGTCATCTCACCCAGGCCGAACGAAGCCGAAGGTGTGGCCGGGGTCAGGATTGCGTCAACGCCAGTCGCGAAGACATCTTCGAAGTCTTTTTTGATCAGTGTCCGCACTTTGCGGGCGCGGTTGTAGTAGGCGTCATAGAAACCCGCCGACAACACATATGTGCCGATCATTACCCGGCGCTGGACCTCGGGGCCGAAGCCTTCCGCGCGGGTCTTTTCATACATTTCGGTGATGCCGTCACCTTGTGCCAGCTGCGCGCGGCGGCCATAGCGGACACCGTCATAGCGGGCAAGGTTCGAAGACGCCTCAGCAGGAGCAATCACATAATATGCAGGTAGTGCGTATTTGGTATGCGGCAGCGAAATATCGACGATCTCAGCCCCTGCGTCTTTCAGCATCGCAGCGCCATCAACCCAGAGCTTTTCGATCTCGGCGGGCATACCGTCCATGCGGTATTCTTTGGGAATACCGATTTTCTTGCCCTTGATATCGCCGGTCAGCATTGCCTCAAAATTCGGCACCGCCAATTCGGCACTGGTGGAATCCTTGGGGTCATGGCCACACATGGTTTCCAGCATGATCGCCGCGTCACGTACGTTCTTGGTCATCGGGCCGGCCTGATCCAGCGACGAGGCGAAGGCAACGATGCCCCAGCGTGAGCAGCGGCCATAGGTCGGTTTGATGCCGGTAATGCCAACAAAGGCGGCAGGCTGCCGGATCGAACCGCCGGTATCGGTGCCAGTCGCAGCCAGACACAGATCGGCAGAAACAGCCGAGGCCGAACCACCAGAGGAGCCGCCTGGTGTTAGCTGAGCCTCGTCGTTGCCACGCCGCCACGGGCTGACGGCGTTACCATAAACGGAGGTTTCGTTGGACGAGCCCATGGCAAATTCGTCCATGTTCAGCTTGCCCAGCATCACTGCACCTGCGTCAGCCAATTGCTGAGACACAGTGGATTCGTATTCGGGCTTGAAGCCATCGAGTATCTTGGACGCGGCCTGCGAGGGAACACCTTTGGTGCAGAACAGATCTTTTATACCGATCGGCAAGCCGCACATCGAAGGGGCGTCGCCCGCTTTGATCCGATCATCTGCGGCCTTTGCACGCTCAATCGCAATCTCGGGTGTCTTGTGGACGAACGCGTTCAGCGCATCGGCTTCATCAATGGCTGTCAGGCAGGATTCAGTCAGTTCAACCGAAGTTACATCACCGGCACGCAACGCGTCGCGGGCTTCAGCCAGCCCCAGTTTGTTCAGTTCGCTCATGACTTACTCCACAACTTTGGGAACAGCGAAGAACCCTTCGCGCGCATCGGGGGCATTGGACAGAACTTTGTCCTGCTGATTTCCGTCAGTGACTTCGTCCTGACGACGCTTCAGACGCATCGGCGTGACCGAGACCATCGGCTCGACACCTTCGACATCCACTTCGTTCAGTTGCTCGATGAACCCAAGGATGGTGTTGAACTCGGATGCCAGCGCGGGCAGCGCGTCATCCTCGACCTTGATCCGGGCGAGTTTGGCCACCTTGGCGGCGGTGCTTTGGTCTATCGACATCGGAAAACCTCATATGCGTTCAGGGGCGTTTACCCGTCTGTCGCATCACTCGCAAGACCGGTCACCGGATGACGCCGCCGTGCGCACTCAATTCGCCAGCAGCCATGCGTTTTTGAATGCCCCATATGCAAATTGGTGAACTGATTAGTTCACTTTCGGCATTGAAAATTAAACCGAACTGTTCATTTCAATTGTGTGACACCACTCGAAACCGGAGACAGCATATGAAAACCTTTGTCCCTGCATTCATCTTGGCCGCCGTGGTTCTGACATCTCCTGCCCTAGCATTGGGAATAGACATGAACAATCTGACCCGAAACCTCAGCTTCCCTCAGCCTGTATCGGAGCCTGTGACCAAAGATCAAACCCAGACAGGCAAGTAGACCTGTCCCATGTGCCGGATTGGTTTCCCCCTCCTGATCCGGCACTTTTTCCAAATCACCGCTGTACCCTGACCGACAAGTCGTTAGCATGACCAAAGACCATCAGCCGAAACACCCACAGGTGACGATCAGGCGAGCTAACGGAGCAGAACATGAGCGCACGCAAGCAAGCAGTACTGAACGCAATTGACGCCGCCAATGCGGAAGATCCCAATATGGAAAACGGGCAGCCCGCAGAACTGCTGTATGGCCAGCGCATGAGTGCCGAGCTTGATCGCCTTTTCCCTAATGCATCTGATGCACTGCAGATTGCCGCGCGCGGGCAGCATGTCGAACGCTGGAAGCTGAAGCGCACCGAATATCCGGAAGGGCGGGCCGGTTATCTGGCATGGCGCAAGGCACAAGGTGTTTACCACGCGGACGTGGTGCGAGGCTTTATGGAACAAGCCGAATACGGTGCGGATCAAATCGAAGCAGTCGAACAGATGCTGCGCAAACAAGGTATCAAGCGCCATGCCGACGTGCAGGCGCTTGAGGATGTGATCTGTTTTGTTTTCCTGAAATGGTATTTTGAACCCTTCGCAGCGAAGCATTCAGCCGAGAAAATTCAGCGCATCGTAGAAAAAACCGCTATCAAGATGTCCGCCGAAGGCCGCGCCAGAGTTTTGGCGGAATTTGATCTGCCCGAGGCTTTGGCGGCAGCATTCCGTGACTGACCTCAAGTGATTCCAAGGTACTGGTAGCCCGCCAATGTGTTTTGGTTTGGCCTCAAGTACCCGGCGCAGTCGTAACAGGCACCTTCCGAACGGCGCGCAGATATACCTCGATCATCCAGCCCAGCATGGTGGCGTTCAGTATGTGCCACATGAAATGCGTTCCGATGGGAAAGTGACTGCAGGTTGGCTCATCCAAGGCTCGGAAAATGATCGAGGCGATCAGTATGCCAGCCCCGATCGCCAACCCGCGCGCTGTATCAGGGGTTCGCGACCTCAACAGTAAAGCATAAATCAGGATCAATAGCGGCACCGGTGCATAGGCTGCTGAACCGCCTAAACCCGGCACCAGCTGAAACACGGGAATCGTCAACGCCGCGTAGGGAATGAACAGCGCGGTCAGACCCAGCGCATAAACGGGCCGCATCCCCCAGACATCCCGGTTCACCGCAAAGACATAAACCAGAATATAAAGCAAGATCGGCGTTGTATCTGCTATCGCGGCCCAAACCTGTGCATGCGTATGAAACAGGTAGCTGCCGACACCAATCATTGTCAGTATCACAACCAAGGCCATCGCCAGCGGGGCACCCTGCCCTCGCACCCTGCGCCACATGACGAATGCCGCAACAAGAAACGCCACATTGGTCACGGCGTTTATCGGCTCGGCCCAATACGATGGCGAGAGCCGCTCGCAATAACCGTCAATATACTGCGTCCAGTCCATGGATTTTTACATAGCCGATGCTAGGCTGACGCCAAGCAGAATTTGGGAGAGTTCACTATGGAAATTATTTGGCTGGGACATGGCAGCTTTCGCATCGAAACATCGGGGCAGGTCCTGCTGGTCGATCCCTGGCTGACGGGGAACCCGTCATTGCCCGAAGATCAGCATGATGCGGCGGTGGAGGGTGCAACCCATATCCTACTGACCCATACCCATTTCGATCATGTCGTTGATGTATTGCCACTGGCCAAACATCTGAACGTACCCGTCGTGGGACAGTACGATCTGATGGGCTATTGGGCCGAGGCGGAAGGGATCGAAACAGTTGGTTTCAATAAAGGCGGCACAGTTGACCTTAGCGGTATCAAGGTATCGATGGTCCCAGCCTCGCACAGTTCGACCTTTTCAACCCCCGACGGATTGCGTACCGGTGGGACCGAAGTCGGGTATATGATCTCAACCGAGGGCCGAATGGTGTACGTCTCTGGCGACACCGATATCATGGCGGATATGGATTGGATGGGGGAATTCTACAAACCCGATATCGGCATCCTATCTGCTGGCGGTCACTTTACCATGGACATGAAAGGCGCGGCCTACGCGGCCAAACGGTACTTTGACTTCAAAACAATTATTCCGTGCCACTACCAGACCTTTCCGATTCTCGAACAATCGGCTCAGGCCCTGATTGACGGCCTGCCGGGCGTCGATGTGATCGAACCCGAAGTGATGAAAGCGATTTCTCTCTGATGCCCGCCACAGATTTCAGCGCCCAGGAATTTGCCGACCGTATCGCGAAGACCCGCGCAGCAATGGAACAGCAGGGGATCGAAACCCTGCTTATAACCGACCCATCGAACATGGCGTGGCTTACCGGTTACGACGGGTGGAGTTTTTATGTACCCCAGATGGTCATCCTGCCAGCGAACGGTTCTCCACTATGGTGGGGGCGTACGCAGGACAAGGCTGGTGCAGCGCAGACCACATGGATGGATGCATCTGATCTTCTGGACTGGCCTGAAGAGCACGTTCAACACCCCGACCACCATCCCGTCGATTCCCTCGCCAAATTTTTGCGGGACCGCGGATGGACTTCGGCACTGGGTGTCGAAATGGACAACTACTATTACTCGGCCGCCAGTCATCGCATACTGCAGAACGCATTCGGTGACGCTGCGATTTTGGATGCCACTGGCCTGGTAAACTGGCAGCGGGCAGTCAAAAGCGACGCCGAAGTCGAAATGATGCGAAAAGCAGGGCGGCTTACCGCCCATATGCACCAGGTGTTGCGCGATGCGTTCCGCGAAGGGCTCCCAAAAAACCAACTGGTTGCCGAAGTTCAGGCGGCAGGCATCGCCGGATTGCCGGGACTGGCCGGGGACTATCCCGCAATCGTTCCAATCGCCCCTTCAGGTACCGAGGCGTCTGCCTCGCACATCACCTGGAACGACAGACCCTTAACGCGGGATGAGGCAACGTACTTTGAAATCTCAGGCTGTTATCGCCGTTATCATTGCCCGGCCAGTCGCAGCCTGTTTCTGGGTGATCCTCCGGAAGATATTCGCCGCGCCGAGGCTGCTGTGCTCAGGGCCATCGATGATGCCTTGAGTGCGGCGCGTCCGGGCACAACTTGCGAAGAGGTCGCGAACTGTGTTTACGAAAGTTTCGCCCGTGCCGGATATGTCAAAGCCAACCGCACCGGCTATCCGATCGGATTAAGTTACCCTCCCGATTGGGGTGAACGCACCATGAGCCTGCGGCCGGGTGACACGACCGAACTTCAGGAAAATATGACATTCCATTTGATGCCCGGGCTCTGGACTTCGGATTGGGGACTGGCGATCACCGAGAGCTTTTTGGTTACCGCCAATGGCGGCCAGCCATTGGCAGATATCCCTCGGGAGCTTGTGGTAAAATCCAAATGAATCAGCCTATTCGCCCATCGCCGGAGTTGATCGCGGTGGTGCGACGCTGGAATGACGCTGTTCGAACCAAAGATGGAGCGGCGCTCTACAACATGCTGTCGACGTCTGAGTACCTGCGATATCAAGGCTCAGCGGATGGGGAGATTTGGTCAGGCTCGCTATTCCGAAAGGGTTTCCCTGATCATGTGGCCGAAATTCCCGACTACAGTTGGGAAGAACACGGCCTAGAGGCATTTGAATGCGGTACAGTTGGTTGGGCCCATTGCGTTGCAACGCTTCGCTTTGCCACTAACCAAAAGGCAATGTTGCATAGGTTCACCTTCATCCTGCATCTCGAAGATGGTGTGTGGAAGATGATACATTGCCACGTGTCCAATCCGATCCCCAACATGGAAAAAATCGGTATCGAGCACAAAGCCCTGGACGCGCTGGTAGCAGCTGCACGCGACGGGTTTCGTCAGGATCAGCGCGAGGGCATGGCTTCGGTTATGTTCACTGACATCGTCAATTCATCGGCTATTGCCGACAAGCTGGGAGATCGGGTTTGGACCGATGCTATTCAAAAACACTTTGAATTGGCTCGTGACGTCATCGAGGCTCAGAGCGGAACGCTGGTAAAGTCGCTGGGGGATGGAACCATGTCCAGCTTCTCGTCGGCGCGGTCGGCACTGATGGCCGCAGTCGACCTGCAGCGGCGCAACGCCAGTGAATTGGGCGAACCAACGCTGCAGATTCGCGTCGGCATACATACGGGAGATGTGATCCAGACCGATGACGATTTCTTCGGTACGGTGGTTAACAAGGCCGCCCGGATCGCGGCCTCAGCCGCACCGGGAGAGGTCCGTTTGTCCGACGCAACCCAGCTTTTGGCGGACGGGCAAGATGGGATGACCTTTGGCACACCAAGATCAGTTTCGCTGAAAGGTCTGCCCGGCGATCATACGATCTATAGCTTAAGTTGGTAGCGCGCTAACGCCGCCCCGCGAAAAAATCCTTGAGCAATCGCTCGGCCTCTTCGGCACCGATCCCATCATAGATTTCAGGGGTATGATGCGCCTGCGGATGCGAAAATACCCGCGCGCCGTGGGCGACGCCGCCCGATTTCGGATCGGATGCGCCGTAGTACACACGCCGGATACGCGCCGCAGCCAGTGCTGCCGCACACATGGCACAGGGTTCTAGCGTCACATATACATCGTGATCCGGCAGCCGCTCCGATCCGGCGTGTGCGCAGGCGGCGCGCAGCACCAGTATTTCGGCATGGGCGGTGGGATCGTTCAACTCGCGTGTCCGATTACCTTCAGCGGCAACCACCTGACCGTCCGGTCCGATAATTACAGCACCCACGGGCACCTCCCCCCGGTTTGCCGCCGCCTGCGCCTGTTCCAGCGCCAGTTTCATGTGAGATCGGAACTCCATGCCTCTGACTGCCCCAGAAACCCGGCTTTCGCAAGCCGCCGGGATAGGCTATGGGCGGGGGATGACCAATACCCCTCCTCCCGGCGATCGGATCGCCAAAGTGCTTGCCCGCGCCGGTGTCGCCTCGCGTCGCGAGGCTGAACGCATGATCGAAGCCGGTCGTGTGACCGTGAATGGCAAACCCATCAGTAGCCCAGCGCTGAACGTGACGGCCAAGGACAGGATCACTGTCGATGGCAAACCCGTGTCCGAGCCCGAGCCATCTCGCCTATGGCTCTATCACAAGCCTCCAGGCCTTGTGACGACGGCGCGTGATGAAAAGGGACGCAAGACGATCTTCGACGATCTGCCAGAGGACATGCCGAGGGTCATGAGTGTCGGACGGCTCGACCTGAATTCGGAAGGGTTGCTGCTGCTCACCAATGATGGCGGCATCAAGCGCAAGCTTGAACTGCCCGCCACCGGATGGCTGCGCAAATACCGGGTGCGGGTTAACGGGCGCCCCAAGGATGAAGATTTTGCACCGCTTCGCAAGGGATTGGTCATAGACGGGGAACGGTTTCAGCCCATGACCGTTACATTGGACCGCCAACAGGGTGCGAACGCCTGGCTAACCATCGGTCTGCGCGAAGGCAAGAACCGCGAGATTCGCCGAGCAATCGAAGATATCGGCTATGCGGTAAACCGGCTTTTGCGGATTTCTTATGGCCCGTTTCAGCTTGGTGACTTGAAATCCGGTGAGGTTGAAGAGATTCGTCGGCGTGTTATGCGTGATCAATTGGGGATGGACGCTGAAGAAAGCGGCAAGCCAACCGTCAAACGCCCTGCCCGGCCTCAGCGCAAAAGGCCGACAATCGGCAAGAAACCTCGCAAGTGACGCAGCTTAAGTAACCTTCCCCCTAGCGCCAAGCCATCGCATCGCCTAAATTTTCTGTGATAGCGACAGTTTGGGGGCACCATGTCCGGGACCGGAGTACAAAAATTGGCGTATGCAGCGCTGCTGGTGCTGTTGTTCGGCGTCTGTACCGGCGTGCTTGGGGGCTTGTAAGGGCATGGCCAAAAGGTTCGGTGGGAAATTCAGCCCTCAGGGTGCGTCGTCAGACCAAGATCAACCCTCTCGTGGACAGTTTGACGGAGCTCGGGTCGAACCGGCGGGTGCACGCGCGAACCTCCTATTTGTGCCCGCAATTCCGTTGGTATTCCTGTCACTGAACGACGGCGCTATAGGAATGACAATTGGTTTGATCGCTGCAGGTCTGCTGACGGCCGCCGCATTCTTGCTGCGCGAAGGGCTGCGAGCGGAATCTGCATACAATGCCAAACGTACCGCCCGCCGCCCGGCCTTCCCCCGCAAAATCTTCTCAAGCGTCCTGACTGGGCTGGGCACGGCATTGGCCGCGTATCGAACAGAGTTTCTAGATGCAGAAACCGCAGCTCAGGCCAGCCTGTTGGCACCGGTTCTGTTTGGGGTTGTTGCCGCTGCATTACATTCGGTGTCCTTTGGCATCGACCCCTTGAAAGACAAGGGTATGGAAGGCATCGACACCTTCCAACAAGATCGCGTGGCGCGCGTTGTTGAGGATGCGGAATCTCACCTGACCCAAATGACAGACGCGATCAAACGCGCCGGAGACCGTCAGATCGAAGCGCGTGTCGAGCGGTTTCAAGATACCGCCCGCGATTTGTTCCGAACGGTCGAAGAAGACCCACGTGATCTGGCGGGCGCGCGGAAATATCTGACGGTTTACTTGCAGGGCGCACGCGATGCGACGGTGAAGTTCTCGGACGTCTTTGCGCGTACCCGCGATGCGCAGGCGCTGGCAGATTATTCGGCCCTGCTGGACGATCTCGAACAGAATTTCGCGGCGCGGACGCGAAAGATGCTATTGGATGACCGCAGTGATCTGACGGTTGAAATTGATGTGCTGCGTGACCGGCTGCAGCGCGAAGGCGTCCGGTTGGATTGACCGGCTTTTATGTAAGCGAGGATTACCCCATGTCCGATGAGATCAAGAACAAGGCAGTCGAGGCTGAAACGCTGGTGCAAGAAGTCACCGCCGTCGCCCTCCCTGAGCCGCAGGCTGAGATTGTGCCGCTTGAAGACGCCGACGAAACGGTTGGCGTCGAAATCCGCAAGCGGATGGGTGAGATCGACATGGGCGACACAAACTCGATCGTGTCATTTGGATCATCCGCACAGGCGGAATTGCAGGAGATCAGTCAGGCGATGCTGGCCGATGTCCGCAATAAGGATGTGGGCCCGGCGGGAGACAGCCTTCGCAATATCGTAACGACGATCAGAGGTTTCTCTGTCAGCGAATTAGACGTTCGCCGCGAGCGTAGTTGGTGGGAAAAACTGCTAGGCCGCGCAGCACCCTTTGCCAAGTTCACGGCGCAGTATGAGGACGTTCAAAGCCAGATCGACCGGATCACAGACGACCTCTTGGGCCATGAGCACACCTTGCTGAAAGATATCAAGTCTCTGGATCTTCTGTATGAAAAGACGCTGGAGTTCTACGACGAACTCGCGCTTTACATTGCGGCGGGTGAGGAAAAGCTGACCGAACTGGACAGCCATGACATTCCCGAAAAAGAGGCCGAGGTTCAGGCCGCACCCGATGACCAGCAGGTGATGAAGGCGCAGGAATTGCGCGATTTGCGCGCCGCGCGCGACGATCTGGAACGCCGGGTCCACGACCTCAAACTGACCCGTCAGGTGACGATGCAGTCGCTGCCCTCGATCCGCTTGGTGCAGGAAAACGATAAATCGCTGGTGACCAAGATCAATTCAACCCTCGTCAATACCGTGCCGCTTTGGGAAACCCAGCTGGCACAAGCGGTAACCATCCAGCGCAGTGCTGAAGCTGCAGCCGCAGTACGTGATGCCAATGATCTGACCAACGAGCTGCTGACCTCGAACGCGGCCAACCTGCGCGAGTCTAACAAGATGATCCGCGAAGAGATGGAGCGTGGTGTCTTCGACATCGAAGCCGTCAAACAGGCCAACGCTGACCTGATCGGTACGATCAACGAAAGCCTCGCCATTGCGGACGAAGGCAAAGCCAAGCGCGCCGCCGCCGAGGAAGAATTGAAGAAGATGGAGGCCGAGTTGCGCGACACGCTCGCCTCGGCCAAAGCGCGACAGGACGGGATCGGTGACAATGCCGGAACGGCTGTCCCCGGATAATGGAAACAGCGGGCGTGCGGCCATTACATCGCGCTAGGACTGCAACATTGGTAGTTTCGCTGCTGGCATTAGCTGGCTGCGAAGAGGCCTTGACGACGTCCATCGCTCCGGAACCCCGCCCAGAGCAACCTCAGGGATTGAGCAATGCCTATCAGCCCCCTTCGCCCGCCAGCCTCGACCTCGCGCGGTACTATGAAAGCGTTCAAAACAACCTGCTGACGCGCGGGCTGTTGCGTACCGATGGTGGTGGGCCGGATACGCCCTACGACGCCGATGACCTCGCACGGAATTTCGAAACCATTGCGTTTTATAATGAATATCCGGGGGAGGCTGTCTCGAGCGGTAGCAGAAGAACCAGCCGACAGTTAAGTCGCTGGTCGTCACCCGTACGCATCAAACCCGAATTCGGACCCTCAGTCGCGCCAAACGTTCGCCAGCAAGAGACTGCCCGAATTGACGCCTATGCCAACCGTTTGTCGCGGCTGACTCGACATCCGGTCTCGACCACCACCCGGAATGCGAACTTTCACGTATTCGTGGCGGGTGAAGATGATACCGCCTATGTACAAGCCCGGTTGCGACAACTGATCCCCGGCATAGGACAGGCGCAGCTTGATCTCTTCGACAAACTGCCGCGGTCTTTCTATTGTTTTGTGTTTGCGTCGGCATCGAACAGCGCGCCTCAGACTTATACCCGGGCTGTTGCCCTGATACGGGCAGAACATCCCGATCTGGTGCGCCTGAGCTGCGTTCATGAAGAGATTGCGCAAGGATTGGGGCTTCCGAATGACAGCCCATCGGCCCGACCGTCGATCTTCAATGATGACGACGAGTTCGCCCTGCTCACCAGCCATGACGAAAAACTACTGACGATTCTTTACGACCCGCGCTTGAAAGCGGGCATGACCGCTGACGAGGCACGTCCGGTGGTCCGTATCATTGCACGCGAATTGATGGGGCAGTCGCTCTGACCCCGAAGACAGGAGAAATCCAATGGGAATTTTTGATTTTCTGACCGGCGAATTCATCGACGTCATCCACTGGGTTGATGACACCCGCGACACGATGGTCTGGCGGTTCGAGCGTGAGGGCCACGAGATCAAATACGGTGCCAAGCTAACAGTGCGCGAAGGTCAGGCGGCTGTGTTTGTGCATGAGGGGCAGCTGGCGGATGTGTTCACGCCCGGACTCTACATGCTTGAGACAAACAACATGCCGATTATGACGACGCTGCAGCATTGGGATCATGGTTTCCAGTCTCCGTTCAAGTCTGAAATTTACTTCGTTAACACGACCCGGTTCAATGACCTGAAATGGGGCACCAAGAACCCGATCATGCTGCGCGATCCCGAGTTTGGGCCAACACGCATCCGGGCCTTCGGCACCTATACGGTGCGGGTCAAGGACCCGGCGAAATTCCTAGTAGAGATCGTAGGCACCGATGGTGAATTCACCATGGACGAGATCAGCTTTCAGATCAGAAACATCATCGTGCAGGAATTCAGCCGCGTCATCGCAGGCTCGGGCATTCCAGTTCTCGATATGGCCGCGAACACCGCCGATCTGGGAAAACTGATCGCAGCCGAGGTGTCACCGGTGCTGGATGGGTATGGTTTGAGTATGCCCGAATTCTATATCGAGAATATCTCGCTCCCACCTGCGGTCGAGGCGGCTCTGGACAAGCGCACCTCGATGGGTTTGGCGGGCGATCTGGGCAAGTTCACTCAGTATTCCGCTGCCGAGGCCATGACAGCGGCTGCCAATAACCCCGGTCAGGGCGGTGGCATGGGTGCCGGTCTTGGCATGGGGATGGGCATGGCGATGGCGCAGCAAATGTCGAACATGGCAGCGGGTCAGCCCAGCGGTCCCTGGAGCGGTTCCGCCCCCGCTGCACCGCAAGCGTCAGCGCATGCGGCACCGCCGCCCCCGCCACCCGTCGAGCATGTGTGGCATATCGCGGTGGATGGCCAGACTAGCGGACCATTTTCCAAAGCCAAGATCGGTCGTATGGCAACTGACGGTGAGATCACGCGCGATACGCATGTCTGGACGGCTGGTCAGGACGGTTGGAAAAAGGCGGGGGACGTACAAGAATTGGCGCAGTTGTTCACCATCTTGCCACCGCCGCCACCGGGCGCCTGACCCGATATTAGGCTATCCATGACCAGGATTCTGTAATGGCAAAAGTCGAACACCGTTTTCCTTGCGAACAATGCGGGGCGGATTATCGGTTCAATCCCGATGACGGAACGCTCACCTGCGATCACTGCGGACATTCCGAGGCCATTGGCGCGGGCCCGTGGGGAGGGGCCAGTTTACGTGAACTCGATTTCGAAACGGCCATCGCGGATCGCCTCCCCGATAGTGAAATTGAAGAAACTCGTGTTCTTACCTGCCCCAACTGCGCAGCACAGGTCGAATTTGACCCGAACACACACGCCGCAGAGTGCCCATTTTGTGCGACACCTGTCGTCACAGATACCGGTGTAAGCCGCCATATCAAGCCACGCGGTGTGTTGCCCTTTGCACTGGACGAACGCTCGGCACACCAAGCCATGGGGGATTGGCTGGGGCGACTGTGGTTTGCGCCCAATGGGCTGAAGGAATACGCCCGCAAAGGCCGCAAGATGCAGGGCATCTACGTGCCCTACTGGACATTCGATGCCGATACCAAGTCGAGTTATCGGGGTGAACGTGGTGTCGTCTATTACGAAAACCGAACCGTGATGCGGGATGGAAAGCGCGTTCAGCAGCAGGTTCCCAAGGTGCGCTGGTCGCCAAAGTCCGGACGCGTGGCACGGTTTTTTGACGATGTTCTGGTGTTGGCATCACAATCCCTGCCCAAATCCTATACGGATGCGCTGGAACCCTGGGATCTGCCTGCGCTTGAGCCCTATCAGCCCGAATATCTGGCTGGATTCCGTGCCGAAGCCTATACGGTCGAATTGCAGGAAGGATATCAGGAGGCGCGCGGTCACATGGCGCGCGTGATCGAGCGTGATGTACGGTTTGATATCGGTGGCGATCGTCAGCGCATCCACGCTGTCGATACGGAAGTCCGAGATGTCACGTTCAAACATATCCTACTGCCGGTCTGGATGGCAGCCTATAAATACCGGGGCGAGACCTATCGCTTTGTAGTGAATGGCAGAACCGGGCGCGTTCAGGGTGAGCGCCCCTGGTCGGCGATCAAGATTACCGTCGCGGTGGTACTGGGCCTGCTCGTTGCCGCAGGTGTCGGTTATCTGGTTGCAACCGGACAACAATAAAGAGAACACTCGTGTCAGATAGCGCGTTGGATGGGGGAAATTGACTTGCACCTTGACGCTCTGAACGATCTTTTAACTCAGCGCCATTCGTGCCGTGCCTTTTGCTCAGACCCTGTTCCCCGTGAACAGATCGAACAGATCGTCACAAGCGCAACGCGTGTTCCAAGCTGGTGCAACGCGCAACCCTGGCAGCTTACGATCACCAGTGGCACTGAAACTGACCATTTTCGCGAAGCGTTGCAGCGCGAGACACAACAGGCCAGCCCAAACCCGGACCTGCCCTTTCCAACCAGGTATTCCGGTGTCTATCAGGATCGTCGGCGCGCATGCGGCTGGGCGTTATACAAAGCGGTCGGCGTCGAAAAGGGTGATCGCACCGCTTCGGCGCAGCAAATGATGGAAAACTACACGCTGTTCGGAGCTCCACACTGCGCCATCCTATCCAGCCCCACCGAGTTGGGCCCATACGGTGCCATGGATTGCGGAGGGTTTGTGACAGCATTCGCATTGGCGGCACAAGCCCTGGGTGTGGCCAGTATCCCTCAGGCGGCGGTTGCGGCTTATGGTCCGTTTCTTCACCGGTATTTCGATATTCCAGATGACCGGATTGTTTTATGTGCGATCTCATTCGGATATCCAGATAAACACCATCCAGCCAACTCTTTCAGAACAGGACGTGCCGCTCTGGATGATATCGTTGATTGGCGTGAATAAACACCAAGAGTAGGAATTGCAGATGCGCGCGCTGCTTCAAAGAATTTCCAGTGCCTCTGTCACAGTCGAGGGAACGGTGATTGGCCGATCCGGTCCGGGGTTGATGATTTTGGTCTGTGCGATGCAAGGGGATGATGAGGCTCAGGCCGAACAACTGGCTAACAAGATCGCAAAGCTTCGCATCTTCAAAGACGATGCAGAAAAAATGAACCGTTCGATCTTGGATATCTGCGGCTCAGCATTGGTAATCAGCCAATTCACTTTGGCCGCTGACACGTCACGCGGTAACCGCCCGGGATTTTCCGGTGCGGCCCCGGCAGTAGAGGGCGAACGACTTTATGGAGCGTTTGTTCGCAACCTGTCCTCACTGGGCATACCAGTCGAAACGGGATCATTCGGGGCTGACATGGCTGTAGAACTGGTCAATGACGGGCCCGTGACAATTTGGATGGAAAGCTGATGCAGGCCTCTCAACAGATTCAGGATATTTGGAGCGCCGGTGTGGCGGCTGTAGATGGTTACACCGCGACGTTGGAAGCGATTCAAACGATGGAACGGCCAGACCAGATACTGGCCGTTGGCAAGGCGGCGGGTGCGATGGCCCGCGCTGCAGCGAACCAGTTCGGAGCGGTCCCCACGTTGGTCGTTACCAAAGATGGCCATAGCGATGGACTGCCAGCGCATGTTGATGTCATCGAATCCTCTCATCCCGTACCCGATGATCGCAGTCTGGCCGGGGGACGGGCATTGCGCGAAACCGTAGAGAGCATGGAACATGATAGCAGTCTGTTGCTTCTGGTATCTGGCGGCGCGTCCTCTCTGGCCGAGGATTTAATGCCCGGGTTCTCCCTGGACGATCTTGAAGCCCTGAACCAAAGATTGCTTGGCGATGGATTGGATATCAGAGCGATGAATGCTGAGCGGCGCAAACTATCGCGCATTAAGGGCGGAGGACTGCTGTCCAGTTTTCCTGGGAAAAAAGTGACCGTTTTGGCGATCTCGGATGTCCCCGGAGACGACCTGGGCGTGATTGGATCCGGCATCGGAGCGTTGCCAGATGCGCCGCGTTTTGCCGCCCAGACCTCAATAATCGCTTCAAATGCGCACGCACGTAACGCGGCCGCCCAAACAGCCGAGCAAGCTGGCCTTGTCGTCCTCGCCAACGCGGAGGCGTTGCACGATGACTACCTATCAGTTGCGACCGCGATAGGAGATAGACTGCGCCACATGCCCAATGGCGTGATGGTTTTTGGAGGAGAGCCAACCGTCGTTCTTCCGGATCAACCCGGGCGAGGCGGACGAAATCAGGCCCTAGCGCTGGCTTTGGCGCACGAAATTGAAGGGCAACGGGACATTACTGTGATCGTTGGTGGAACAGATGGCACGGATGGGCCAACGGACGCAGCCGGTGCTATCGTTACCGGCGAAACATGGTCAGACGAAGCGCAAGAATACCTCAACAACGCGGATAGCGGCAGCTTCCTAGCCAAAGCAGGTGCGTTGCTGGTTACGGGGCCTACAGGGACCAATGTGATGGACTTGGTGATTGCAATACGGAATTGATCTGACATCTTGGCCCGGTTGCTATCGGTCAGGAGTTCAGAGATATGGCACCGCCCTCCAACGCACTTCGCGAGATCGAAGAAATCCCTGATATGGGTATCACCATGCCAGATGGCTGCCGCCTTTCAGCCCGGATCTGGCGACCGATCGATGCCGGCGAAGACCCGGTTCCCGCCATTGTGGAACATCTGCCATATCGCAAACGCGACGGTACCACTGCACGTGACACCTTAACACATCCCTGGTTTGCCAAACGTGGATATGCCTGCGTACGCGTAGATATGCGCGGCAACGGTGACAGCGAAGGGTTGATGGAGGATGAATACACTCAGCAGGAATTGGACGATGCCGTCGCAGTAATCCAATGGCTAGCCGATCAACCCTGGTGTAGCGGCACGGTCGGGATGATGGGTATCAGTTGGGGCGGGTTCAACTCATTGCAGGTTGCCGCGATGCAGCCCGAGCCTTTGAAGGCAATCATTACGCTTTGTTCGACCGCGGACCGGTATGCCGATGACATACATTACAAAGGCGGATGCCTGCTGAATGAAAATCTGGGCTGGGGCGCGACAATGTGGTCCTACTCCTCTCGTGCTCCGGACCCTGATCTACGGTCAAACTGGCGTGAGCTGTGGTTGGATCGGTTAGAGAATGAGCCCTTCCTGCCCTCCGTCTGGCTGCGCCACCAAACACGTGATGCCTATTGGCGCCATGGTTCCGTCTGCGAGAATTTTGATGCCATTCAAGCGGCCACCCTGGCGGTTGGAGGCTGGGGTGACGCTTACAAGAACACTGTGCCATTGCTGGTCGAACAGTTGAACGCGCCGGTCAAAGGTGTTGTTGGCCCATGGGTGCACAAATATCCTCATTTCGCGGTTCCTGAACCTCGCATCGGATTTTTGCAGGAGGCCCTAAGGTGGTGGGACCATTGGCTAAAGGGAAAGGATACAGGTGTCGAAGATGATCCAGACTACCGCGCTTATCTGATGAACGGTGTGCGTCCGGCGCGCTGGTACAAAGAGCGCGCAGGGCGTTGGATTGCCGAGGATGAAGGCGCGACATCGCATCTGCCAACCCTGACGATGCAACTGACCGATGCCGGCCTTGGGCACGAAGGGTCACTGAACACCTCAATCCGATCGCCACATACCTGCGGTCTTGAAAGCGGCGAGTTTTGTGCGATTTGGCTAGGTCCGGATATGCCGGGGGACCAGAGGAGGGACGACGCGCTTTCAGCCTGTTTCGACAGCGACCCATTGGCAGCCGACATCGAGATTGTGGGCGCACCCAAAACTCGGCTCCGCCTGAGTGCTGACAAACCTCAGGCGCAGATTGCTGTTCGGCTGAATCATATACACCCGGACGGTGCTTCGACGCGGATCACATATGGGGTGCTAAATCTGACGCACCGCGACAGCCATGCAGATCCCACCCCCCTAATACCCGGTCAGACCTACGACATAGAACTGGACCTGGATCACATCGCTTATCGAATACCGAAAGGACACCGCTTACGCGTGGCGATCTCGAGCGCCTATTGGCCGTTAATTTGGCCTTCGCCGGAAACTGTCGAGCTTCAACTGACTGAAGGCGACATAATCATTCCAACGCGTCCGCCAGGTCAATCAAACGAATACAACTTCGCCCCTCCCGATGCAGAATCTGCGAATCCCGTCAGTGTTCTTCGAGAAACGCAAAATTCCCGGCGTGTGGAATTGGATATGACCACCGGCGAAACCCACCTGATCATCGAGGATGACTTTGGCAAACTCCGTGACGAAACGCATGGGCTGATCACCGGAAGCACCGCAACAGAAAAGTGGTCGATTCACCCCGACAAACCCCTTTCGGCGCGGGGCTATTGTCGTTGGACACAAGAACAGCAGCGCGGTGAATCGTTCCTATTCACTGAAAGCGTTTGCGAGATGTGGTCCGATGATAAGAACTTTTTTGTTCGAGCGGAGATAAGCGCCTTCGAAAATAACGAATTGGTCTATTCAAAAACACTCGAAGACACGGTGCCGCGCAATGAAATGTAAGTTTTGAAGCTAAAGACGAAAGATTTTCACTTGCCCACCACCCTGAATTGCCCCTACTTTGACTCACGCGTCAATAAAAAGTCCAACAATGGACCGAACATCCAATCAACTGGGAGATCTCTGGATGAACGAACAACTCACTCACATGTCAAAGCAGGTCACGGCTGGAAAGCTGACCCGCCGTGAATTCATGGGTAAAGCTGCGGCACTGGGTGTCTCGGCCGCAATCGCAAGCAGTATGTTTGCCGATGCCGCACGTGCGGCTGGCCCAAAAAAGGGCGGCGATCTGAAATTCGGTTTGCAGGGCGGCGAATCGACCAACTCGCTGGATCCGGCAACCTACGCAAGCTCAGTCCCATTCCAGAACGGTAAGCAGTTCGGCGACCAGCTTGTCGAAGTGGCGCCCGACGGCACCATCGAGCCGCGCCTGGCCGAAAGTGTCGAAGGCAGCTCGGACGCCAAAGTCTGGACCTTCAAACTGCGCCAAGGTGTCGAGTTCCACAACGGCAAGACCATGACCAGCGATGACGTGCTGAAAACTATGCAGCGCCACTCGAACGAAGATTCCAAATCCGGTGCATTGGGCATCATGAAAGGCATCGAGTCGATGAAGGCCGATGGAGACAATTTCCAGGTCACATTGACCGAGCCAAATGCCGACCTGCCGTATCTGATGGCCGACTATCACCTGATTATTCAGCCCGATGGCGGCATGGATAACCCGGCTGCAGGTATCGGCACAGGTCCGTACAAACTGGAAGTGGACGAACCCGGCGTCCGTCACCTGTTCACCAAGAACGAAAACCATTGGAACAGCGATTTCGGTAATTTTGACAGCGTCGAAGTTGTTGTGATCAACGATGCAACTGCGCGGACCGCTGCACTGCAGTCCGGACAGGTCCACGCCGTCAACCGCGTTGAACCCAAAGTTGCCGACCTGTTAGGTCGTGCGCCTAACCTGACCGTGCATTCAACCGCCGGTCGCGGTCACTATGTCTTTATCATGCATTGCGACACGGCTCCGTTCGACAACAACGAATTGCGCACGGCATTGAAATACGCAATCAACCGTGCGGAATTGGTAGACAAAGTCCTGCGTGGCTATGGCTCGATCGGGAATGACATGCCGATCAACGCAGCCTACCCATTGTTTGATGAAACCATCGAACAGCGCGAATTCAGCATTGAGAAAGCTGCAGAGCACTACAAAAAGTCCGGCCATGATGGTTCGCCGATCATATTGCGTGTAGCCGACGGTGCCTTCCCGGGTGCTGTGGACGCCGCTGCACTGTTCCAGCAGACCGCCGCACAGGCTGGAATTCCGCTTGAAATCAAGCGTGAACCCAACGATGGATACTGGTCCGAGGTTTGGAACGTTCAGCCGTTCTGTGCCTCGTACTGGGGCGGCCGTCCGGTTCAGGACCAGATGTATTCGACCGCGTACCTGTCGACCGCAGACTGGAACGACACTCGGTTTAAGGTTCAGGCGTTCGACGATATGCTGTTCGCGGCAAAGGCAGAGCTGGACGTTGGAAAACGCAAAAGCATCTACAGCCAAATGGGCCGGATGGTCCGCGACGAAGGCGGCCTGATCTGTCCGATGTTCAACGACTTTGTCGAGGGCATCAGCAACCAACTGGACGGATGGGAATCTGACCCGACGCAAGAGATGATGAACGGCAACATATCCCGCAAAATGTGGTTCGTCTAAAACGGGCTACGGATAATGCATCCTATCATCAAATTGGTTTCCCAGCGCCTGGCGCTGGGACTCCTATTGCTGCTCGGCGCTTCGGCCTTGATTTTTGGCCTGACCGAAGCCCTTCCCGGAGACGCCGCGCAAGCCGTCCTGGGGCAGTCCGCAACCCCAGAGGCCCTTGCTAACCTGCGCGAAGAGATGGGTTTGAACCGCCCTGCCCTGACCCGCTATTTCGAATGGCTGGGAGGCATTTTTCAGGGCGATCTTGGCCAATCTTTGACAAACAAGCTGGATATTTCTGAGAGCATTGGAAAACGCCTTGGAAATACACTGTTTCTGGCATGCGTCGCTGCCATCGTTTCCGTTCCACTTGCAATCTTTCTTGGACTTCTGGCCGTGCGTTATCGCAACCGCTGGCCGGATAAACTGATCTCTGCCATCACGCTCACAACGGTTTCGATACCGGAATTTCTGATCGGCTACGTGGTGATCTACTACATCTCAGTGAAACTGGGCTGGTTCTCCTCGCTAGCGATGGTCAACGATTCAATGTCGTTTGGGCAAAAGCTAAATGCCATTGCTTTGCCAGCCTTCGTACTAACGCTGGTGGTTCTGGCGCAGATGATGCGCATGACACGCGCTGCCATTCTTAATCTTATGCAATCCGCCTATATTGAAACGGCTGAACTAAAGGGTTTGAGTACCTTTCAGGTTATCGCCCGGCATGCCTTTCCCAACGCGATTTCACCTATCGTGAACGTAGTCATGCTGAACCTGGCCTATCTGGTCGTAGGTGTCGTCGTGGTCGAGGTTGTCTTCGTCTATCCCGGTATGGGGCAGTACCTCGTAGATGCCGTGACAAAGCGTGACGTGCCTGTTGTTCTGGCCTGCGGTGTGGTGTTTGCAGCCGTTTACATCGGCCTGAACATGGTCGCGGATATCGTGTCGATCCTTGCCAACCCAAGACTGAGGCATCCGAAATGATAAAGAACATTCCTCTTTCGGCACTGATTGGCCTTATGTTCACCGGCGCCTATTTCTTTGTGGCGATCGCCGCGCCCTTGATCGCGCCCTATGGAATGGCAGAAGTGGTCGGCGACGTTTGGGAGCCGAGTAGTTCCGAGCATCTGCTGGGCACGGACAATATCGGCCGCGATCTGCTAACCCGCATGATCTATGGCGGGCGCACAACAATCTTCATTGCCGCAGCTGCAACACTTCTCAGCTTTCTGACGGGAACGTCATTGGGCCTACTTGCTGCAGTTTTGGGCGGATGGGCCGATCAGGCGCTTAGTCGGACGGTCGATCTGATCATGTCGATCCCTACGCTGATCCTGGCGCTGGTTATTCTGGCAATCGTTCCGGTAACCGTTCCGATCCTCATCCTTGTGATGGGCCTGCTAGATGCGACACGACCATATCGTCTGTCGCGATCTGTCGCCGTGGATATCAACGTGATGGACTACGTCGAAGCCGCCAAACTGCGCGGTGAAGGACGCCGTTGGATCATTTTCCGGGAAATCCTGCCGAACGCTCTGTCGCCTCTGGTGGCCGAGTTCGGTCTGCGGTTCATCTTTATGGTCCTGTTCATCTCGACACTTTCGTTCCTGGGCCTTGGCGTCCAACCGCCCTTGGCGGATTGGGGCGGCATCGTGAAAGAGAATAAGGACGGCATCGTCTACGGTATTGGCGCCGCACTCTACCCTGCAGTGGCCATCGCCACGCTGGCGATCTCGGTCAACCTTGTTGCTGACTGGGTTCTGAACCGTACCACATCGCTGAAAGGAGGCCGAGGATGAGTGATACCCTTCTCAAGGTCCGCGACCTCAAGATCGGCGCGACCGTCTATCCGCCGGGTGAAAAGCCCCATGACATCGAAATCGTGCACGGGGTCAGCTTCGACCTCGCGCCCGGCAAGGTGTTGGGGTTGATCGGTGAATCCGGAGCTGGCAAATCGACCATCGGTCTGGCCTCGATGGCCTATGGCCGGGGCGGCGTTAAGATCACCGGTGGCGAGGTTTGGGTCAACGGCCGTGACATCATGAAGTCAGCGCTGGGTGATATCCGCAACCTGCGCGGCGGCGAGGTGTCTTATGTCTCGCAATCAGCAGCCGCTTCGTTCAACCCCGCCAAAAAGATCATGGATCAGGTGGTCGAAGCTGCAGTCGAACATAAGAAATTCTCTCGTAAAGAGGCCGAGGCCCGCGCGCGAGAATTGTTCGCCAAGCTAGGCCTGCCCGATCCGGACAATATCGGTGATCGATACCCACACCAAGTTTCGGGCGGTCAGTTGCAACGCTGCATGACAGCGCTGGCGTTGTGCCCCGAACCGGATCTAGTTGTGTTTGACGAACCTACCACGGCCTTGGACGTGACCACTCAGATCGACGTCCTGATGGCCATCAAGGAGGCCATCGCCGATACAGGTGTCGCTGCGTTGTACATCACGCATGACCTTGCAGTTGTCGCACAAGTCAGCGACGACATCATGGTTCTGCGGATGGGCAATACGGTCGAGTATGGAAACACCGATCAGATCATCAACAATCCGCAAGAAGAGTATACTCAGGCGCTGGTTTCGGTTCGCTCGATTGAACACGAAGAAAAGCAGCCCACTGCGGACCCGGTGCTGAGCGTCGATGGTATTACCGCGCGCTACAAAGGCTTGAACTTCGACGTTCTTCACAACGTCAATGTTGAGCTTCATCCGGGGCAGACATTGGCTGTGGTGGGTGAATCCGGCTCAGGCAAGTCGACGCTGGCCCGTGTGATCACCGGGTTGCTGCCGCCGCGTGATGGCGAGATCACCTTTGCCGGTCGGAAACTTAGCCCCGACTTGAAGGGCCGTTCACTTGAAGATCTGCGCGAGTTGCAGATGATCTATCAGATGGCGGATGTCGCGATGAACCCGCGGCAAACAGTCGGTACGATCATCGGGCGACCGTTGGAGTTTTACTTCAACATGCGCGGTGCTGAGAAACGCAAGCGTATCGTAGAACTTCTGGATGAGATCGAACTGGGCGAGAAGTTCATCGATCGCTACCCTGCCGAACTTTCTGGTGGTCAGAAGCAGCGGGTCTGCATCGCGCGTTCATTGGCGGCCAAGCCCAAAATGATCATCTGTGATGAGGTCACCTCGGCGCTCGATCCACTTGTGGCAGATGGCATCCTCAAATTGCTGCTGGACTTGCAGAAAATCGAGGATGTGGCCTATCTGTTCATCACCCACGATCTGGCGACGGTGCGCGCCATCAGTGACAGTATTGCGGTGATGTATCAGGGCCGCGTGGTCCGCTATGGACCCAAGTCGCAGGTGCTGAGCCCACCCTTCGATGACTATACCGATTTGCTGCTCAGCTCGGTGCCCGAAATGCATCTGGGTTGGCTGGAAGAGGTTGTCGCCCATCGCAAAATGGAAAGTGCGGGCAACTAATCCCGGACTTATTCCGAACATAGCATAGTGTTTGGAAATCCCGGCGTTTGACTGAAAACAAACGTCGGGATTTTACAATTTAGGGCGCAAATGGGCAGCCCCGTGCAAGCGAATCCCCTAGGGTCGCGACAACCAATACTTCGAAAAGAATAGGGCCGGACAATGGACCGAAAACTGCTTTTGATCATTCTCGACGGTGTGCCGTGGCGCAACTTTCGCAGACTGTTTGGCAATCTTGAAGGATGGGTCGACAGCGGCGATGCGCGGGTTTGGAAACTGCGCGCCGTCCTGCCTTCAACATCAGCCAGTTGCTACGCGTCGATCCATACCGGCGTCACACCGCAAGAGCATGGCTGCACCGGTAATGGCAACGTGTTTCGGCTGTCTCACAAGGACGTCTTCAGTCAGGTACGAGAAGCGGGCGGTGTGACCGGTGCGGTCACGCACAGCTACTGGTCGCAATTCTTCAACCGTCACCCCTTCGACTACGTTCGTGATGTGGAATATGACGAGCCTGACAACAAGACCATCAACCATGGCAGATTCCATTCGATGACTGGCTACGGCAAAGCCAACCAGATGACGCCATCCGACGTTGATCTGTTCGCCACGCTGACGAACCTCTGCCTTCGGTTTGGGCTGGATTACGGTATTCTGCACACCTGCACGCTGGACAGTATGGGGCACCGTTTCTACCACGACTGTGAGGAAATGGACCACGCCTGTTTCGTCATGGACGAAATGCTGGCACCTTTCATCCCGCGTTGGCGGCAGCTTGGCTACGATGTCATCGTAACCGCCGATCATGGCCAAGATGAACGCGGCCATCATGGCGGGCGTAGCCCGTTACAGCAGGAAACGGCTCTTTACTATTTTGGTGACGCCGAAGGGCCTGACACCGAGACCGTGATCGACCAGCTTCAGCTTGCGCCAACCATACTACAGCGCGTCGGTGCGCCTGTGGCAGATACTATGAAGGCCAAATCGTTCCTGAACTGAGGCACTTGTTAGTCGTAAGCCCAGATCCCCTGCCCTAGCGCCTCAATCGCTACCGAGATACGCTCAAAGCTGTCAGCGGCGCGCCTGACCGAAGTTCGGGCGCGCAGATACCCATGAACCAATCCCGGTTCATTAATGCAATGGGCCAACCCACCTGCCGCAGTTATATGCTTACAATAGGCCGGTCCGTCATCCCGCAGTGGATCGCAATCAGCCGTCACAACAACCGTGGGCGGGAGGCCAGAAAAATCATCATCCTGCAACGGAGCGAATGAGGGATCGTCATCCGGTGCAGGCCCACCGCAGCGTACAGTTTGGTAGAACCGGATGTCGTCCAGGGTCAGAAGCGGCGCGTTTGCATGTTCGATATACGAACCCTTTGACATGTCACCGCCCAAACCAGGATAGATCAGAACCTGACCCAGCACGTTGTCCAATCGCCCTCGGGCATAATGCGCAACGGTTGCAGCCAGATTACCGCCTGCACTGTCTCCCGCCAGAACGATTGGATCGCCATATTCCTGGACCACCCAGCTCACAGCAGTCCAACTGTCCTGAAACTGCGCCGGGTGCACATATTCAGGGCACAGGCGATAATCGACAGAGATGATCCGATAGCCAGTCTGAACACAGATTTCAGCACAGACATCGTCATGACTGTCCAGACCGCCCACGACGAACCCACCGCCGTGAAAGTAAATCACATTTCGAGTGGGATCACCGGCAGTGTAAACGCGAACAGGCACGCCATCGGCGGACCTGTCATGAACATCAACGCCCGGAGGTCGCGGTTGGCGAAAATCCTGACACATCGTGTCATAGACCCGACGTTGGTCAGCAATGGACATTTCGACTGTATCATCGGGATAGCTCTCGGCAGTACGCCGGATGAAACCCCAGGTCTCTTCGTCGATCAGACGTTCATAGTCCATTGTCCCTCCTAATTATTCAGACCACTCCCACGGTCGGGTAAACGAACCCAGCACCTTGGCCACATCGTCCTCGGACGCGCCGTTCGCGTCAAGCTGCGCGACGAGCCCGCGTTTCTTGTCGTCGATGACAGAAACGACCCGTGCCGCGACGCCGGCGGCTTCCAGAGCACCATTGTATATACGCGTGATCGCGTGCTTGCGCAGATCAGGCTTGAACACTTTGCCTACTGCGGTTTTCGGCAGTTCATCGAGAATGGTCAAATGCTTGGGCTGTGCAGCGCGTTCGTGGACGTGAACCTTGCAGAACTCCAGCAGTTCTTGTTCCGTGGTCGAGGCCCTGTCAACCAGTTCAACAAACGCACATGGCAGTTCGCCTGCGTGTGCATCCGGTTGACCGATCGCGCCGGCGAAGGCGACAGCTTCGTGCCCCAGCAGCGCCTCTTCAATTTCGGCGGGGTCGATATTGTGGCCGCCCCGGATGATCAGGTCTTTAGCCCGACCTGTAATCCAAAGATAACCATCCTCATCAAAACGGCCCAGATCGCCCGTGCGCAGGTACTTGTCGAAATGGTAGAGATCTACGTTCTTATCGACCTCGGTGTAGGTGTTGCCCGCATAAACGCCAGGGTTCGAGATGCAGATTTCGCCGACCTGATCGACACCGCATTCGGTCGGACCATCTGGCCCGTCCTGAAGGATTTTGACATCTGTATATGGGAACGGAATACCGATCGAACCGATCTTTTTCTCTCCATCCACCGGGTTGCACGAGACAAGGCAAGTGGCTTCTGTCAGGCCATATCCTTCGACGATGGTCACGCCTGTGGCCTCTTCGAACCTGCGGAAGAGTTCAACCGGCAGCGGAGCCGAGCCCGAAAACGCGGTTTTGACGGATGAGATATCCGCATCCACCGGGCGTTGCATCTTAGCTGAAATCGCGGTGGGCACCGTAATAATGAACGAGACTTTCCAGCGCTCGATCAGCTTCCAGAAATTGTCGAAGACACCGTCACCGCGATACCCTGCAGGTGTCGGGAATATGACATGCGCACCCGACGATACAGCCGCCATCACGATCACATGCACCGCAAAAACGTGGAACATCGGTAGCGGGCACATGATGACATCGTTTTCGTCAAACAGCAGGGTCTGCCCCAGCCAGCCGTTGTAGATCAGACCGGAATACTTGTGCTGCGCCACCTTCGGCATGCCCGTGGTGCCGCCGGTGTGGAAATAGCACGCGACGCGATCTTCCTTGCTGTCTTCGAATGTTAGCGTTTTCGGCTGCTTGTTCAGCTCAGCAATGAAATTCTTATAGGTCGCGTGGGCCAGCTTTTCCTTGTCACCCATCTTGGGGCGCAGGAACGGTACCAGCCAGGATTTTGGCGGCGTCAGATAACGGTTCAGGTCGATCTCGAGAATCGTGTGAACGCCGGGGGCGTGGCGCACAGCCTCTTCAACCTTCTGGGCCACGTCCGTCTTGGGGAAGGATTTCAGAGTGACCACGACCTTCGCCTTGGTCTCACGCAGGATCGCTGCAATCTGTTCGGGTTCGAGCAACGGGTTTATCGGATTCACAATCCCCGCCACCGCTCCGCCCATCATCGTGACCAAGGTCTCGTTACAGTTGGGGAGCACATAGGCCACCACATCCTTTTCGCTGATCCCAAGCGAGCGGAACAGATTCGCCGCCTGATTGACTTTGCCTAGCAGTTCCGACCATGTCAGCGTCTCTGCCTTGTCGGTCGGGCCGGATAGCAACTGAAAGCTGATCGCCTTGTGGTTCGGGAACCTGCCCGCCGTCCGCGACAAAAGCTGGTGGAAGGTCACGGGCAAATCCCGGTCCTCCCATGGCATTTCCTGCTCCATACGCGCCTTGTCTTCGATTCCCACAAAGGCCATGTGGCTCCTCCCCTGATCTCTCTCCCGTGTCACGCGCGGGTTTTCGTTGCCTCCAAGATGGAAGTAAAACTCAACTCGCGCAAGCAAGGGCTTAGCGATCAGCTGTGAGAAAATGTAGAATGACGCAACGGCGATTCCGGATGTGCCGGTGCGTCACTTTATTCTGCGGCCACCCCGTCGGTGAACTGCAGGCGTGCCAATCGGGCATACAAACCGTCCTGCGACACCAGATCGTCATGCGTTCCCTGCGCCACAATGCGCCCGGCCTCAAGCACGATAATACGGTCCGCCTTCTTCACGGTCGCCAGACGGTGCGCCACGATCAGCGTGGTACGCCCGGCCCGCATATTATCGACAGCCCCCTGCACCGCGCGCTCGCTTTCTGCGTCGAGTGCCGAGGTGGCCTCATCCAGCAGCAGGACCGGCGCATCGCGCAGAATGGCGCGGGCGATGGCGATGCGCTGTTTCTGCCCACCCGATAGCATCACGCCGCGTTCACCCACAAAGCTGTCGTAGCCCTCAGGTAGCGCCGAGATGAATTCATGCGCGGCAGCGGCGCGCGCCGCTGCCTCAACCTCGGCATCCGAAGCATCCAGGCGGCCAAAACGAATGTTTTCACGCGCCGATGCGGCGAATATAACCGGATCCTGTGGAACCAACGCGATATGCTGGCGAAAGCCATTGCGGTCTAGTTCGCGCAGATCGAACCCGTCAAGGCTTACCCGTCCGGAATCCGGATCATAGAACCGCTGGATCATCTGGATCACGGTTGTCTTGCCTGCTCCGGAGGGTCCGACGAAGGCAACGGTTTCACCGGGGTCGATTTGCAGTGAAAACTGATCTAGCGCTACCACGTCTGGGCGTGCGGGATAGTGGAAAGTCACGTCGTCAAAGCGAATCTCGCCCCGCACCGGAGCTGGCGGCGTCTTGGCTTGCGCAGGGTCGTTAACCGTATCCTCTGCGTTTAGAAGTTCGACCAGCCGCTCAGTTGCGCCGGCTGCGCGCTGCAGTTCGCTCCAGATTTCCGAAAGGGCGGCGACCGAGCCTGCCATGATGATCGAGTAGATCACGAATTGGATTAGAACACCTTCGGTCATCGCTCCGATGCGCACGTCATTCGCCCCCATCCACAGCACGCCGACGATACCCGAAAACACCAGGAAAATTACGATCACAGTAAGGATCGCACGGGTCTGGATACGACGCAGAGAAACTTCGTACGAAGTTTCTGTCATTTCGCCAAATTGCGCACGGCTGGCTTGTTCATGGGTGAAGGCCTGTACAGTTTGCACCGCCCCAAGTGCCTCACCTGCATTGCCCGAAGACGCCGCGATCCAGTCCTGATTTTCCCGGCTGATGGTCCGCAATCTGCGGCCCAGAACCAGTATAGGCACGATCACCGCGGGGATTAGCAGCAAGACCATGGCTGTCAATTTGGCCGATGTCAGCAACATCAAAATAAGCCCGCCAACAAACATCAGCATGTTGCGCAACGCGATCGATACCGATGACCCCAGAACCGATTGGATCAGCGTCGTATCAGTCGTGATCCGGCTGAGCACCTCTCCAGTCATGATCCGTTCATAGAACTCGGGGCTCATACCAATCACTCGATCGAAGACAGCCTTCCGGATGTCAGCGACAACACGCTCGCCCAGCCGCGTCACCAACGCATAGCGAATACCCGTCCCAACCGCGAGAATGCCTGCAATACCAAGAGCCGCCAGAAAGTACCAATCCAGCAGCTCGCCATCTTCGATGCGAAAATTGTCAACGACTCGGCGTACTGCCAGCGGCAGCGTCAGCGTCATACTCGCCGTCAAAATCAACGCAAGTGTCGCGCCAATCATCAGTAATCGGTAAGGCTTCATGAAGGGCCACAACGATGCCAGAACACCTATTTTCCTGGATCCCGCGCGCTCTTCCTGAGTGCCCGGAGCCGGTTTGTTCGCTGGACTGGCGGAGCGTGAATTTGCCATGTCTGGCCCTTACGTAGTGGTCATTCGCCCCAAAACGGGCGTCAATCACTGCTTCTTGGCGGCAGCGACGGTTATGGTCAAGCTGAAGGCAGAGATTTGCAGCCCGATAAGGGCCATTTGACGCAACTGGCATGGGGAAAGAACTGGAGCGGGCGGCGTGAATCGAACCCGCGTCATTAGCTTGGAAGACAAACGCTTTAATTCAATTATTTTGTTTTTTATTAAATATTTAAGGAGAAATCTCTTCTGATTTTGTAGGTTATGTGTCGGAAGAGATTTCTTGGAGCGGGCGGCGGGAATCGAACCCGCGTCATTAGCTTGGAAGGCTAAGGTCTTACCACTACACAACGCCCGCTCAAGTACAGCACCTCCTATTTCATGTGAATATGGAGGTCAAGTGGAACCACCCGAGAGTAAGAAAACAATTCAACCTTCCGGTAGTTTCGTTTGCTATCAAAACGTCGATGATCCAATTCGACATTAGGAAAGAACGCATCTCTAGTCATGGCACAACCGGCCCAAACCGGTCACTCAACAGCCAACCGAAATTCTGCAGTGGCAGTCCACCATCCAGACATTCGCTGCACGCGCGCATTTCTTTAGCCGCAAAATGTCAGTCGCGCCGGGATGTTTGTTAACCTACTGATTTTTCCACCCTTCAATCAGCCCGACCGCTGCCTCTGCGTAGCTCTGCGGAAACTGATCCGAGGTTCGGGCTTTCATGATCGTATGAAGGCCCAGCAAAAGACCGATCAACACCCGTGCGGCCTCGTCCGGATCGAACTCGGAACGGATGGACCCGTCAGCCTGTACTCGGCTCAGTATCGCCGCAAACCGTCCTTCTAGCCCGGTCAGGTATCGCTCGATTCTCGCGTTGACCTCAGGATCAGAGCGGTTAAATGAACTGATCGAGTTGAAGGCAAGGCACCCAACATCCTCGATCTTTGGCATCCGCTCGGTTGACGCGATGCCCCGGAACCAACCGGCCAGATCATCCAGCGAATAGATGTCGGGGTCGGGAAAGTGCTGGGCCTCGGCATTGTCCAGATAAGTATCCAAAGTCTTTAGGAAAAACTTTTCTTTACCACCATAGGTGGTTTGCAGCGTGAACCGGGTCAACCCTATCTCATGCTCCAGTTCCCGCGTGCTGGCACCATGGTACCCCCGCCGCCAAAACAGGTCGAGCGCACCTGCTACAGCACTTTCGTGATCCGTCTTGCGTTTTCGCGCCACAGATTTCTCCTTGCATTTTCTATCCACGTGGATAGTAAACATTTCCTATCCACGTGGATAGCATTGTGGGCGCGCGGCTGCAAACGTCGCTTGGCCCAACTGAAACGGAGACCTGATAAGACCACCATAGACCCAACAATCGGGGTCACAAAGCCCATCACCCTGCGCGTGATTTTCATTCTGAACGCGTTGAAGATCCTGCTGGCCCTTGGCTTCTTCGCCGCGTTCAAGTTCTACGGGCTACAGGTCGGAGAGCTGGTCGGCCCGCAGGCCGCCAACCTGATGCTCTATACAATGCTTGGTTACATGGTGACTTTTGCCTGCATCGTTGCCTCCATACTCAAGTGCAGCATGATCGGTATCCGAAAGGCAATTGGCGTTGATTTATTGGTCTCGATCCCGGCCAAGGCGGTGATTGGATTTATCATCGCGACCATCAGCATGGGGCTGACCTTGACCGCATCTGTCCGCGCGTATTTTGCGTATCGCGGCTAAGATGAGCGCTCCGATGGTTCACGCGAACAAGATCGAGGGGCAATGTATCTGCGGCGCAGTGCGCTATCGGGTGCAGGACAACATGGCCGCCTTCAAACTCTGCTATTGCAGCTTTTGCCAAAAGGCCTCGGGATCGGCCCATGTCACAAACGCGTTCACCACGCCCGAGCAGATTGAATGGCTTGACGGCCAAGACAAGCTCGCCACATTCGACGTGCCCAATTCTCAGGTGCGCCGGGTGTTTTGCCGTGTCTGCGGGACGACCCTGCCTTTTTAAAACACAGAACGGGAAGTTTCTTGTCGTTCCTGTTGGCAGCCTGTCGCGCCCACCATCCATCCCCACCATCGCGATTGTAGGCTGGGCGTCCCGACCCGCGTGGTACGATGAGACGCTGGACTTGATTGAAGAAACGCGCAATGCAGAGAGGGCAGCGCAATGAATGCTGAACAGGTGATCTCACCCGACTTCCCATTTGACTCGAAATTTGTCGAAGTGAACGGGCAGCGTATCCACTGTGTCGACGAAGGCTCTGGCGCGCCGGTTCTGTTTCTGCACGGCAACCCGACCTCGTCCTATCTGTGGCGCAACATCATCCCCTATGCCGCTCGGCAGAACCGCGCTATCGCAATGGCTCTGATCGGTATGGGCAAGTCGGATAAGCCGGATATTCCCTACCGATTTGTCGACCACGTTCCGTACGTTGACGGATTCATCAAGGCGTTGAGACTGAAGGACGTGACGCTCGTCATTCATGATTGGGGCTCCGCATTGGGGTTCCACCATGCGCACCGGCATCAAGAGAACATACGCGGCATCGCCTTCATGGAAGGCGTCGTGCGTCCAATGACCTGGGTCGGATTTCCGCCAGATTTCCGCACCGGGTTTCGCATGATGCGGACGCCCGGTCTGGGGTGGATGATGATCTCGGGGCTGAATATGTTCGTCGAAAAAATTCTGCCAAGCGCCATCGTGCGTGATTTGGCCCCGAAAGAAATGTCGCGATATCGTGCGCCTTTTCCCACAGCACGAAGTCGCAAGCCAATTCGGGTGTGGCCTTGTGAAATACCGATCGACGACGCACCTTCGGACGTTCATGAGATCGTCAGCGCCTACAGCCATTGGTTGGGAGAAACGCAAACCCCGATGCTAATGTTCCATGCCACGCCCGGAGGCACCATCGGGCCTAAAGAGGTCGAATGGTGCCCTCAGACCATCCAGAATCTAGAAGTGGTGGATATCGGGATAGGTATTCATTTTCTGCAGGAGGATAACCCCCATCTGATCGGAGAAAAACTGGAGGAGTGGTTGGCACGACTGCCCGCATAAACCAGTGCTGCCACGTGTAGCGGTTGAGCCGTATACATAAATCAGATTTCCTGATTGTATGCTTTGACTATTATCCAGCGCGTTCAAAGGCCAAGCACCGGAGGGAAACACTGTTGAATCTGATGATCCCGATACCCTTGATACTGGCGGCTATACTGCCCGCCTTTCTGGACCGGTGCTCCGGGTCCGATACCAGCGTTGCTTTGGGTGTATTGGCGCGCGAACGGGTGGCGTTGACCGCGACGGCCAGCGAAATCGTGGTCGATTTACCGGTTGCAGAGGGAGCTGTGGTCAAGGCAGGCGACATGCTGGTTCAGCTTGACCCCACCCTGCAAAGCGCAAAGCTGGCACTGGCGCAGGCTGAGCTGGAAAAGGCGCAGGCCACGCTTCTGAAACTGCAGGTGGGGCCGCGTGAGGAGGAGATTGCGATAGCCGAAGCCAAAGTCGCAGGCGCTGTTGCACGTCTTGCCGACGCCGAGGCCATCTATGACCGAAATGCCAGACTGGTCGAGAACTCGGTCGTGACCGAGGCCCAGGTGGCAAATGATCTGGCCCTGCGCGATTCCGCGCGGGCTGAGCTGGCCAGCGCTCAGCAATCGCTGAAAGAGCTGCAGAACGGCACCAGACCCGAAGACCTGGCGGTTGCCGAAGCCAACGTAAGAGCCGCCGAAGCGTTGGTTTCCGCCGAGCAAACCGTACTGGACGACTTGACGGTTACTGCCACCCGAGACGGCGTGCTGGATTCCCTGCCATGGAATTTGGGTGAACGAGTAACATCCGGTAGCCCGGTGGCCGTGATGGTCACAGGTCGAATCCCCTATGCGCGCGTCTACGTTCCCGAGCCACATCGCGTCAATCTGAGACCCGGCGATACGCTGGAAGTGCGCGTTGACGGGCTGGCCGATCCGTTAGATGGCGTGATCCGGTGGATCAGCGACGACTCGTCCTTCACCCCCTATTACGGGCTGAACAAGGACGACCGAACCCGGCTTGTCTATTTGGCTGAGATTGACCTGCCCACCGCATCCCCGGACCTGCCCGCCGGAGTACCCGTGCAGGTCCCCATGCCATGAGTGATATCGTCGTCTCGACGCATGGTCTGACCCGCCGGTTCGGAGAAAACACCGCCGTTAACAATCTTGACCTAGAGATCAGAACGGGCCAGATTTACGGGTTTCTCGGCCCCAACGGCTGCGGCAAGACAACGACCATGCGCATGTTGACCGGCCTGCTGACCCCCAGCAGTGGAGCGATCTCGGTTTTGGGTCGATCGATGCCCGAAGCGGCTGAGCCGCTAAAGAACGAGATCGGGTATATGACTCAAATCTTCTCGTACTACCGCGACCTGACAGTGCTGGAAAACCTCCGGTTCGCGGCGGATATCTATGGCATTCCAGCGAAGTCGGCGGGAGGCCGGATCGACGAGCTGCTTCATACTTACGACCTGACGGCTAACGTGCATCAGCTCAGTGGCAGCATGAGCGGCGGACAACGACAAAAACTCGCCCTTGCGGCGACGGTCCTGCACCGGCCGAAACTGCTGTTTCTGGACGAACCGACCTCGGCTGTAGATCCCGAAACCCGTCGAACGTTTTGGGAGCAGCTGTTTGATCTCGTAGATCAGGGTGCAACAATGATCGTGTCGACCCATTTCATGGACGAGGCCGAGCGCTGTCACCGACTGGCAATCCTACAACACGGTGTCAAAAAGGCAGACGGGTCTCCGCGCCAGCTTATGGATGATCTGCAGGCTGATGTTGTCGAGGTTGAAGGACCGGACCTGCGCAAGGTCAAACACGCGTTGGATGGCCAGCCCAAGATCCTGTCGACTGCGCAAGTCGGGTCACGGCTGCGTGTGCTGGTGGACAAGTCCGAACCTCAGCCGGTGGACATGTTGCGCGGCCAACTTGCTGCGTTTCCCGACCTGTCCTTGACCCCGCAGCGACCAAATCTGGAAGACGTGTTCGTCAGCGCCACAAGGGGGCCAGAACAGTGATCTCGCCACGCCGCATCGCTGCTGTGCTGAAGAAAGAACTGCTGCAACTGCGACGAGACCGGATGACGTTCGCCATGGTCATCATGATCCCGCTGATCCAACTGCTGCTGTTTGGCTATGCGATCAACACCAACCTTCGGCACGTGCCCGTGGCGCTGGTGGATGAATCCAGAACCGAGCTGTCGCGTACGCTGGCACAGATCGTTCAAGCCACACAGGTTGTTACCATCACCGAAGAGCTGACCACTCCACAGGAGGCCGAGCGCGCGATCACCGAATCCCGCGTGCGGGCCGCGCTGATCATCCCCCCGGACGTGAGCCAGCGGCTTGCCCGCAGTCCGTCCGTCGGGCTGGGTCTACCCAACGCCACAGACCAGACCAGCAGTCGGCCCGTTGCCCATTGGATTGTAGATGGCTCGGACACGATGGTTGCCAGCGCGATCAAGTCCCTTCGAACAATGCCCCTGACAGAACTTCTGAAGCAGCCACCAAACCGGCAAGTGCCCACTTTCGAGGTAACGCTATACTTCAATCCCGAACAGCGGTCTGCGGTCAATATCGTGCCGGGTCTTGTCGGTGTGATCCTAACCATGACGATGATCCTGTTCACCTCAGCCGCCATCGTCCGCGAACGCGAGCGGGGCAATATGGAGATGCTGATCAACACCCCGATCAAATCGGTCGAACTGATGATCGGCAAGATCATCCCCTACATCTTTCTGGGCCTGATACAGGTCGGAATCATCCTGGGCCTCGGGCACATCCTGTTCGATGTCCCGATAAACGGCGGATTGGGCACTTTGCTTGTAGTGACCTTGTTGTTCATCATCGCCAGCCTGTCGCTTGGGCTGGTGATTTCCACGCTTGCGCAGAACCAATTGCAGTCGATGCAGATGACCATATTTGTCCTGCTACCCTCAATCCTGATGTCCGGTTTCATGTTTCCCTTCGACGGCATGCCGCAACCTGTCCAGATGATTGCTCAGGTCCTGCCCGCAACCCATTTCATGGATATGATCCGCGGCGTGGTCCTGCGTGACGCGTCGCTTTACGAGTTGCGCTGGGGAATTCTCTGGATGATCGGATTTGCGGTGTTCGGATTGTTGGCGGCCACTCTAAGATTCAAGAAACGGTTGGGTTGAACCGGCCCAGAGCTGCCGTTCACCAGCCGGTGAAGATGCTGCGGTCGCAACCCACTTTGCGGTCATTCGCTGCAAGCGAATAATTATAATGCCAACGAATTCACACACCACGGACTTTGCGTGAATTCGCTGCGGTTGCTCGAATGGCGGCTGATGGCGGATCGCGACGGCGACCCTAGCAGGCCTGACGCAAGCGGACTTTCGCAGCGATAGTGGAGTGACTTGGTTCCGGCTTTCAAAGCGGACCTTCGACTGCGCATCATCTGTGGAAGCGCTTCTCGATCTCAACGATCCAGAGAGTGGCCCTATCGAAAGCCAAAGATTCGATCCAATGCGCCATGCCAGTGTTCAATGCCGATTCCCTTGATGGCATGTAGAAAAACTGTGCAGACATTCCGCGGCACTTAAAAATAAGATGATAAAATAGGCATGCTGGTGGCCTGTTGAAATACTTAGTGGCCTTTGAATTGCGATCGATGAAGCTTGGGCTCACTTAGGTGCCTATGAAACAACACCTCACTGTTGTTGTCGTTGAACGGAATCAAGAACGTGCGTTTGCAATCGTGGATGCCTTAAAGGAGTCTGGAGACGTAGACGTTTTTGTGATCGGCAATGTCTCCGGGCTGGCAAGAAAAATTGCAATGCATAGCCCAGACATCGTTCTAATCGACATAGACAATCCATCGCGGGATATGCTGGAGGAGTTGACAGTTGCGTCTGGTCCACTGGACCGACCAGTGGCCATGTTCGTCTCGGGCGCGGCGGGTGATTTGGCAAAAGCCGCCGTTGAGGCAGGAGTGTCGGCCTATGTGGTTGATGGTTTGCAAACCGAGCGCATCAAACCTGTGATCGATACCGCCATCGCCCGGTTTCAGGTGCTACGTCAGATGCGAACCGAACTGGCCGAAACCCGCCGTGCTCTGGAAGAGCGCAAGCTGATTGACCGCGCCAAGGGCCTGCTGATGAAGGCGAAAGGCATTCAAGAGGACGAGGCCTATGCCTTGCTGCGCAAAACTGCGATGAACCAGAACCTGCGCGTTGCAGACGTGGCCGAGGCCTTGGTGACAGCGTCGGGGTTGCTCTCATGAGGACGGTAACGCTGCCCGTCGCTTACATGCCTTTGGTGGACGCAGCCCCGCTGATTGTCGCGCGCGAGATGGGGTTTGACCATGCAGAAGGGATCTCTTTGGATCTGCGCCCTGCACCATCGTGGTCATCGTTGCGGGATATGCTGGCCTTCGGCCATGTCGACGCAGCACATCTGTTGTCTCCGGTGCCCGTGGCGATGGCTTTGGGTTTGGGCGGTATCGCAACACCGCTTTCCGCCGTGTCTGTCCTGTCCCTGAATGGTAATGTCATCGGTGTCGGCACCAAACTGGCCAAGCGACTGGCGGATATGGGGTATGAGTTCGATTTTTCAGACGCCCAAGCCGCCGGGGACACATTGGCGCAAGCCGCTGGTGATATTCTTGTCTTTGGCGTTCCATTTCCGTTTGCGATGCATGTTGAACTGCTGCGCTATTGGGTTGCCGGAACGGGTCTAGCTTCAAAAAAGGTCGAAATCCGCACCGTCCCGCCGCCACTGATAGCGCAAGCTCTCGCCAGCGGTGGGATTGACGCATTCTGCGTAGGTGAGCCGTGGGGATCCTTTTCGGTAGACGATAATGTTGGTGCCTTGCTGTTGCCCGGCCGAGCAATATGGACCTGCGCACCAGAAAAGGTACTGGCCGTCAGCAGGAGAAAAATCATGATCCAACTTGTGGACCGACACTGTGTGATAAACGGAAACCGCATCGCCCACGGCGTGCATGGTGAAGGCGAACCCGTGGTCCTCATCCACGGCACTCCGTCCTCGTCCTGGATCTGGCGCAACATCCTGCCTTCGCTGGTCGAGGCCGGATACAAGGTGCATGTATTCGACCTGCTCGGGTATGGTCTGTCGGAACGTCCACGCGACCCGAACATCGACACCTCGGTCACCGGGCAGGTTCCGATCCTTGAAGGGCTGCTCGACATCTGGGGGCTGGATAACCTGCATGTCATCGCCCATGACATCGGTGGTGGTGTCGCCCAGCGGTTCGGCATCCAATCCCCTGAGCGTGTCCGCACGCTGACCATGATCGACGTGGTGAGCTATGACAGCTGGCCCTCGAAGCGCACCCATGAACAGATGCAAGCGGGCCTTGAGAAGCTGATCAAGGCGCCGGATGCAGAACACCGTGAGCATTTTCCGGATCGGCTGTATTCGACAGTACAGAACAAGAAACGTCTCGCCGAAACCTCGATGGAAACCTACCTCGATTTCATCTGTGGTCCCGTAGGCCAGGGCAGTTTATTTCAGCATCAGGTTATGCACTACGACCCCAAGCACACCGATGAGGTCGCACCGCGCTACGCCGAGCTCGGTGAGCGTCCGGTCCAATTGATCTGGGGCGCCGATGACGCCTGGCAGGTGGTCGCGTGGGCCCACAAGCTGAACGACGCCATCCCCGGCTCGAAACTGCATGTGCTCGAGGACTGCGGCCACTTTTCGATGGAAGACCAGCCTGAGAAGATCTCGGCCCTGCTGGTCGATTTCCTCAAGCGCAACAGCTGATCAGACTGGGGCGGGTCGGCCGTATCTTGGCCCGCCTAAACGTCTTGCCAGGAAAAGGTCCAACAAAATGTTTTTTGCACCCCGTGACCCCGGCATCAAAGATATCCGCGTGCGCCAGAACCATTTGGGCTATGGAATGGGTCTGGGCGTCATGCTACTGGACGATGCCTATCCGGGATTTCCCGGTGACGTGTGTAACCCCAGCGCGTTTCCCTTTCCGATCCAGTATGACATCGCCACGGACGTCAGCAACAAGACCTTGGTTTGGGACCAGGACAAGACACCAGTTCGCGCGCCGATCATTGCATCCGCAAAGCGGTTGGAAAGATACGGATGCCGCGCCATTGCCGCGGAATGTGGGTACTTTGCCTATTTCCAGCAGGATGTTGCCACCGCCGTAAGCGTGCCGGTGTTCACGTCCAGCTTGCTACAGGTGCCATTTGCCCAGACCCTCATAGGCAGCACCAAGAAGCTGGCAATCCTGTCTGCTCAACGCCGCTTCCTGACAGATCGCCACCTCGAAGCCGTCGGTATTGATCCGAATTCCAACCTGATAATTGGGGGCGCCAGGACGAGCTGGGAGTGACCGAGTTCGACAAACTTTGGGATCCGGAAAAACGTCCAGACGCTCCTCTCGCAAACTTTGAGACCGCAGAACGTCAGATGGTCGAGGCAACCAAAGCACTCGTGGCAAGTTATCCGAACGTCGGCGCCATCGTCTATGAAAGCACAGGGATGCAACCGTTTTCTCGTGCAGCACAGCGCGAAGTGGGCCTGCCGATCTTCGATTGGGGGACCTTGCTGCATTATGCCTACTCGGCAGTTGCTGCCCGAGACTACTATGGGCATGTTTAATAGGGCTTGCCCGATTTCATGGCTGACCAATTCCATAGCGGACATTGGCCCCCGGCGCGGCGAACGACTAAAAACAGCCGATGAGCGAAAGGGCAGTGTCTGCTTTGGGCTGACTTCGATCCTATGCATTGATAATGCGGATGGCCGCAAAATCCGCACTGCGGTCATCACCGGACAGAGTCTTGAATGGCGCGCTACCGCAACCACCGTGTGGAACGTCACCGATATTTGACTTAATCGACGGCCAAAACCTCATTAAATTGGTCAAGCACGTCATTCATTTCTGACCTAAACGTCAAGCATTTGTGACCCAAAAAGAATTGCGGCCGTTTGACCAGATCAAGGAAAGGTTTTGTCTTTATGGACGGGTTATGAACAAAACCTCCCTTAGTGTTCTCAGCACCAAGGGCGGCTTGGCGTGACTATTGACAACAGTGTAAAACACCCAAGTTTGGCAGTTAGACAAATCTGTTCACATAATTCTCTAGTATTTCCTGGCGTCCAGATTGCGGCTCTGGGTTTATTCCGTCATTTAAAACACGAGCGGAAATTTCATCCAGGCTACTGCTTAACAGGGACTTCGCTTTGGGAGACTTCCAACCGGAATACCGTTGCGAAAGCGCGCTTTCCAAACCCCCATCCGCAATCATAGCAGCCGCTGCCTTCAAACCGCGTGCGCATATGTCCATTCCGCCGATATGAGCCGCCACCAGATCGACAGCGTCAATCGATTGCCGGCGAATTTTGGCGTCGAAATTTGTGCCGCCGGTGGTAAAACCACCAGCTTTAAGGATGTAATAGTAAGCCAGGGCAACTTCCGGTGTGTTGTTCGGGAACTGGTCTGTATCCCATCCGGATTGGTAGTCGTTGCGGTTCATATCAATCGAACCCAGCATCCCCTCAGCAGCCGCAACCGCAATTTCATGCTCAAAGCTATGCCCGGCAAGGATCGCGTGGCCCTGCTCGAGATTCAGCTTCACTTCATTCTCCAACCCGTACTTCCGAAGAAAACCGATGCAAGTAGCTGCGTCATAGTCGTATTGGTGCTTGGAAGGCTCCTGAGGTTTCGGCTCCACCAGAATGGTGCCTTTGAACCCGATCTTGTGTTTGTACTCTACGACCATGTTCAGAAAACGACCCATGTGGTCCAATTCAGTTCTCAGGTCCGTGTTCAGAAGGGTTTCGTAGCCCTCACGACCACCCCACAGAACATAGTTTTCACCGCCTAGTTTGTGAGTTGCATCCATGCAGGATTTCACTGTCGCTGCAGCGAACGCAAAAACGTCGGGATCAGGATTGGTACTGGCGCCAGACATCCAGCGACGATGACTGAACATATTGGCCGTACCCCAAAGCAGTTTGGTGCCAGAAACTTGCATCTTTTCACCGATATAATCAGTGATTTCTTCCAATGTGCGCAGGTTATCGGCAAAGTTTCCCTGTTCGGGCCGGATATCAGCGTCGTGCCAGCAAAAGAATGGCTGCCCCAAAAGCTCAAACAATTCGAATGCAATATCTGCCTTCTGGCGGGCCCGGCCCATATCGTCCTGAGGATACCATGGGCGTTCGAACGTAGGTCCACCAAAGGGGTCTCCGCCCTCCCACGCGAATGAATGCCACCAGGCCACAGCAAACCGCAGATGGTCCTCCATGCGCATTCCCATGACAATCTCGTCCGGATTATAATGGTGGAATGCCAGCGGGTTGTCGCTGTCCGCGCCTTCAAACCGGATCTTTTCGATCCCTTCAAAAAATCCACTTGGCATTTCTGCCCCCTACTGTGCTTTTTGTGCTGGCTGTTTGCCGAGAATGATCATCGACAAAAGATCGTCGTCAGTGACGTCTGCGATATCGACCGTCCCGACCAATTTCCCGTTCTTCATGACCGAGGCGCGGTCACACAACTCCATAACGGCATGCACATCGTGATCGATCAGAAATATCCCGATGCCTTGTGCCTTAAGTTGGTGAATCAGATCCGCCACCATCTGCGTTTCATGTGGCCCAAGTGCCGCTGTCGGCTCGTCCATGATCAGAATACGTGCGTTGAAGTAGACAGCCCGAGCGATCGCCACTGATTGCCTTTGCCCACCCGACAAGGCGGAGACCGGTTCATTGAACTTCTGAAAGTTCGGATTGAGCTGCGCCATTATCTTTCGGCATTCGGCCTCCATGGCTGCGTCGTTGACCAACCCGAATGGCGTCGTCATCTCGCGCCCCAGGAAAAGGTTCGAAGTCGCGTCCAAATTGTCGGCCAAGGCGAGCGTCTGATATATCGTTTCGATGTTATTCGCCCGGGCGTCACGGGGATTGCCAATCTCGACTGGCTTGCCATCAATCAGGATCTCACCGTGATCCATCTGATAGGCGCCGGACAGAACCTTGATCAGAGTGGACTTCCCGGCCCCGTTATGGCCGAGCAAACCAACGACTTCACCCGGATAGAGATCGACCGACACATGGTCGACGGCCTTGATCCCACCGAAAGAAATCGAAATGTCGCGCATCTCGACCAATGGCGGCGCGCCTGAACCGCGCCCAGTGCCGGAAAGTCTTTTCTGAGTATCCTGAGCTTGCATCACTTGGCCCCCAGTCGCTTGCGGTAAACGATGTCGATATAGACGGCCAACACGAGGACGCTGCCGACGACGATGTTCTGAAACGGGGCGTCCACGCCAACCATTGCCATGCCCGATTGCAGCGCCTGCATGATCAATGCGCCAAGGATCGCGCCGTATATGGTGCCGATGCCACCAGACAATGCGGTTCCTCCGATCACTGCAGCGGCGATGACGCGCAGCTCATCCAGTGTGCCAATGTCGTTTGAGTGATTTGCAAGGCGTGCCGAGGCGACCACAGCAGAAACGGCGCACAGGAAGCCCATAAGCGCAAAAATCTTCACGGTCAGCAGCCGTGTATTGACGCCAGAAAGCTCTGCCGCATCCGGGTTTCCGCCAGTGGCAAAGATGTACCGACCAAACTTGGTTTTCAGCGCCACAATTGTCAGCGTAACGGCCACGATGATTAGGATGAGTACAGAAATCGGTATGCCGTATCCGACGACCAGCCCCTCTGGCATTGTCTCTCCGCGCGCTTCGAACATGCGTTGCAGCCGGCGCGTCGGAATGGCGTAACTGTTTACGATGTAAACGTACCCAAGGATGGCAATTGCGATTATCCCGGCCAGAGTGGCCTCGGCCCAAACAGGTTTTACAGGGAAGCCATGTGCCGCTTTTGCGCGTCGGCCACTCCACAAAACCCAGATGGCAACCGCAGTAGCGAAAAGCCCAAACAGCCAGCTTGTCGTCGTTCCCAACGTACCGTTGGTCCCGCCAAACATCAGGAATGTACTATCCAGAGGACCAATCGTCTGGCCGCTGGTCAAATACCACGCCACGTTTCGCCAAACCAGAAATCCACCAAGCGTGACAATGAAGGCCGGTATCGTCAGGTAGCCAACCATCCAGCCATGAAACGCACCAATCAGCGTGCCTACAAATAGCCCAACGACAATTGTGATCGCCCAGGTTGCTGGGTTGTTCAAACCCATCCCAAGTACCTGCGGCAAAAGCTCGGTTTGCGTCATCGCCATCACGGCCGAAGTTGTTGCCAGCAGTGCACCAACCGACAGGTCGATGTGCCGCGTGACGATAATAAATACCATCCCGCATGCCATAATGGCGACCGAAACCGTCTGGATGGACAGGTTGAACAGGTTACGAGGCGTCAGGAAGCGCCCATCTGTGAAGATGTTGAACCCGATACACAGGATGACAAACGCGCCGATCATTCCCAAAAGTCGCATATCCAGTTCCAGTTGCTGGAATAGGCTGGGTTTCGCTTTTTCAGGTACCGGCTGAGACGAAGTTTCGGTCATTTCCGATCTTTCATATTCAGCATTTGCCCCAGGCCCGGACTAAAGGGCCCAGGGCTGAGTGGTTTAGTTACAAGGCGCAGGTCCGTTTTCAACGCCCTGGCACAGATCTTCCAATGGGATCCACCCAGCGTCCACGACAACGGACAGGTTGTCCTTGGTGATCGGAACGGGCGAGAGGAAGACCGAGTTCATCTCGGTGCCGCCAGGGGATGTCCAGCTAACTGCGCCTTCGACATCAGCAGGGCTTGTCCCACCGCTCAGCGCGACCGCGATTTCGCCAGCGGCCTTTCCAAGTTCGCGAGCATCCTTCCAAACCGAAACCGTCTGCGTTCCCAGTGCGACACGGTTCAATGCTGCGTGATCGCCGTCCTGACCGGAAACCGGAATGCCTTCCATGCCTTGTGCGGTCAGCGCGGCAACAACACCGCCTGCAGTACCGTCATTCGACGCAACGACTGCATCCACGTTGTTCTCGTTCGCGGTCAGGATTTGTTCCATGTTCCGCTGCGCGTTCGCGGGCAACCAACCATCCGTATAAGCCTCACCAACGATTACGATGTCACCGCTGTCGACGGCTGCGCCGATGATCTCTTGCTGACCACCCCGCAGGAAGTCCGCATTTGGATCCGTGGGAGAGCCTTTGATCATGACATAATTGCCCTTCGGCATGGCCTCAAATACAGCGCGGGCCTGCATTCTGCCGACTTCGACATTGTCGAAGGTCAGATAAAATGCTCGGTCGTCTTCGATCAGGCGGTCATAGGCAATCACAGGGATATCTTCGTCCGCCGCAGCTTGAACCGCTGGCCCGATAGCCTGCGCGTCCTGTGCCAGAATAATCAGCGCGTCCACGCCTTGGGCGATCAGGCTTTCAATGTCCGATAGCTGCTTTGCCGACGATGATTGGGCATCCGCCGAAATATACTCCGCACCCCCGGCTTCAAGCGCTGACTTGATGGCCGCCTCGTCCGTTTTCCAGCGCTCTTCCTGAAAGTTCGACCAGCTTACGCCAATCACTGGCTCTGCGAATGCGGTCGAAGCCAACAAAGTGGCCACGGCCGAAAAGCTGAGAATTCTCTTCATGATTTCCTCCCATTTGCCGAGCCATCGCATTTCGATTCGCGGCTCTCACAATTTTGAATACCATATTTATTTCAGCCGGTAAAATATTTACTCTACAAGAGGTAGTCAAATTCAAATAGATTGGACCAACAGCAAGATTCGCGAGGACAAAATGCTGAAAAGCAAAGCCTCTCCGGTTTCTTTGGAACAAAGAAATACGACCCGCTTACGGGTATTGGAGCACATCAGAGCCAAGGGGTCCGTCTCGCGGATCGATATTGCATCAGCCTTGCAAACCAGCCCTGCGACTGTCACCGCCGCCACGGCTGATCTCATCTCGGCCGGGCTGGTCAAAGAGACTGAAAGCCAAGCACAGTCAATGTCGGGGAAGAGAGGCAGACCCAGAGTATTGCTGCAATTGGACGGCCAGATGCACCTTGTGGCCGGCCTCAAAGTAGCTCGGCAAGTAATCTCAGTTATCTTGGTCGACTTTGAAGGTAACGAAGTCGCATCCCATAAATATGCTCTGGATCAAGCCAGAATGTCGCCGCAAAAATTTGTATCGGCGATCCGCGAAGCTCTTGAAGAAACCTGCAGTCAGATCGACCGTTCCGTCGCACATTTGGCAGGTGTTTCTATCGGGGTGGCTGGACTGGTCGATGCAAACAAGAATTTTGTCCACTGGTCTTCTTCGATTACCGAGAGAAATATTGACTTCAGCCACTTGCTTTCAGATAAACTGCCCTGCCCCGCATTCGTTGACAACGATGCCAATCTTGTCGCCAAGGCCGAACAGCTTTTTGGCTTGGGCAAGGGTTTAGAGAACTTCCTCGTCGTTACGATCGAACACGGTGTTGGCCTTGGCATCGTATTGGACGGCAAACTATACCGTGGAGAACGAGGCTGTGGCGCTGAGTTTGGGCACACCAAAGTTCAGCTTGACGGGGCCCTTTGCCAATGCGGTCAACGCGGTTGTCTTGAAGCCTATGTGGGTGACTATGCCCTGCTCCGTGAGATGACAGTCACCGGTCATACCAACGACATGGACTCCGTTTCCGAAATACATGACCGCGCCAACTCAGGCGACGACAGAGCTTCGTCGGTGCTTGCCCGCGCAGGTCAGATGTTTGGCCTCGGAATTTCCAACCTGATCAACTTGTTTGACCCAGAGTGCATTATCGTCTCGGGGGCACAAATGAGCTTTGAACATTTGTGTTCCAGCGAAGTTATGACCCGCATTCGGAACGGCGTTGTGAATGTCGATGCACCTTTGCCCCAGATCAAAGTTCATCACTGGGGCGACATGATGTGGGCCAAAGGGGCAGCAGCCTATGGAATTGAACAAGTCTCGATTCTAAAGGTCAAGGAGCTGACGTCGAATGCGCCATGAGTTTGCGATAATTGCGGCTTTGGCCACAGTTGCGAATGCGGGCGCTGATACTCCTGAATTTAAAAAGGTGGATGTGCCAAAACACGTCTATGATGGCGGGTGGGAGCATTTTGTCGGCGGTGGTGTGGCCGTTTTCGATTGCAATGGGGACTCTCTGCCAGAACTCTTTTTGGCTGGCGGTTCCAACCGGTCTCAACTGTTCATCAATACCTCGAAGCAACAGATATCATTTCAGGCAGAGACGCCTGAAGTTCTTTCTGTGACCGGTGTTACCGGCGCCTACCCTCTCGACGTTGATAGCGACGGCGTAATGGATCTGGCGATTTTGCGTGTTGGCCCAGACCTGCTTCTTCGGGGCCATCCCGACTGCCAATTCAGCCCTTTCACTGAACTCGGCTTTCAGTCCGAGGATCACTGGACCACAGGTTTCTCGGCAACATGGGAAAGCGGGCAAACTTTACCGACCTTGGCGTTTGGCACCTATGTTGATCGGTTTGATCCCGAAGGTCCTTTTGAATCCTGCGGACCAACCCTTCTGTACCGCCCAGAAGGCAACTTGTATCACGAGCCACTGCATCTTGAGCCCGGCTACTGCTCACTTTCTATTTTGTTTTCGGACTGGGCCCGAACTGGCCGCGCTGATCTTCGCGTCAGCAACGACCGTCACTACTATGTTCGCGGCGGTCACGAGCAGTTATGGGCAATGGAGCCTGAGCCTCGGCAATACTCGGAAGACGACGGCTGGCTTCCATTTTCGATCTGGGGAATGGGGATCGCCTCTCGCGACCTTACAGGAGACGGTTTTCCAGAGGTTTATCTGACCTCGATGGGTGACCAGAAACTCCAGATTTTTGACCCAGTGACAAACGGCCCGACCTGGCGCGATGCAACTTACGAAAAGGGTACGACCGCTCATAGACCGCATAACGGTGGAGACGGAAGGCCATCCACCGGGTGGCACGCACAGTTTGGCGACGTCAACAACGACGGCCGGGACGATATATTCGTGGCCAAGGGAAACGTAGAACAGATGCCCGATGCGGCTCTGAACGACCCCAATAACCTACTACTACAGAATCCCGACGGTCAGTTTATTGAAGCTGCAGCAGATGCCGGTGCTGCCTCGATGGCTAAGTCTCGTGGCGCGGCGCTTGCTGACCTGAACAACGATGGGAAGCTGGATCTGGTGGTCGTCAACCGAGGTTCTGAGCTCGAAGTCAGCCAGAACACTTCTCAGGGTGGCAACTGGCTATTGCTGGATGTCACTCAGGATCAAACCAATCACGCAGCAATTGGTGGATTTATTGAAGTCAAAACCTCGCTGGGTGTTCAGACCCGCGAGCTAACAATCGGCGGCGGTCACGCTGGTGGTATCGCTGGGTTTCAGCATTTTGGGCTTGGGAGTGAGGACCAGGTGCAGGTTCGTATGATTTGGCCGAATGGGTCGAAAGGCGAGTGGTTGGACTATCCGCCCAACCAAATCATACGTCTTCACCGCTGATTACTTTTCAACCGGTAACCCGCTTGGAACCTGGTCAGGCACACCTAGCCGCTCTGCCGGGTCTTCAAGGCTTGCCAGAAATCTGAGAAGAGCGTCGATTTCCTGATCCGTTAGGATAACACTCGATAAGCTGTTGCTTTGGGCAATCGCCTCCACGTGCTGATTGTCCGACATTGCCCTTTGATCTTTGGAGCCCTGGAAGTCCGGCAATGCGGCCAACTCGATCGAGTAGTTTTTTAACGACGAAACCGCGTCCAGATGATGCCGCACGATGTCCTCAAGTTCGGCAAAAGCTCCGTTATGTCCGTACGGAGCTGTCAATGTCACGTTGCGCAAAGATGGCGTGCGGAAAGCAAACGCGTCGTCGGGATCACCGGTCACGCGAAGACGCCCGTCGTCCCTGACATGGTTTTCAAATCGCGCCGCCTTTCCCGGGCCGATCTGCGGCATTGCAATCGAATGAAACTCGTGATCGGTCTGGAACCAGCCCGAGTGGCAATTGCTGCATCCGGCTTTTCCATAAAACAAGCCCATCCCAATCTCGGCTTCTTCTGAAAGCGCGGCCTCACCTCGCATTGCGCGATCAAACAGGCTGTCATCTGCACGCCACTCGAATGCGATAAAGTCCGCGATTACGTTGGCAATTGCCGTGAACGTAATTCCATTATCCGGCGCTAAGTCCTCAAACCTCTGCTCGTACTCTGGAATGGCTGCAACACGTTCTGCAATCAGATCCCACGCACCGCCTTTCTGTGTTAGAAATCCGAGACGAACCGCTTTGCTCACGTCATTCTCAGAATAGTGACCCGCCATTTCGTCTGGCGACAAAACCGGGAACATGGCCTGTGCGGCCAGCGCTGAATTGAAACCAGACCGCATATGAGTACCCAACGGGGTTCTGATACCATCAGGTTGCGTTGGGTCTGCCTCCAGTCGCCCATCATGGAAAAACGTCGTGAACTCAGTGGCTCCGAGGTTCCAAAGCCCTGGTGAGTTTCGAGGAATACGTTGTTCCGGGGTATTCCCTGGGTCCAATGTCCGCTCTGGACCCAACCCAATTCCCCCTTCCCCGATACCAAGGGAAACACCGTCGGACGTGCCAAGCCTGGGATGATGACAGGTTGCGCAGCTGATATTCTTGTTGCCAGACAAGATCGGGTCATAGAACAGCAAACGCCCCAGCTCAGCACTTGCAAAGCCGGGTTCGAGGAACTCCGGCAAAGGACCAAGCGATTGGGCACGCGCGCTACCCACAACAGAGATTACTAATCCGAAAGCCAAGAATAGCGAAACTGCTTTCATGTCATTCCTCAGAAACTTCTAGAATAAGTTCCTGCCGATACGGATTCTCCGGAGTATAGATGATCGAGGGAAACGACGAAATATTCGGTGCGTTGGGATAACCCGATGGCTCGATACACACACCACGCGACGCGCGACGCGGTTTTGTCAGCTCATAGCCAGAATAAACCTGTGCTCCGGGTTGGTCCGAGTAGACGGTCAACGCAAGGCCTGAGTGTGAAGTGAGTTCCACCACCGGAGATTTTGGGTCGCGATCATGATCAAAGCAAAAATAGTGATCGATCCCTTCGGAAGCACTTCCAATTGTTTTGGGCGTTGAAAAATCCAACAAGTTGTCATTGGCTGCAAGCACCCTGCCCGACGGGATACCCTGATCGTCGATTTCGAGATACCGATTTGAAGCGAGTTTCAGCTTATGCTCGTCTACAGTTTCTGCGGCACCCAAAGTGTAATAGTTATGTTGCGCAATGCTTATCGGCGTCGGCCGGTCAGGCTGTGCAGTTATTGAATAGACCAAGCGTGGACCCTTTAGGCAGATCCTGACCTCGAAGCTGATCTCCCCTGGAAAGCCGGCCTCCCCGTCGCGAGAAACATAGCTCAGAAAGACTTCATTCTGTGCAATCTGATTGAGGTCCCAAAACTGCTTAGACAGCCCATCGTCGCCGCCATGTAGGGTGTTTTTTCCCTCGTTAGCGTTCAGTTCAAAACTAGCGCCCTCCAAGTCAAACTTCGCGCCGCTGATCCGGTTGGCAACACGCCCTACAATTGCGCCCAGGTAACGCGTATCGGTGAGATACGCAGTTGGATCGTCAAACCCAAGGATGAGCGGCACGTCCTTGTACCACCAACCCCGCGTGATAGCTCCATAGTTCAGGACCGAAACACGCATATTCCCATCGGTAAGAATGGCAGTTTCGATCCCGGAGGCTTTACGCGTTTCTGGTTTCATCTCACTGCCAGCGGCGCAAGCGCTTTGTAGAATTGCCTATATCTCCGGTATTCGTTTTCGTAGGCGTCAATCAGATTCCTGCGTGGTTCGATGCGTTCCTGAATTTCCGGCGGCGTCATAACTCTGGTCGGTTCTGCGTTGGTCGCAGCACAAATTGCGAGGCGTGCGGCGCCCATTGCGGCGCCGAATTCGCTGCCTTTTGGCAAATCCAGTGGAACTTGCAAAACAGTAGCCAAGGTTTCCAGCCAGAACCGAGAACGCGCGCCTCCCCCAACTGCCATAAGACTGTCAGGCTGGGTTCCGGTGCTCTTCAATGCCTCCAGACAATCTCTCATTCCAAAAGAAACACCCTCCATCACAGACTGGGTCAACTCAGCGGGCTCCGACGAGATGTCCACGCCCAAAAGCGCGCCTCGAATATGGCTATTGTTATGCGGCGTCCGTTCTCCTGACAGATATGGCAGGAAGGTGATCGCTGCAGGTCCATTCAGTTTTTCAGGCATAGCTGAAGCGAGACTCTCCACGGGTTCGCCAAGATTGCGAGCAAGCCAGTTCATGCTGTTCGTTGCTGACAGCATGACACCCATTTGTATCCACCGATCAGGAACCGCATGACAAAAACAGTGCACGGCTGTTTCCGGATCAGGAGCATAGGCTTCCCGCGCAACAAGCAACACGCCGGACGTTCCGAGTGAGACAAAACCGGTGCCGTCGTTGATGCTCCCGATCCCGCAGGCAGCGGCAGCATTGTCGCCAGCACCTCCAGCCACGACAACCGGATTCGAAAGCCCCCACTCCTGCCTCAAACGGACCTTCAATTCTCCACCCCGATCACTGCCCTCAACCAAGCTCGGCATCTGCTCGGCGCGCATGTGACCTATGGCTAGTGCCTTTTTTGACCACCGCCGAGTGTCAACGTCCAGCCAGGATGTTCCTGCGCTGTCAGACATGTCTGAGACATATTCGCCAGTAAGCCAAAACCGCAAATAATCTTTAGGCAGCAATACTTTGCCCACCTTCGAAAACACATCCGGCTCATTCGCACGCAACCATTCGAGTTTCGGCGCCGTAAACCCCGGGAATACGATGTTTCCCGAAATTGCGCGCATCTCTGGTGTTTGATCTAGTGTCCGCGCTTCGTCGGCTGACCGAGTATCATTCCAAAGAATACAGGGCCTCAATATTTCGCCATCAGGATCCAGTAGTGTAGCGCCGTGCATGTGTCCGCTTAGGCCAATACCTCGCAATTTTGAGAACGCTTGCCGGTTGCCGACGCGAAGCTTCCCAACAACCTCTTCGCAAGCGTTGGTCCAATCCAAAGGATTCTGCTCAGACCAGCCAGGCTTGGGTGTCGAAGTGGAAATGCTGACTTCGGCATCACCGACAACGTGTCCTGTGTCATCTACCAGAATCCCGCGGAGACCTGACGTTCCCAAATCCAAGCCCAGATACATTGAGCACCACCTGCCTAAATATTTTAATGGCTAAAATTTATTGAAACAGGGATCTTGTCAAGGCTCCGTAATAGGAGTGCCCTCCAATCGTATCTGGATCAGAAAACACGAACGCGACGTCCTTCGATACCCTGGACAGCCAAAAGAAAGACTGAGCAAGAGTTGGGTAAAATCGTCTGACCGAACATGGCGCAAGCCTGTTAGAAAAGCCATTTTGGCAAGAGGCAAGGTCTAAGCGAGTATTTCCCCAGTTTGACCGACAGCTAGCGTTCCACCATTAACCACTTCGACGTAGACGCCCATATCCATATGGCCCATCAATTGCCGAATAAGGTACGGTATTTTCAAGTCACGCTCGGCCGTTTTCGGGTTCACTTCAGTTGCTGCACACCTTTTTGTACGTGAGAGTATCTTCAACTCGACATCGCCAAATCTTAAAACTGATCCAACTGCATCCAGCTCAGCAAACGAAGGTAATCCGTCTATCTCAATATTCGCTCGGAAGCGCGCCGGGTGGATTTCTGCGTTCAGTTGTTCGCCCAACTTTTTCACAGAGGGCAGATTCAAAACGGATATCGCGTTCATCATTTGCGATGACACGACAGATACATCTGTAAACCTATGAGGAGCAGAGGAGACAAACTTTGGCGGCTCTGGATCTTTTAAATCGATCTCTGAAGAAAGGAACTCTGCTGCCTTCTCCCGATCTTCAGACTCTCGCATATCAAAGCGTCGTATCTTTCCGTTCGCATTGATCTCAAGTGCCTGGGACTCAATTTCAAAATCGGTCTGAATGCCTGCCAGTGCAGCCTCGTTCAACAAAACGACAAAACGATCTTTCGGCAGTGGCGTTGGGTTCTGCATGTCGAAACCGGAGTTGTAGCGAGCAAATCCGAACAGACGATCGCCCGGAATGCCATCTCCTGCTCGCAGCGTCACAGTGCGCATAGGCTCGGAACTCAAGCCTTTTATAGGGTAGCGGTTCAATCGGACGATGGAGAGATTGCTCATACGTCTACACCTGACCAAAAAGAGTTATGCACGGTCCCGAATTGTCCGCGCTGTTTGACGCTATCTCGAATTCTCAAAGGTATCGACCAAATAATATTTGAGCGCTTCAGAAGCGGGTTAGCTGAGCCTGTTGGCTGCATAACGGCTGCGCCCATTTAAGTCGATATGACCATTCGATACCTCGCCACCGAAAGTACATTCGCCTCAAAGCCAATGAGTAATTTCTATATGAATCAATAACTAAGAGAAAAAATGGCTATCTCTTCCGATTTTTTTGAGGTACGAACCTCAAAAATATCTGGACTTGAGGTGCGTACCTCAAATAGCCTTGGATGTATGCCGCGATTCGCACATCCTCGATTGACGGCGCAAAAAGGGAGGAATGGATGACTTACACAAAACTGGCCTCGACCAGCGCAATAGTCCTTGCCGCTACTACTCTTTCTACCAAGGCAAATGCTGAAGATCTGACGCTCTGTTGGGCTGCATGGGACCCGGCCAACGCGCTTGTTGAGCTATCAAAAGAATTTGAAGCAGAATCCGGCCACACCATGAACTTCGAATTTGTTCCTTGGCCAAATTTTGCGGACCGGATGCTGAACGAGCTGAATTCTGGGGGTAAGCTCTGCGACCTACTGATCGGTGACAGCCAATGGATTGGCGGTGGCGCTGAGAATGGTCATTATGTCCAGCTGAACGAGTTCTTTGATGCTGAAGGCATCAGCATGGACGATTTCGCACCGGCCACTGTTTACGCTTACTCGACCTGGCCTAAGGGCACACCAAATTACTACGCGCTGCCTGCGATGGGCGATGCAAACGGCTGGTTCTATCGCAAGGACTGGTTCGAAAACGCCGAAATCCAAGCCGCATACAAAGAAGCAACTGGTCAGGACCTTCGTGAACCTCAGTCTCAGAAAGAATTGCTGCAGATTGCGCAGTTCTTCCAAGGTCGTGAAATCGACGGCAAGACAGTCTATGGCGCCGCAATTTTTACCGAGCGCGGCTCAGAAGGGATCACCATGGGTGTGACCGGAGCGCTGTATCCTTGGGGCTTCAAATACGAAAACACCCCGGGCTCATATGACATGGAAGGCGCGGTAAACTCTCCCGAAGCGGTTGAGGCACTGGAATTCTACAAGGAGTTCTACAAAACGGCGACACCTCCGGGATATACCAACTCTTACATGGGTGAGAGCTTGGACGCCTTTAAGTCCGGTCAGGTCGCCATGGCTATGAACTGGTTTGCGTTCTTCCCAGGTCTTTATGCCGACCCCAATACTGGCGGTGACAAGATCGACTTCTTCGTGAACCCACCACAAAATCAGGCAGGTTCGACACTGGGCGGACAAGGTATTTCTGTCGTCAGCTACTCTGACAAACAGGACGCTGCACTTGATTACATTAAGTGGTTTGCACAGCCGGAAGTTCAGGCCAAATGGTGGGAGCTCGGCGGCTACTCGGCGCATAACTCCGTGCTGGAAGATCCTGGTTTCGTAGACAGCCAACCATTTGCCGGCGACTTCCTGGAAGCAATGGGCGGTGTACAGGATTTCTGGCAAGAGCCTGCCTATGCGGAACTGCTGCTGGCAATGCAGAAACGCATCCACGACTACGTGGTTGCCGACCAAGGTACAGCTCAAGAAGCGCTTGATCTTTTAATCGAAGATTGGACGGAAGTCTTCGAAGACGAAGGCAAGCTGTAGTCCGGACGCAGACAGGAGCGGGTGCAAACCCGCTCCACCTTCACCCGTGAGTCCTAAACCAACAAGAACTGGCAAAGAGATGTCTGACAGGACAATAGATCGCGTTGCACAGGCAACGCCCGAGCGAGTTGCGCGAAAAATCCGAGGATTATCTGACCGCGCGATCGCCTGGATATTCATCTCCCCAACGATCTTTCTTTTGCTGGCGATCAACATCTTTCCTTTGATCTGGACCATCCAATTGAGCTTTACCAACTACAAGGCCAACCGGATCGGGCGTGAAGTCAAAGATGTCGGCCTCAGGAATTACGAGCGTATCCTGACGGACTCGGACACCTGGCTAAATATGCAGGCGACGGCGCATTTCCTGTTCTGGACGATCTTTTTCCAGGTCCTGATCGGGTTTACTCTGGCGTGGTTGATCAACAAGAAATTCAAGGGCAACGATCTTTGGACCACGATTATCGTGCTGCCAATGATGCTGTCCCCGGCGGTGGTCGGGAACTTTTGGAAGTTCCTGTATCAACCTCAAATCGGACTGTTTAACTACATCGTGTCCTGGTTTACCGGCAAGGACCCGTCGAGCTTTGAAATGCTGGGATCCGTGACGTTGGCTCCGTGGGCGATCGTGATTGTCGACACCTGGATGTGGACCCCCTTCGTGATGCTGATCTGTCTGGCCGGTCTGCGCAGCATTCCCGATTACATCTACGAGGCGGCTGAAATCGACAGGGCCAGCAAGCTGCGACAGTTCTTTACGATTACCATCCCGATGGTGCTACCATTCCTGATGCTTGCCGTGCTGTTTCGCGGCATAGAGAACTTCAAGATGTTCGACCTGGTTGTTCAGCTAACCGGCGGAGGCCCCGGTTCTGTAACGGAACTCACTTCGATCAACCTGAAACGCGAAGCCTTTGAGAAATGGCGTACGGGCTATGCGTCAGCCTATGCGATCATCCTTTTCGTCACCGTGTTCGGCCTCGCGTCGATCTACGTCAAAGCCCTGAACAAGGTGAAACAGAGATGAGCAGTTTTTCCGTCACCGAACCTTCGAACCGGTCCAAGTGGATCGCAGGCTTCCTGGTTATTACTTACGCGCTGATCACGATGATCCCGCTGGTTTGGATTTTGCTAACTGGCTTCAAGTCTCCAGCCGATGCGATCAGCTACCCGCCGAAGGTTGTCTTTGACCCAACGCTTGAAGGCTACGTCAATCTCTTCACCACACGCACGCGGCAGACGCAGGAATTTCTGGAAGCCAACCCGCCACAGAACTGGGCCGATGAGATCGTGCGCCAATACGACATGGTGATTGTCGGACCATCCAAATTCGGTGAGCGCTTTATGAATTCGGTTATTATCGGGTTCGGCTCGACGTTCTTGAGTATCTTCCTTGGCACGCTGGCCGCCTATGCCTTCAGCAGGTTTAAAGTACCGCTTAAGGACGACCTACTATTTTTCATCCTCAGTACAAGGATGATGCCCCCGGTCGCCGTCGCCATCCCAATATTCCTGATGTTCAGAAACCTTGGTCTCAGCGACACGCATTTGGGAATGATCCTGCTGTATACGGGTGTGAATATTTCCTTGGCGGTTTGGTTGCTGAAGGGTTTCATCGACGAAATCCCAAGAGAGTACGAAGAGGCCGCCCTCATAGATGGCTACACGAGATTTCAGGCCTTCTACAAAGTGGTGCTGCCGCAAGCCGCAACCGGCATAGCCTCAACAGCTATCTTTTGCCTGATCTTCGCCTGGAATGAGTACGCGTTTGCCGTGCTGCTGACATCCGCGAATGCGCAGACTGCGCCACCGTTCATCCCGACCATTATTGGTATTGGCGGCCTGGACTGGCCTGCTGTGGCGGCAGGTGCCACGATCTTCCTGATCCCCGTCATGATTTTCACCATCCTGATGCGCAAACATTTGCTGCGTGGGATCACATTCGGAGCCGTGCGCAAATGAGCGATTTTCTAACCGGATTGATGCGGCTCCGCCGCGGCCCGTGGGAGATGGTCGCAACCATCCTTATCGCACTGGGAGTCTTCATGCTGATGCAGCCCTTTGTCCTTTGGGCCTTCACCTATTCCTTCATCGTCACGCTGATCGGAACCGTCATGTTCATCATCGTCAGCCATTTCCCGGAGTAGAAATGGCCCAGATCGTAGTCAAAAACGTAAGAAAGATGTTCGGCGATTTCACGGCTGTCCGCGAAAGCTCGTTCACGATTGAGGACGGTGAGTTTTTCATGCTGCTCGGGCCATCCGGCTGCGGAAAGACGACGACGCTGCGGATGATAGCAGGATTGGAACTTCCAACATCGGGTGAAATCTATCTGGACGGTGAAGAGATCAGCCAGCGGCCACCGTCGGAGCGGGACATTGCCTTCGTGTTCCAGATGTTCGCACTGTATCCCCACATGAACGTGCGCAAGAACATCAGCTACCCGCTAATATCGCAAGGTATGCCGCGCCCCGCAGTAAAGGCCAAGGTCGAGGAAGTCGCGGGAATTCTGGGGATCAACGACATCCTCGATAGCCCGGTAGGTGGACTGTCAGGCGGCGACAGGCAGCGCGTGGCGCTGGGTCGCGCGATTGTTCGGGAGCCCAAGGCGTTCATGATGGACGAACCCCTTGGTGCCTTGGATGCTGAGTTTCGGGAACACATGGCCGAAGAACTGCGCGCACTTCATGATCGCATGGGCGCGACCACTGTTTACGTCACACATGATCAGCTGGAAGCCATGCAAATGGGCGACAAGATCGTTGTGATGAATAATGCTGTGATCGAGCAATTTGGCACACCTCAGGAAATCTACGACAAACCGGCTACGATGTTTGTGGCGGATTTTATCGGGTCTCCTTCGATGAACTTCCTGCCGTTTCAGGGAAAGGTCGAACCCGGCTCGGAAACGGTCCGACTGAACGGCCATGACGAAGCCGTACCGAGATTGATGGAAGGGGCGGAAGGTGACTTGGTTTTTGGCGTTCGCCCCGAGCATGTTTTTCTTTCGGGTGGGAGCGAATACCGGGCCAAGGTCTTGGCCGCAGAATACTTGGGAACCACCCAGATCGTAACATTGCAAAGTCCGAACGGAGAACTGAAAGCTCGCATTGATGCACGCGAGGTCGTCAGTCCCGGTGAGACAGTGGGATTGGAGTTCCGCTCCCCCGCAGTAACTTTGTTTGAAAAATCTACCGGGCGCGCGTTGAGGTCCGCTCTGAACGACGAGGTACTGAGCAATGGCTGAAGTCGTTTTGGAGAATATCTCGAAGTCATTTGGCAACGTCAAAGCGGTGGACGGTATTTCGATGACGATCCCCAACGGTGCATTTGTGGTGTTGTTGGGCCCGACTGGCGCGGGAAAAACAACGACGCTGAGATTGATATCCGGACTCGAGAAACTGGATTCAGGAACTGTGCACATTGCCGGGCGTGACGTTGGAATAGACACTCCCGCTCAGCGCGATATAGCGATGGTCTTCCAGCAGTACTCGCTGTACCCGCATATGACAGTGCGGGAAAACCTGTCCTTCCCTCTACGGTCGCCGATCCTGAAGACCCCAGAGGACGAGATCACCAGGAAGGTTAATGAGGTCTCGGAGATTCTTCAGATCCCGCACAAACTGGATAACAAAGCCACTGAACTGTCTGGCGGTGAAATGCAGCGCGTTTCAATTGGACGAGCGCTGGTGCGTGATCCCCAAATCTTCCTGATGGATGAACCGCTCAGTTCTTTGGACGCCAAGCTTCGGGCGGATTTGCGGGTCGAGTTGAAAAGGATTCAGGCCGATCTGGGGTCAACCTTGCTCTACGTGACCCATGATCAGGTCGAAGCCATGACAATGGCGACGCATATCGGCGTTTTGGAGAACGGCCGGTTGGTTCAGTACGGAACACCTCGGGACATTTATGAAAACCCGGGCAGTGTTTACGTAGCCAGCCGATTGGGTCTGCCGCGGATAAATATCCTGCCGTCCGGGTTGTTCGAAGGCGATCACAAAGGCCCGCAGATTGGCCTACGCCCGGAAAACATCATTGAAGGCGAAGGCAGTGAAGCGCGTGTCATGCGTGCTGAGCATCTGGGGGATCAAACGCGGTTGCACCTGGACTTAAACGGTCACCCGGTTGTGACCTTGATTGATGTCCATCAGGATTATCCATCTGGAAAAGTTATAAAAATCCGCCCCCACAACCCTTTGTATTTTGACGCGTCCGGCGCGCGAGTGAATTAAGGAGCAAAAGCATGGCCCAGTTCCTCAACACAAAAGAAACTCTGGTGACAGAGGCGATAGACGGCCTTCTGGCCTCCTCCGGAGGGCAACTTACCCGGCTGGACGGATACCCACACATCAAGGTGATTTTCAGGTCGGATTGGGACAAGTCGAAGGTCGCCTTGGTGTCCGGAGGAGGATCTGGCCACGAACCCGCCCATGCAGGTTTTGTTGGCCCCGGTATGTTGACAGCAGCGGTGTGCGGCGAAGTGTTTGCTTCCCCGTCGGTAGAGGCGGTACTGGCGGGCATTCTTGCGGTTACGGGTGAGGCTGGGTGCTTGCTTATCGTGAAGAATTACACCGGTGATCGGTTGAACTTTGGACTGGCAGCTGAACGCGCCCGTGCATTGGGCCGCAAGGTAGAGATGGTTGTTGTTGATGATGACATCGCCCTGCCCGACCTTCCGCAACCACGTGGCGTGGCAGGTACGTTGTTCGTGCACAAAATCGCCGGAGCGCTCGCTGAAAGCGGTGCTGACCTAGACACCGTTACCAAAGCAGCAACAAGCACTATAGCAAAGGTTGTCAGCATCGGTATGAGCCTGGACACCTGTACCGTTCCGGGATCTCCAAAGGAAGACCGGATCGCACCCGGCAAAGCGGAGCTCGGCTTAGGCATCCACGGCGAGCCCGGTGTACAGCAAGTCGAGTTCTCAAATGCTGTATCAGCCATGTCCACAGTGGTGGAAAAGCTGAAGCAAAGGGTGGGCTCTGGGGATTGTGTGGCGTTGGTCAACAACCTAGGTTCTACAACTCCGCTAGAAATGGCTGTCCTCACGCACGCCTTGTCCGAGACTGGCATTGCCCACCATATCATCGGCCCAGCTCCAATGATGACATCGCTGGATATGCACGGGTTTTCTGTTTCTATTCTGCCTGTAGATCAGGACGATTTAGCGGCACTTGAAGCTCCTGTTGATCTGGCGGCTTGGCCCGGTGTCAATTCCATCGACCCGATAAAAGTAGCGCCTTTGCCTGATGGCCTGACCCCTATCGATCCAATTCCTTCGAACAATCCCGCCACAAGGGAGACGATCACCCGATTGTCTGAACTGCTCATCAACGCCGAGAAGAACCTGAACGAGCTGGACGCGAAATCCGGAGATGGCGATACAGGAAGCACGTTGGCGACGGCCGCTAGAGCGTTGCAAGGTAGCCTTGACCGAATGCCGCTCGCTGACCTGACACAACTGTTTCCGGCGTTGGGCAATGAGTTAAGCCAGACAATGGGTGGTTCTTCCGGCGTGATACTCGCAATTTTTTTCAATGCGGCTGGAGATGCCTCTGCGAGCGGGGCTTCGGTACCGAAGTCTCTGGTCGAAGGTCTGAATCGCGTCAGCCAGGTTGGGGGTGCCAAGGTAGGTGACAGGACAATGATTGACGCCCTGGCACCGGCACTTGCCGCACTGCCATCTGGTCTGGCGCATGCGGCCGAGGCTGCCCGCGAAGGCGCGAACAACACCGCGAATATTCGACGTGCGAAGGCAGGCCGCGCTGCCTATGTTCCCGAAGAAAATCTAGTTGGACATAACGATCCCGGCGCTGAGGCTGTTGCTTTGTTGTTTGAGGGCTTAGCGCGGGAGATTGAGGGTTGAAAAACACGTGGAAGACCAAAAACAAAAATTAGAATTGGTGAAAAAGCCAACCGTCAATGACATCGCGCGCGTAGCGGGCGTCAGCCTGGCGACTGTTGACCGGGTCTTGAACAGGCGCCCCGGCGTACGGGCCGTAACCGTACAGAAAGTACAAAAGGCGATTGATGAGCTGGGGTATGTGCGCGACACGGCCGCAGCAAACCTTGCACGAAACCGTGTCTACAATTTCCTCTTTATTCTGCCGGAAACGGACAACGAGTTTGTGGATGCAATCAGCAGTCAGATCGCAGAACAATCCCGCGACCAATTTATCGAGCGGACCCGCGTTGCGATAAAGAAAGTTGCTCCGTTTGAACCGCAGGATATCGTTAACATTCTGGATGCTGTCGACAGTTTGGAGGTTGACGGAGTCGCCGTTTTCGGACCCGAAACACCTTCTGTCCGCGACGCCGTAAAAAGGCTCAGAGACAAAGGCGTTCCGGTGGTTGCGTTGGTGTCTGACTTGCCGAGTTCTGAGCGAGACCACTTTGTAGGAATTGATAACGTTTCGGCAGGGCGAACCGCCGCTCAGCTGATGGGACGATTTGTGCATCGCGACGGCAAGGTCTTGGTACTTACAGGATCCCGTTTGGCACGTGACCACCTAGAGCGTCGTCAAGGCTTTGATCTAGTAGTGGCTGAAGAATTTCCGCACCTCGAAGTCGTAGCGTCTGTCGAGGGCCGGGATGACCCGGATCTGATTTACAAGATGATGCCCGAGATCTTTGAAACCTACCCGGATCTGGTTGGAATTTATTCCTCCGCAGCAGGCAATGCAGGACTGATTCAATTTCTTTCCGAGAACAAGCTCAGCAAAGATCTGGTGATCATAGCTCATGAGCTTACTCCGCTTAGTCGAGAGGCGCTTACGCTGGGTACATTTGACGCTCTTATCTCGCAAGACACCGGGCATATTGTTCGTTCAGCCGTCCGTCTGCTGCGTGCAACTTCAGACAAAGTGCCATTCAACAAAGCCCAGGAACGTATCCGTATCGATATCTATCTGAAGGAAAATTTACCGCCATAGAGGCTTAGGATTTGGGGAGGAAATTTTATGAAGACAATTAAAGGTCCAGCTTTGTTTCTTGCGCAATTCGCAGGGGACGAAGCGCCGTTCAATTCGTGGGACGCGATCACCAAATGGGCGGCTGACTGTGGATACAACGGCGTTCAGGTTCCCAGTTGGGATGGCCGGTTGTTCGACCTGGAACAAGCCGCGTCCAGCGCCAGTTATTGCGATGACTTCAAAGGCAAAGCCAAGGATAATGGCGTCGAAGTCACTGAACTTTCAACCCACCTTCAGGGCCAGCTTGTGGCCGTTCATCCGGCCTATGACAGCGCGTTTGATGGTTTTGCAGCCGAAAGCGTCAGAGGAAACCCGAAAGCCCGGCAAGAATGGGCGGTAGACCAAGTCAAAAAAGCACTATCTGCTTCGAAAAATTTGGGTATTTCAGCGCATGCGACATTCTCAGGCGCATTGGCATGGCCCTATGTCTATCCTTGGCCGCAGCGCCCTGCTGGCTTGATCGAATCAGCATTTGAGGAGCTTGCTCGTCGTTGGGTGCCAATACTGGATCACGCCGAAGAATGCGGCGTTGACGTCTGTTACGAAATTCACCCAGGTGAGGACCTCCACGACGGCGTGACGTACGAGATGTTTCTCGAACGGACAGGCAATCACCCACGCGCTTGCATGTTGTACGACCCGTCGCACTACGTGCTGCAATGCCTCGACTATCTGGACAATATCGACATCTACAAAGATCGGATCCGGATGTTTCATGTCAAAGATGCCGAGTTTAACCCGACCGGCCGACAGGGTGTTTATTCCGGGTATCAAGGCTGGGTCGATCGTGCCGGGCGCTTCCGGTCGCTTGGCGATGGCCAGGTGGATTTCGGGGCGGTCTTTTCAAAAATGGCGGCGAATAACTTTGATGGCTGGGCAGTTGTCGAATGGGAATGCTGCCTCAAACACCCCGAGGATGGAGCGCGTGAAGGCGCGCAGTTCGTGTCCGATCACATCATCCGTGTGACCGAGAAAGCCTTTGATGATTTCGCTGATGGTGGCGCAGACGAAGCAGCCAATCGTAAAATGCTGGGGATTGAGTGATGGTCACAGGACGCAGTGAAGAAGCCTCGGGCCGCATTCGGCTTGGCATGGTTGGCGGCGGAAACGACGCATTCATAGGCGGCGTTCACCGCATAGCCGCGCGACTGGACGACAAATTCGAGTTGGTTGCCGGTGCTTTGTCTTCGACGCCAGAGAAATCTCTAGAAAGTGGTCATGCATTAGGGCTCGAACGGGTCTATGAAGACTTCAAACAAATGGCGATCAGGGAAGCCCGGCTGAAATCTGGGATCGAAGCGGTCTCAATTGTCACGCCAAATCACGTTCACTATGCAGCCGCACGTGAGTTCCTGAAACGCGGTATTCATGTAATTTGTGACAAACCACTCACCTCGACTCTTGCCGATGCCAAAAAACTGGTCAAAGCAGCAGAAAGCGCGAATGCCCTATTCATTTTGACCCACAATTACACGGGCTATCCGATGGTTCGGCAGGCGCGTGAATTGGTTTCTAACGGCGATATTGGAAAGATACGCGTGGTTCAGGTTGAATACCCGCAGGACTGGCTGACCGAGCAACAGGATTTCAAACAGGCAGAATGGCGAACCGATCCTGAGCGTTCTGGCGCAGGCGGATCAACCGGTGACATCGGCACCCACGCGTACAACATCGCGTGCTTTGTAACTGGGTTGAAGGCAGAAAGCCTAGCGGCGGATTTGCAGGCCTTTGTGCCGGGTCGCAAAGTCGATGACAACGCGCATGTCTTGCTTCGCTTCGAAGGCGGAGCGCGGGGTATGCTGTGGTCTTCTCAGGTGGCTCCTGGTAATGAAAACGCACTTCGTTTGCGAGTCTATGGCGAAAAAGGTGGGCTGGAGTGGTCTCAGGAAGATCCTAACTATCTGTGGTTTACGCCCTACAACGAACCCAAGCGTCTAGTCACCCGAAATGGAGCTGGGGCCGGTGATCCTGCCAATAGGTTGAGCAGAGTTCCTCCGGGCCATCCCGAGGGGTATCTGGAAGGGTTCGCGAATATCTATGGGGAGGCTGCGGAGGCGATCCAAGCTTTCCGAAACGGGACTTCACCTGACGCTTCGGTTGTTTATCCAACGGTTCGCGACGGCCTCAATGGCGTTAAGTTTGTAGCCGCATGCGTGCAAAGCTCTTCAAAAAATGCGGCTTGGGTCAAGTTGGAGTAAAGTCTGGTTGTGCGGATAGAGTGGACATCTTGAAAAACGCTGTGAGTATCTGCCAAGAACTGAAGCTCGCACAAACTATAGATGAACACTCCGGTACAACAAGCTGCGAGCATCGCTGAACGGATGTTATGTGAACCACCTTAACGCTGTACCATCACTCGCCGAGGTCCTCGTCATTCGCATCCCCAGCTTCATGAATCTCTTGCTTTTTCATATGCCAAATGAATGCAATGTGATTTATGACGCGATCGATCTCATCTGCCTCGCCTGTAGTATGAGCGGCTGCAATCAGTTTGAACTGCGTTTTTAAGTCTTTAGCGAGGTCCGCGTCACTGGTGCCCAGGTTGTCCCTAGCCCCCACCATCGCGACAAACTCCGCAAAATCTTCTCCCCACATCTCATTGGGATAGGCCCTCGTATCAAACTCGGGATCGTTCTCGCCCACGCCTCAGCCCCGTTACGCTCGCTATAACGTTTCAAACAAGTCACTTGAGAGGTACTTCGACTTTTTTGTTGCCGAAACCGGTTTCGGAACGAACAAATAGTAGGATGACAACGAATCCCAATCTGCAAAACCGCCAATCTCAGTCTAGGAGCGCCTCACCGCCACGGCGGGTGAAACTCGACGAATTGGCGGATCATCTCGGGCTTTCAAAGAGCACGGTATCGCGCGCATTGAACGGGTATTCAGACATCTCGGAAGTCACGCGAAAGAGAGTTGAGGTCACGGCAAGGAAGATGGGCTATCGCCCGCTCAGTCACGCGCAGGCTATTCGAACAGGAAAAGTTCGCGCTATTGCGATGGTCATCAACAGCGAAGAACCGGACCAGCACAACCCGTTTCTTCAGGATTTTCTGGCAGGCGCTTGCGAAGCAGCCAGTGCGTCGGACTGGACAATGACAATTTCCACGGCAAAGTCCGGGAAAGATATGCTCAATGTGTTGGAACGTCTTGTCGAAGAACGCAAGGCAGATGGTTTCATTTTGCCCCGGACCGAAGTGGACGACGCGCGGGTAAAGTACCTTGCAGAATTGCAGGTCCCATTTATCCTATACGGGCGGACGGAATACGGCCAATCGGATCCAATGGATGATATGTCTTGGTTTGACATATCGGGTGAAGCAGCAATCAGAAATGCGGTCGTTCGATTGGTCAACTTTGGCCATAGCCGTATCGGTTATGTCGGCAGTGATCCGAAGTTCAACTACAGTCATTTGCGCCGCGACGGGTATCTTGAAGGCCTGAAAGTTGCCGGCTTGCGGGATGATCCAGAATTGATCCGGGAAGGTGCACGGACACGCGAAGAAGGGGCTACCGAAGCGCGGTCGCTGTTGAAATTGGACCACCCACCAACCGCAATGGTGTTTGCGACCGACTTGGCTGCTTTAGGGTGTTATCCAGTTTGCGCTGAACTTGGCCTTGAGATCGGAAAAGACGTTTCAATCCTTGGATATGACGGCATTCCCGAATGCCAATACGTCAATCCGGGGCTGACAACATTCAGCGTGGATTCGAGACGCGCAGGAGAGCGACTGGCCACACTACTGATCCGCCAGACCCGAGGCGAAGAACCCGCAACCCTGCGCGAACTCAGCGATGCCGTGCTTATCGCACGCGAATCCGACGGGCCACCCCGGCTGACACCCGAGGCACTGGCGCGAAAAATCAACCTAATCCAACGATCATAACCGGGGAGGAAACCGACTATGAAACTCACACCTAAAGCATCTCGGCTGTTGCTGGGCACATCGCTGGCGCTGGTGCTGGCTGCCGTTTCTGCGCAGGCAGACACAATCCGCTTCTGGACCACCGAGGAACAGCCCGAACGTCTGGCAAAACAACAAGAGATGGCCGATCAGTTCAAAGCCGAAACCGGTACCACGGTTGAGGTGATCCCGGTTACAGAAACCGATCTGGGCACCCGTGCCACCGCTGCTTTTGCTGCTGGTGACCTGCCGGACGTGGTTTACCACCCGCTGCAATACGCCCTGCCTTGGGCCGAAGCCGGAATTCTGGACACCGAAGCAGCGTCTGAGGTGATCGAAGAACTGGGTGCCGATACGTTTGCGCCGGGCGCGCTGGGAATGGCGGCGTTCAACGGTGAAACGGCCTCTGTTCCGGTCGACGGCTGGACCCAAATGGTAGTCTATCGCAAAGACTTGTTCGACGAAGCCGGTCTGGAAGCGCCCGACAGCTTTGCCGATATTCAGGCCGCGCTGGAAGCGTTGCACAACCCGCCAGAAATGTATGGCTTTGTCTCGGCCACCAAGGTTGATGAGAACTTCATGAGCCAGGTGCTCGAGCATGTTTTCCTGGCCAACGGCGTGTCGCCAGTAGGCCCCGATGGGTTCCAGCCGTTGGACGAAGCCAAAACCACCGAGGTTTTGGATTTCTACAAAGCGATCTCCAAGGCATCTCCTCCGGGTGAGCTGTTCTGGAAGCAATCGCGCGAGCTGTATTTTGACGGGAAGGCCGCGATGATCATCTGGTCGCCCTTCATTCTAGATGAACTGGCCGGTCTGCGGGATAGTGCTCCGCCGACCATCAATGACGACCCAACCTCGCGCGATCTGGCCAGCAAAACCGGCATCGTAACCAAACTGTCCGGCCCGTCGAACCCCGATGGCGCAGCATGGGGTGACGTCCGTTACTTTGGCATCACCAACGACGCGGACACCGATGCGGCGATGGAATTCGTGAAATTCGCGATGGATGACGGCTATACCCAGACGCTGGCGATCGCGCCCGAGGGTAAGTTCCCGGTGCGCCGCGGCAATGCGGACAACCCGAATGCATTCTCTGAGGCTTGGGCCGAACTGCCCGTTGGCGTCGACCGCAAGGCACCGCTGGGTGAGCTATACGAACAGTCGATGATCGACGAGATCGTCGGCGGTTTGGATGTGGCGCAGCGCTGGGGCGTGGCCGAGGGTCAGCTGGCACTGGCATCGAAGATAATCAACAGCCAGGCGATCAACCGCGTCGTCCGTCAGTATATCGACGATGAGATTGACGCCGCAGCAGCCGTTACGGCGATGAACGAAGAACTCGCCAAGGTCGAGTAACGCTACCACTCAATGGCATCTGCAGCGGCGTTCGCGCCGCTGCACCCAACCCTCTGAGGTCTCTCATGTCTTCGGCCACCCCACCGAACGGTACCGGAGCTCTTGCCAAGCGCGAAGCGCGTCTTGCCTGGGCATTGCTGGCTCCGACCGTGATAAGCGTGTCTCTTGTTGTGATCCTGCCGCTGCTGGCGATCATCTGGATCAGCTTCAAGCCCTTTACCTTGTCCGACCTGCGCCCACCGGCGCCGGTTGTCCGAGAAAGCCTGCGTGGATCGGGCGATGATCTGCGGATCGAATATCGCCTGCGTAATTCCAGTCAGGAGATTGCCATCGGCGGCGTCACTCTAAGCGATGTGCTGCCTAAGGGTATGACACCCACAGGTGAGATCGCAGCGCCATGTGTGCTGGAAGGACAAGACCTGTTCTGCGATTTTGGTATCTTGGATGGCGGCCAACGCGAGAGAATTCGTATTCCGGTCACCGTAGATGGAGACCCTGACGCATTCGAAGAGTTGGTCGAAGGGTCAGAACCCGGCGTCACAGGCAGCGGTCCCAATGTGCTGACCAATTTCGAGTTCAACCTGGAAAACTACGCCCGCGTCTTCGATGGGTCAGAGTTCTGGGGCGTGCTTTGGGTGACGCTGTTCTACACCGTCTTCGGAACCATCGGCGCATTGGTCATGGGATTGTTCGCCGCGCTGCTGCTTAACAAAAGTTTCCGCGGTCAAGGGTTCATACGCGGGCTCTATCTGTTCCCATATGTCGCTCCGGTGATTGCTGTAGCGTTCACCTGGGTTACTCTATTTGACCCATTCTCTGGCTCAGCCAATGCACTGCTGGTTCAAATGGGCCTGAGCAGCGAACCAATCAACTTCTTCGGCGAACGACCACTGGCGCTGATCATGGTGACGGTGTTCGAGATTTGGCGCTATTTCCCGCTATCCTTCCTGTTCATTCTGGCGCGAATGCAGTCCATAGACTCTAGCATGTATGAGGCTGCGGATATGGACGGCGCCTCTCCGTTCCAGAAGTTCTGGCTGCTGAGCATCCCGCAACTGCTGGGTATCCTGTCGGTGCTGTTCCTGCTTCGCTTTATCTGGACGTTCAACAAGTTCGACGACATCTTCCTGCTGACCGGCGGCAATGCGGGCACCCGCACGCTGACCGTAAATGTCTATGAGCAGGCCTTTGCAATCTCGAACATCGGCGCAGGCGCGGCCGTCGCCGTGGTGATCCTGATGTGCCTGATCGCGTTTAGCTTCGTCTTCTTCCGCTTCATCAGCCGAGAGGAGGGTCTGTGATGCGCAAAGGATATATAACCGGCCCTGTTCTGGGCGCGCTATGGATGGTGGTGATCGCCACCACCGCTGCCATCACCATGTCGTTCTCAACCGGCGATGCATTCCGACCTCAGGTTTTACTGTGCCTGATCTGGGGCACGCTGGCTGGCCTTGTCTATGTCCGTTTTCCACAACAGCGCGCGCACGCGCGTCTGGGTATTTCGGCACTGTTGGGCCTGTCTTGCCTCACCGGATTTGGCCCGGTACTGATCGGCTCTGGCACATCGTTGCAGGCGGTTCTGATCACGGTGATCGGCATTGCCGTTGTGATGCACCTGTCGATGGCGGCGATCCTGAAGGAAACACCGTTCGGTGAGCTCACCCGCCATGAATACGAGGATGCGGTGATCCGGTTCTGCACCGGTTTTGGTTATATCTTTTTCACCGCCATCGTGATCATTCCGTTCTATGTGATGGTGATGACCAGCCTGAAATCCCAGCAGGCGCTGTTGCAGAACCCGCTGGATTTCTCGGTGGACCTGAGCCAGGGCGCCGCCCTGTTCCGCAGCTATACCGAGCTGTTCCGCGACTTCAATTTCGGCAGCTATCTGTGGACGTCCTTCTATGTCTCGGTACTGACGGTGTTCATAACGCTGCTGTTCAGCGTACCCGGAGCCTATGCCGTGGCGCGGTTCCGGTTTCAGGGACAAAAGGCCTTTTCACGCTCGATTCTGCTGATCTACATGGTGCCGATGATCGTTCTGGCGCTGCCGATCTATATTGCGTTCTCGCTTACCGGCCTGCGCAACTCGATCCTCGGCATCGTGATGATCTACCCGGTGACGACAATTCCAGTCGCGTTGTATATGCTGCAGGGCTATTTTCGCGGATTGCCGACCGAGGTGGAAGAGGCCGGGCTGATGGACGGCCTGTCCCGTCTGGCAGTAATCTGGAAGATTACCTTGCCGCTGAGCCTGCCAGCGCTGGCCTCAGTCTCGCTCTATGTCTTCATGATCGCATGGAACGAGTTCCTTCTGGCCTTCATGCTGCTGGACGACCCGTCGAAATTTACCCTGACCCGAGGAGTCACGATGCTGAACTCCTCAGAAATTCCCCGTCAGCACCTGATGGCCGGTGCGGTGATCGCCACCGTGCCGATCATGGCGCTGTTCCTAGGGCTTGAACGTTTTATGACCAAAGGCCTCACAGCGGGGTCTGTCAAAGGATGACCGAGATGAATCAACACACAAACCCCGACCGCGAGGCACGCAATATCCTGATTGCCAATGATCGCGGTGGCTACACGATCCCAACCGAAGGGCTGTACCCATACCAATGGAACTGGGACAGCGCGATTACTGCGCTTGGATTTGCCCAGTTCGACCTCGACCGCGCCTGGATCGAGATCGAGACACTGTTTACCGGGCAATGGGATAATGGCATGGTGCCGCACATCCTTTTCCACCAGCAGGATGAAGGGTATTTCCCCGGCCCGGATGTTTGGGGCTGCAATGGTCCGATCCCCTCATCGGGTATTATCCAACCCCCCATCGCGGCCACGATGACCCGCAAAATCTGGGAACAGGACACCGCGTTCGGAGGCGCGCGGATGAAGGCGCTGTTCCCAAAGCTGCTGGCTTGGCACCGCTGGATCATGAAATGGCGTTTGGATGAATTCGGGGCTGTTTGTACAACCCACCCTTGGGAAGCGGGTCGTGATAACGCGCCAGACTGGGACAATTCAATGGCGCGCATGGATGCGTCGGATGTGGGAGAGTACAAACGCCGCGACACCAGCCATGTTAACAGCGAGGATCGCCCGACAAAGTTCGACTATGACCGTTACATCAGGCTGGTACAGATCGGTCGAAAAGCAGGCTGGGATCAGCAGGAGCTGCTGTCGTTGAACCCGTTCCGTATCGCCGATCCGACGATGACCTTTACTACACTGCGGGCAGCGCGGGACTTGCTGGTGATCAGTGAACAGCTTGGTCTGGCAGCTGAAGGCTTAAGCACAGACATTGAAAAACTGGAAGCCGGCGCTCGCTCGCTTTGGAACGAAGAGCTGGGCAGCTTTGATGCGCGCGACACACATACCGGCGAGATGTCAGGCAGCGTATCGAACGCGTCCTACCTGTGCTGGTATGCGGGTGTTGAGTCGGCCAAGATGCTGGAACGGTTGAAAACCACACTAGAAACCGTGCCCTATCCGGTTCCGAGTTATGACCCGGAAATGCCGAAATTCGACGCGCGCCGTTACTGGCGCGGGCCTACCTGGGCTTTCATGAACATGATGATCGGGTTCGGGCTACAGGATCTGGGTCATTCCGAGCACGCGGATCAGTTGCGCAAAAAAACCGGCGATCTGATCTCGGGCTTTGGTTTTGCAGAATACTTCGATCCAATAACCGGGAGCCCGGCTGGTGGTAAGGCTTTCTCTTGGACAGCAGCGGTTTGGCTTCACTGGGCAGGGAGGGCCTGATGGGTAGCATCGAACTTAAATCAGTCGAAAAATGGTTCGGCTCGGCCCAGGTCATCAAGGGCGTGGACCTCAAGATCGAAGAGGGCGAGTTCATCGTTTTCGTTGGCCCATCGGGCTGCGGAAAGTCCACTCTGTTGCGCATGATCGGCGGGCTCGAGGATATCTCGCGCGGGTCGTTGTTGATCAATGACAGTGATGTCACCGATCACCCGCCTTCAAAACGCGGCCTGACAATGGTGTTCCAATCCTATGCGCTTTATCCGCATCTGACAGTCGCCGAGAACATGGGGTTCTCTTTAAAGGTGGCCGGTGTTCCCAAGGCGGAGATCGCCGAACAGGTTAATCGCGCTGCAGAGGTTCTCAAGCTGGGACCGTTCATGGAACGCAGACCAAAAGACCTTTCTGGTGGTCAGCGGCAACGGGTTGCTATCGGCCGATCCATCGTCCGCGACCCCACCGCGTTCCTGTTTGACGAGCCACTTTCCAACCTCGACGCCGCCCTGCGGGTCGAGATGAGGTATGAGATCGCCAAGCTGCACCAAAGCCTCAAGCGCACGATGATCTACGTGACGCATGATCAGGTCGAAGCGATGACATTGGCCGACCGCATCGTGGTTTTGGAGTACGGCAAGATCGCTCAGGTCGGTACGCCGCGCGAGCTGTATGAACGCCCTGCGAACCTGTTCGTGGCCCAGTTCATCGGCAGCCCAAAGATGAATATCCTGCCCTGCGCGACCGAGGGCGACAGTTTCCATCTTGAGCACGGCCGCAGTGGCCCGTTTTCATGGTCCGCAGCGGCCACCAAGCTTGGCATCCGCCCCGAACACATTCGGGTAGGCGCTGCAGGCGATGGTCAGACTGACGGTGTCATCGAGGTGATCGAGTATCTGGGTGCAGACACATTCCTGATTGTGGATTGTGGAAGCGAGGACAAGGTCACAGTCCGTCTGAACGGCGATACGGCCCTGACACCGGGCACCCACATTGGTCTGCACTTCCCCACGGACAATCTGCATTTTTTTGATGAAAACGGGCAGGCTTTGGGGCTTGGATAGATGAACCCATCGGTATCCGTTGCAAACCTTGACCATTGACACTCAAGAACACAGTGAGTGTAAAGCTAAAGAACTGAAGCCGAAGCAAACCCTATCAATGTGGGCCACTACTTTGTGCCCCTTGGGTTGCACGGGGTGGATGCCGTGACCTTGGCGACAACAGGTGCCGTGGCGGACGGTACAGCCGTCTACACCGCCGTGCATGAAGGCGTTGCCTACTACTTTGCCTCGAAAGAAAGTAAAGCGAAGTTCGAAGCAAACTCCGAAGCGTATCTTCCGCAATATGGCGGCTTCTATGCCTTCGCGATCGCGCTTGGCAAGAAATTCGATGGAGATCCGAAACATGCGGACATCATTGACGGGCCGCTTTTTCTATTTGTGAACGCGGAAATCTTCGAGGCGCATAAGAAAGATAAAGGTAACATTCTCGCCAAGGCTTTGGAAACGTGGCCTTCAATCCAAAATACAGCCGTCGAAGAACTCTAAGCGACGAAGTGGGTGACCTCTGCGCTCTCAATGCCGGTCCCCCGTTCAGCTCAGTGATTAATGTTGGGATTAGCTCTCAGCCGCATGACCGCCAGATCAATAAACGTCCGTATCTTGGCGTTCGCCTGACGTCCCTCCAGGTGGATGATACTCACCGGCAAGGCTTCCTCTTCATAACTGCGCAACACGCGGACCAGCGTTTCATCTCGGAACTCTTCCCCAACCTGATAGGACATCAGGCGCGTGATCCCAAACCCCTGCTTGGCTGCAGCGATCGCCGCATCATTCTGGTTGCATTGCAAGCGCGGAGATACTTTCACCGTCAGTTTTTTGTTGGACGAGCTGAACCGCCATGACGTGGAAGATTCGACCGTGGAGGCAAGTACAACTTCGTGATCAGCCAGATCCTCAGGGGTTTCAGGGATACCGTGTTTGGCAAAGTAGTCGGGTGAACCACAGACAACCCGCTGGATACTGCCGACTTGAGTTGCGAACAGGCTTGAATCCTTCAGGTGCCCTATCCTGACCGCTACGTCTAATCCCTCATCGAGAATGTTGCCGATGCGGTCATAAAAGATCGCTCTCACTTCAACTGCCGGGTTGTGTTGAAGATATTCAGTTATGATGGGTGTGACGTGTTTTTGCCCAAACAAGACAGGAGCAGTAATCGAAAGGACACCTTTCGGCTCGGCATAACTCCCGGATGCGGCGGCTTCAGCTTGTTCAATATCGTCCAGTATTCTTTTGGCGTCCTCGTAAAAGCGCGCTCCGGAATCGGTGAGCCGAACGTGCCTGGTTGTACGATTGAACAGACGCACACGCAGATCATGTTCCAGCTGTGCAATCGAACGGGTGACGGCAGGCGGTGAGAGATCAAGTTTACGGCTCGCAGCAACGAAGCTCTGAGACTCGGCCGCTTCTACAAACACGCGCATGGCTTCGAGTTTATCCAATTCATCTCTTCCCGGGTTGTCGATCTGTATTATTACAAATAGCGAAATAGATTATTGATAAAATGCCCTATTATATCAGCATCGTCCAACAGTATGTTCAGCTTTTGAAAAGGACGGAAGTTCGTATCTCAACGAATTAGGAACATACCATGTCTCGTATCCCGAGCCCCGCATCCATCGACGCCGCACCGGTAGCGTCAAAAGGATCCCTCGAAGCCGTCAACAACCTGTTGGGGTCGGTTCCCAACATGTTTCGACTGATCAGCAACAGCCCGCAAACACTGGAAGGATACCTGGGCCTGAACGGTGCGCTCAGCGGTGGATCTGTGGATGCGCCGACCCGTGAGAGGATCGCACTGGCAGTCGCAGAAGTGAATGGTTGCGGCTACTGCCTAGCTGCTCACAACTACCTCGGCACAAATCTCGCCAGCCTGAGTGCCGACGAAATCCAAACCAATCGCCGCGGTTCATCGAGCGATACCAAAGCCGCTGCTGCGGTCGGATTTGCAGCAAAGGTCACCAAAAATTGCGGCCAAGTGTCTGAGGCCGACGTCCAAGCTGTTCGCGACGCAGGATACTCAGATGCGGAGGTTGTTGAAATTGTGGGCTACGTCGCGCTGAACACCCTGACGAACTACATGAATGAAGTTCTGGGCACGGCAATCGACTTTCCAATCGTCGAAGCTCTGTAGTCCACCTCTCTTTTGAAAGTGGCGGCGGACCCCGCCGCCCTCAATCTTTTGCAACAGGATTTCCCCGATGTCGCGACCACCGCTGCCACCATTCACAAAAGAAACCGCCATCGCAAAGGTGAGACTGGCTGAAAATGGGTGGTACTCTCGCGATGCCGCCAAGGTTGCTCTTGCATATTCAGAGGACACCAAATGGCGCAACCGTGGGCATTTCGTCACGAACCGACAGGAAGCTGAAGAATTCCTTACCGGCAAGTGGATCAAGGAAAATGAATACCGTCTGATCAAAGAACTTTGGGCATTTGCCGGCAATCGCATCGCGGTTCGATATGCCTATGAATGGCGGGATGACAGCGGCAATTGGTTCCGCTCCTACGGCAATGAAAACTGTGAGTTTGGAGAGGACGGTTTGATGATCAATCGCTTCGCCAGCATCAACGACCTGTCGATCGAAGAAGAAGAGCGCTTGTTTCGCTGGCCGCTCGGCCGACGCCCGGATGACCATCCAGGCTTAAGTGATCTTGGGCTGTAATGACGGAGATGATGAGCTTGACCTATTCAAGTGATATTGCCTTCACGGATAACGTAAAGGCTATTCAGGCCCGGAAGGGGTCACGGGACATGTACGCCCGGATGGAAGAAACCGGCAGTTGGGATACCGAGTTCACGCCCGATATCGTTGCCTACATCGCTGCTCAGCGGAGTTTTTTTCTGGCCACCGCGAACAGAGAAGGCCAACCTTACATCCAGCACAGGGGTGGGCCACCGGGTTTCCTGAAAGTTCTGGATAAGAAGACCCTGGCCTTTGCTGACTACAAGGGCAACAGACAGTTCATCAGTCAGGGTAACCTGATCGAGAATACCAAGGCGTTCATCTTCCTCATCGATTACGCCAACAAGACCCGCGTAAAAATTTGGGGCGCCGCTGAGATCATTGAAGACGATCCAGAGCTGTTGGATCGACTTATGCCGGATCGCAGCGAGTATCGCGCACTACCCGAGCAGGTTATCAAGTTCACCCTGGAGGCCTTTGACCGCAATTGCCCGCAGCATATTCCACAACGGTTTGATGCAGAAGACGTGGCGCGCGCTCTGCAGGAAAGGGATTCCCGGATAGAGGAATTGGAGGAACAAGTACGACGGCTGGAAACGCGAACTTGATACGGAATACGCGATCCAGAAAGGGTTTTGAAAGTGACTGGCTTATGGATTGTAGATGTTGAAGCAAGCGGTTTGAGCCCGAACAGCTATCCCATTGAGGTTGGTTTCTTTGATGGCCGCGCCGAATATCAAGCACTCGTTTCCCCCGACGGAACTTGGCACCATTGGAGCCAAAAATCAGAGGCGATGCATGGTATCTCGCGAGAAACCCTCATCGAACATGGCAAAGAAGCCAAGATCATCGCGAAGGAACTTAACACGCTCTTGGGCAACAATGTTGTCTACACTGACCATGACGATTGGGATGGGTTTTGGCTGAACCGATTGTTTGAGGCAGCAAGCCAGGAACCGAGTTTCACGATTGCCGATTTGTACGGGCTTTTGAGAGATAACACGGCGAAAACCTATGCCGACAAGTTAAATCAGCTACGCGAAAAAAGCACCTACCGGGCACACCGCGCCTTAGATGACGCGAAACTGATACACGCTGCGGCGACACATACCTTGGCCTACTCATGACCGGGAGAAACCTGACGACAGCAAACCCAAAATGGTGGTGACTATGGCTGATCCAATCGTTGTAACAGGAGCAGGGCTAGTGACACCCTTGCCTTGCGCAGCTTCGATCCAGCTTCAGGGGAATGGGCGATCTGGTGGCTCGACGGTAGATCGCCCCACAGGCTTGATACACCGGTAAAGGGTGCATTCACAGGAGATATCGGTGAATTTCACGCGCATGACGTGTTGAATGGGCAGCCCCTCATCGTCAGGTTTCTTTGGAAAAAAGGGGCGGTTCCGCGATGGGAACAAGCTTTCTCGACTGACGAGGGAGCCACTTGGGAAACCAACTGGACGATGGACTTCACACCGATTGCCTGACGAAAGACCGAGTTCTGTGGGATAACGGACTTTGGAACCGAGCGCAGCATCGGTCAATCTGGGCTCTCTATTGCCGCGGGAACAATTGCAGCATTGGCGATAATGGGTCTTGCCGAAGCTTTCGAGGACGGCCCGAACCGGACCCTCAGCCCGTTGACTCCATGCTGCGGCGTGGCCCGTCGAACCTGCCGTTCGCTGCGAGCGCAAAATCAAAGGCTGCCTGAACATACGACATGCGGACAAAACGGACCTATGCAGCGCGCGAGCCAATGTCCGCTTTCCTCGGGCTTCGATTGGAACCCAGAGCTAAAGTGACATGAGCCATTTCTTGAAAACTCTCAATGTGACTCGCTCCTGATCGCCCGAGCGGCAGACAAAGTAGAGCCCTCGCTCTAATGGAACACAGCTTGCATCTAGACGTATCAAGCGCCCAAGTTCCAGGTCATTTGCCGCCAATAAATGTCTTGCCAATGTAACACCTTGCCCGTCAATTGCCGCCTCCAGCAAAACAGCGCTGTCCACGTACTTGATACTCTGCGCGTTGATCCGATCAGCGCTCAAACCAACCTGCGCAGCCCAGTTTTCCCACCCGACATTGAACGCGTCCTGCAGGAGTGGGAGGGCAACCACATCTTCGGCACGCATCGGTAGCTGTATTTTCCCGACAAGGGAGGGCGCGGCCACGACAACCAATTCCTCGTGTCTGATCTGTTCATAAAACAGCCTATCCCAACCGGGTCTCCCGAAGCGCAGGGCGACATCGACCTCGGAGGTATCGAAATCGGCAAAGGCATCGTTTGTGTCTAGCAACAACGCGATACCAGGATGCTCTCGCTTAAACGAACTGAGCTGTGGCACAAGCCATTTTAGCGCTAACGAAGTGGAAAGAGACACTGTAATCGACTGTCGGTGACGCAATCGCTTCACCTCCGATACGCCAACTGCAGTGCCGAAAATGCCCCTCGTGTAGATTGATACAGGCGTTCACCGGCTTGCGTCAGTTCAACGCCATTGGGGCGGCGATGAAAGAGCGTCACGCCAAGATGCTGTTCCAGCAACTTAATCTGCCTACTGATCGCGCCGTGTGTAACGTTCAGAGCATCCGCTGCCTTAGATAAGCTGGAGTGGGTTGCGGTTTCATCAAAGGCCTGAAGTGCACGAAGGTGTCTAAGGTTTTCCGGCATGTGAGAAAACCTAACAGCAATATTCTGAAAACTCGATAGGTTCGCCGAGTTCTAAGGAGGTACACTGACTTCAACGCAATAATTCTCACATATGATGCGCCTAAAGAAAGGGGATACGATGCCCGAAGTCAAAGTCGCGCTGATGACAGGTACCGGACAAGGCATTGGCCGAGGCTGCGCCATTGAAATGGCTAAGGCTGGCTACAAGGTTTCGCTGATGTCGCCGTCCAATCGCTCGGTTGAGCTGGCGGAGGAGCTTGGGGGCATTGGCCGTCGTGGCTCTGTCTTAGATGTCGATGATTTGCAAGCGATGATCGACGACACCATGAGCAGGTATGGTAGAATTGATGCCATCGTCAGCAACATGGGTCACGGTGGCGCGGTGCCAGAGTCCATCAAAACTGTAGGTTTCGATCCGGACTTTGACGGGCCGCTTTTGGAGCTCAGCGATGAGTTGTGGCACGAAAGTCTGGACATGTACGTCCTGAACGTCGTCAAGATTGCCCGTATCGTTACGCCCATCCTGATTGAACAAGGCGGCGGCGCTTTCGTAAACATCTCGTCCATGAACACGGTTGAGCCTCGTGCACCGTATCCCATGAGCATGTTGCGCGGCGCGCTGCACAGTTTCTCAAAGCTGTATGGGGATCGTTATGCACGGCACAATATTCGCATGAACAACCTGCTCCCTGGGTTCTGCGAGAATGTGAAACTCTCCACACGGGCCCGCCAGGAGATCCCTGCTCAGCGACCGGCAACATTCGAAGAAATTGGGCAGGCTTGTGTGTTTCTCGCCAGCGAGGGTGCCCGGTACATAAATGGTCAGAGTATACTATCTGATGGCGGGATGAACCGCGCGGTCCGATAGCAAAGAGGCGGTGAAGTATGATTGTTAAAGCTCTCAAAGATATTCTTGATACAGATCGGGACGTTTCCGGTCCGGGTTGGAACAGCAGAAGGTTGCTGCTCGCCTCTGATGGAATGGGGTTTTCGCTGACAGATACGATAATTAAAGAAGGCACTGTGCTTGAGCTGGAATACACCCATCATCTAGAGGCGTGTTACTGTATCGAGGGCAAGGGGCAGATCCGAGCGTCTGAAAATGAAACCTGGCATTCCCTTGAGCCATTTACCCTCTACGCTTTGGATCAACACGACCGACATTTGGTGCGTGCGACAGAGGTTGATCTGCGACTGGTCTGCGTATTCAATCCGCCACTCAGCGGGCGCGAAGTACATCGCAAAGACGGAAGCTATGCTCCAAAAACATCCTGATGAACGTGGTGACGTACACAGGGAACCGGTCGTACACGCACCACGCAGCAACTGTCGAGAAGGGCTCTATGCCGCCATCGGAGCGACCGCGGCATCCTGCCGTTCGGGCCGTCTTGAACCGATGAGGAGCGGCCTATCAGTGACATTCGCCACCCGCCTAAATTTCTGGGCTCGCAGGCCGCTTTGCGGCCATTCGCCGCGATAGCAAAATCTTGAGGTCCGTGAATGGGAGAGGCACGGGACAAAGCTGCCGTATGCTTCGGGTGAAAGGAAGGGAACTTCATCGCCGAAGGCGTTCGAACTTTTTAGGGCGGCGGGAAAGTTATTTATCCGTCTCTAATTGCAGTGGCCGTCAGCGATATTCGCTCCAAGTTAGGAGAGCCTTACTCCACTACGTCAGAGCACGGTTCGCCTCTCCCGAGTTGTAATTTTTTTGGTAGTCTAAAACGAGCATCCAAACTAACCGAGCCAGCTAGGTAGAACGTTGCTGTCCCTCTTGTCCGCCTGATGGACAAAAGTATTTTGTGGCATGTTTATTACCATGAATTGGGGAAGCAATGTCTTCGGGAGAAGATTAGTATGATCACCGCGCTAAGCTACATCGGTATTCGTTCCAACAAGTCAGACGATTGGCGGCAGTTCGCTGGCAATATGCTGGGCATGCAGGTTTTGGATCACGGGGGTCGCAATACGGCGTTTCGGATGGATGATCAGCACCAGCGGTTGATCATATCAGACGAGCCCGGCGATACCCTAGCCTACATCGGATGGGAGGTTGGCGACAAGTCTGACCTGGAAAGGCTTGCCACTAAACTGGAGGCGGCGGGGCACAATGTGACCCCGGGGGATCGCGGACTGGCCGATCGCCGCTATGTGACTGAAATCATTACATGTGTCGATCCTGCCGGGAATCGGCTTGAGTTCGTCTGGAAGCCGGAGAAAACAACCGATCCCTTTATCCCAGGTCGACCCATCGAAGGATTCAAGACCGGCCCATATGGCATGGGGCACGCTGTTTTGCACGTGTCCAACGCCGAAGCGCTTGTACCTTTTTACCGCGACGTACTTGGCTTTCATTTAAGCGATTATGGGTTGCGGCCCATTCCTCTCTATTTTTTTCATGTCAACGGCCGGCATCATAGTTTTGCAATCGTCGGGTCGGGGCAGGCAGGGTTTCATCACTTCATGGTGGAATACGACAATCTAGACGACGTGGGTCAGGGGTATGATCTGGCACAGAATGGTCTTGCCGAAATCGCCTATACATTGGGGCGGCACACAAATGATTACATGACAAGCTTTTATGCCCATACGCCGTCGGGCTTTTTCGTGGAAAGCGGTTGGGGCGGGAGGATCATCGACCCATCCACCTGGGAGCCTTGCGAAACAAATGTCGGGCCCAGCTTTTGGGGCCACGAACGGCTGTACCTGAACGAACAGGAACGCGCCGCATTTCGGAATAAGCGACTGGCAACCGCAGCCGCGGGGCACCGGGCACCTAGCGTTTTGAATTGCCCGTGGCTCTACGGACAAGTCCCCGAGGTCTGAACGATGTATGACGTTGCGATTATCGGGTTCGGTCCTACCGGAGCGACACTTGCCAACCTCCTGACCAAAAGCGGTGTTTCGGTTGTGGTTCTGGACCGCGAGGCCCAGATGTACCATCTGCCCCGCGCCGTGCACTTCGATGACGAAGTGATGCGCGTTTTCCAGACCGTCGGGATAGCTGACGCGCTTTACAAGCTGGTGCACATCAACCCGGGCATGAAGTTCGTCGATGAAAACAATGAGTTGCTGCTGGACTGGCCAAGACCACAGAGCGTTACGAATCATGGGTGGCACGCAAGCTACAGGTTGCATCAGCCTGATCTCGAAACACTGTTGAGAGCCGAACTGGCGCGTTCCCCGACGGCCACCACGCTGGAACTTCACAACGTAATAAATCTTGAAGCAACAGGGAATGGCGTAGAGTTAACCGCACTGGATAAGACAAACGACTGCAAGTCCACATTTGAAGCTCGATACGTTGTTGGCTGCGACGGGGCCAATTCGTCCGTGCGTCGCTGGATCGGCGGCGAAATGGAAGATCTGGGGTTTGAAGAACGCTGGCTGGTTGTCGATTTGCGTCTCAAACATCCAATGCCAGAGCTTGGCGATCATTCCATTCAATTCTGCAACCCGGACCGACCGATGACTTATTGCCGGGCCCCCGGTATTCGCCGCCGCTGGGAAATCATGGTTTTGGACGGTGAAACCGACGCCGAAATAATGGAACATTCGCGTCTCTGGGATCTGCTATCGCGGTGGATTACGCCTGATGATGCCGAGATTGAGCGCAGTGCTGTCTATACGTTCCGTTCACAGGTCGCGAAAATCTGGCGAAAGGGACCGGTTCTGATTGCAGGAGATGCCGCCCACCTGACGCCACCCTTCATGGGCCAAGGAATGTGCACTGGCATTCGAGACGCCGCGAATTTGGCATGGAAGCTCGTCAAAGCACTCAACGGCGGCGATGAAGAGATACTCTTTGACAGCTATCAGGATGAACGACAGCCCCACGCACACAGCTATATTGAAACTGCGGTTCGTCTGGGCGGCCTGATCAACTCGCTTGATCGGGAAAGTGCCTTGCAACTTGCAGACGGTTCGCGTTCGGGTGCCATGCGATCCATTGCGCCCAAGCTTGGTCAGAGCGCACTGATGCAGGTGCAGACAAACAACCCTTATGTGGGGCGTCCCTTTCCCCAAGTGCATCTTGATACCGACGGACAGAGGCTGGACGATGCTGTTGGACACAAGCACCTTCTTGTCAGTCGCGCCTCATTACCGGAATGCAGCGGTGATGCTGTCGCACTGAATGCGCGTGATCATTCCCAGCTGGACGCCGTGCTTACAGATATTGGAACAAATGCCGTCTGGGTGCGACCCGACCGTTACGTCGCGGCTGTTGCGGAAACCCTTCTGGAACTTCCAGAACAAGCCCTGTCCCTTTTTAAGCCGAAAAAAAAGAAAGATAGATATGAAACTGGCATCACTTAAATCCGGTGGTCGTGATGGATCACTTGTCGTCGTGTCAAAAGACCTGACCAGAATGGCATCTGCGGCATCAGTTGCGCAAACGTTGCAGCAAGCGATCGAAACCTGGGAAAGTTCAGCCAGTGCGCTGAAAAAGATCTCGGACTTGGTCGAACAAAATGAGATCGAGACTATGGCCTATGACGTGGACCAATTGGCCAGTCCGTTGCCGAGATCGTATCAATGGGCCGACGGAAGTGCATATCTCAGCCATATGCGCCTTGTACGCAAAGCCCGCGGGGCTGCCATGCCCCCCGGAGCTGAGACGGATCCACTGATGTATCAGGGGGGCAGTGACTATTTTCTGGCACCGACCGATGACATTCCCTGCATTGACGTGGACTGGGGACTGGATTTTGAGGGCGAGATTGCCGTGGTTACCGATGACGTGCCTATCGGATGTTCTACCGAGGCGGCGGTTGGCCATATCAAACTGATCATGCTGTGCAATGATGTCTCGTTGCGCAATGTTATGAAACCGGAGCTGGTCAAGGGGTTTGGCTTTTACCAGTCGAAACCTGCAAGTGCGTTTTCGCCTGTTTGCGTAACTCCGGATGAACTGGGTGAATACTGGACCGGAGCAAAAGTTACTCTGCCGCTCGAAACCGTTTACAACGGCAGAACCTTTGGCAAGGTCCCGGCTGGCACTGACCTGAATTTTGATTTCGCCCAGTTGATTGCGCATGCCGCAAAGACCAGAGAATTGCGCGCAGGCACTATCATCGGATCGGGCACGGTGTCGAACACTGATCACGAACGTGTCGGGTCGTCATGTCTGGCCGAAAAGCGGATGATCGAAATCATTGCCGATGGCAGGGCGGAGACGCGTTTCATGGAGCCTGGAGATACCGTCAGATTCGAGATGCACGACCCCTCAGGGCAGTCAGTTTTTGGGGCTATTGACCAAAAGGTCGTCGCCGCCTGAGAATGTGCAATAGGACGGTCTGAAGGATGAGGATGGTGGCAGACAACCAACCCAACATTCGTGCCTTGCTACGCGGTCTGGACTTGTTGCGGTTCGTGAATAGTCAGGGTTCGGCAAAGCCTGCCGAAATCGCTACCGCGATTGGCGTGCCGAGACCAACTGTCTATCGGTTGCTCCACACTCTTGAGGAAGCAGGGTACATTCTGATGTCGGCGTCCGACACTCGGGTCAGAGTTTCGCCGCGCGCCTCCGGCTTGGGCGACAACTATGCTGCGCACTCGCACATTTGCCGTGTCGCGGCCCCAGGCATTGCGGAATTCACCGATGTGCATTCATGGCCGCTTGATCTTTCGGTTTATCGAGATCTGCACATGGTCATCGAAGAAACAACGCACTGGCGCAGCCCGTTCTCGATTGATCGGAACATGGCCGGACTGTCCCTGCCGATACTCAGGTCTTCGGCCGGGCGCGCCTTTTTGGCCTTTCTGGAAGACAAGGAAAGAAGCATCATTCTGGACCTGCTGCGCAACAATAACGACCCCGAGGACAAGCGGTTTTTGCTGGAAAGCTGGATCGCCTCGCGTCTGGTTCAATATCGCAAACAAGGATACGCTACGCGCAGTTCGCGCACTTTCCGACCCGACACATCCAGTTTGGCGGTTCCAATCATCTGTGAGGATCGCGTTCTGGGATGCCTGTCGATCATTTGGATCGCCAGTGCGTTTTCCATGACAGAAGCAATCAACCGTTATGCGGGCCCGATGAAGGAATTGGCCAATCAGATCGCGGCGCAAATGGTAAAAGGTGCACCTGTCCGCCAAGCGGACAAAAAGATCTAAAGCACAGTAAGCAATTCCTCGGAAGCGGTAGGTTTAGGAAAAACCGGGAGGAATCATGAAACATCTCATCAGATCTACGGTGCTGAGCTTTGGAATTTCGTTGACGGTCGGCGCAGCTTGGGCTGCGGATACTGTTCTTACAATCTCATCATGGGCGCCGCCAACGCATGGCATGAACGCCAAGCTCTGGCCTGAATTCACGAAAATGCTCGAAGAAGCCTCAGATGGTCGTGTGAGCGCAGAGGTGAAATACGGATTGGGGGCGCCGCCAGCTCAGTTCGACCTTATTCTCGACGGGGTGGCCGATGTCACGTGGATTTTTCACGGCTACAATCCCGGGCGCTTTGTGGCATCCAAAATGATCGAACTGCCTGGCTACGAAGGCAACGCCGAGGCCGCATCGGTGGCCTATTGGCGGGCATATGAAGAGTATCTTGCCACGGCAAACGAACATGACGGGGTAAAGGTCCTTGCCATGATGACTCACGGTCCCGGCATCCTGCATTCCGAAACCAAGGTGACATCGCTGGACGATATTTCTGGCATGAAGCTGCGACTTGGTGGCGGGGTTTCTGGGGACGTGGGCGCAGCGCTCGGTGCCACCGGAATCCGGGTACCAGCACCGAAAGTTTATGAAACATTGGCGTCCAAGGCGGCCGACGGTGTCATGATGCCCATGGAAGCCCGCGCAGGCTTCAAGCTGTTTGAAGTTGCCCCGCACAGTTATTCTGTACCCGGCGGTTTTTATCGCGGTTCGTTTGCAATCGTGATGAACCAGGACAAATACGACAGCTTGTCAGATGAAGATCGTGCTGCTTTGGATACAATTGCAGGCGAAGCGCTTTCTCAGGTGGCCGGGCGCATGTGGGACGAGATTGACCAGATCGGCATCGAAACCATTGACGGCAACGAGGGCAATTCCTGGACGGAAGCCAGCGAAGCTGACGTCGCAGCCTGGAACGAAATGACGGGTCCAATCATCGAAAGCGTTCTGGCCGAGGTGTCTGACAAGGGAATTGACGCGGCGACGGTGCAAGCCTTTATTGCCGAGCAGATGACAGGCAACTGAACCACAATAAGAAACTCTGCGGGCCCTGGCTTAGGGCCCGCAATTTTGCGAGGCAGGCATGGCTGACATTCAGAAACTGAAGCTGCACGATCCCTGGTACGTTGTTCTCAATCTGCCTACATGGATCGCAGCGGGCACCTTATTCGTGCTGATGTGCATGACATTTCTGGACGTGGTTTTTCGGAGCGCTTTCAACAATCCTATCGAAAGTGCGACCGAACTGACCCGGCTTTTTATGGCGGTCATCGTATTTTCTGCATTGCCTCTGGTGTCTTGGAAGGGTGAGAACATTGTTGTGGACCTGCTTGACCCTTTCTTCAGCGCACGAATGGCCCAGTTGCGCGATAGCCTGATCGATGCAATCTGCGGGATCGTTTTGATATGGCCGGCAATTCGGGTTTGGGAACTTGCGGAACGGTCGCGTCAGTATGGTGACGTTACAGAATACCTGAAGCTGCCACAATTTTATGTCGGGTGGTTTATCTCGATCTTTGTTGCGCTGACCGCAATTGCCTTTCTTGCGCGCAGTGTTGTGCGCCTGTTCCTTAAAACAGAGGTCTCCGAATGACTCTGTCGCTATTGGGGCTCGGAGCGGTCTTAGTTCTCGTTTTCTTACGCATGCCCATTGCCATAGCCATGGGGCTTGTTGGCTTCCTGGGTTTTGTGGAGTTACGCGGGTTTCGCGCTGCTATCTCGATGGTGGGCCGACTGGTAATTGACACGGCTCAGGATTACGGGTTGTCGGTGGTGCCTCTCTTTATCCTGATGGGTCTCTTCGTGAACAAGGGCGGCCTTTCCAAAGAGCTATATCGTGCGTCCTACGCATTTCTCGGCCATATGCGCGGTGGATTGGCTATGGCGACGATCGTGGCCTGCGCTGGCTTCTCGGCTATCTGCGGTTCTTCCCTCGCCACCGCGGCGACAATGTCGAAGGTTGCCATGCCCGAGATGCGAAAATACAGGTATTCAGACAGTTTGGCGAGAGCCTCAATCGCGGCGGGCGGCACCTTGGGCATCCTGATACCACCCTCGGTAATCCTGGTCATCTATGGCCTGCTGACGGAAACAAGCATCGGAAAGCTCTTTATCGCCGGTGTTGTTCCAGGGTTGCTAGGCGTTTTGCTTTATCTTGTGGCCGTCAGGTTCTCGGTGACCCGGGACCCTGACGCCGGACCAGCGGGCGAATGGGTTTCCTGGCGAGAGCGGCTTTTGTCGCTCAGGGATATCTGGGCAGTGCTGCTACTGTTCTTCCTTGTGATTGGCGGGCTCTACGGAGTGTTGGATGTCTGGCCCTTCTTCATAACGTTTTCCCCGACCGAGGCTGCAGGAATGGGGGCCGCTGGCGCTTTCCTGATTGCATTGTCCAGAAGAGCCTTGAGTTTTTCATCGACCATGGAGGTATTGATCGAAACTGTGCAGACAGCCGCCACGCTATTTGCGGTCTTGATCGGGGCGTGGATATTCTCGAACTTTGTCAATCTTGCGGGGCTGCCCGAGGCACTTAGCAACTTCGTTCTTTCCCAGGGGCTATCGCCGACACTGGTCATTGTGTTGATCCTGCTGGTCTACGTTCTTCTTGGTTGCGTTTTTGAAAGCTTGTCGATGCTGCTGCTTACGGTGCCCATCTTCTTTCCGGTAGTGACCAGTCTCGGGTTTGATCCGGTTTGGTTTGGTATTGTCGTCGTCGTAGTCACCGAGATCAGCCTGATCACCCCGCCCGTGGGTTTGAATGTCTTTGTACTAAAAGGTGTCGTTAAGGATGTCCCTACATCAATAATTTTTCGAGGCGTCACCCCTTTCTGGCTAGTGGATATCCTTCGACTGCTGATAATCGTCATGTTTCCTTGGCTTGTACTCTTCTTACCTAATTCAATGTAGGCTAGCTCTGGGTGGTTGGTTTTCAAACCTGAAATTGCCTTTTCAAGTTGTCTGTTTTGGGCTCACTGCAGACCTCGGTGCTGAAGCAGCACAAGTGCCTGCCCAGTTCTCCACGACTTATCCAAACGGCCCATAGCCGTCATCCATCGATACGATGAATTGCTGCGTCCGTATTCCGTCTTGCAGTTGTTTGTATTCGATCGACCCCTCACGGTCTCGCGTCCACAGGCATCCGAATTGCGTCAGACTATCCGATGCGCTGGCTTCTGAAAAACTCAAAAATATATAGCATTTTATCAGAATGCTTTTACCATGTGGTCAAATTTGGGGGAGGATGAATGCTCGACATTATCATCAGACAAGCCCACCTGCCAGATGGCCGAGGGCCGCTGGATATTGCGATCAAGGGTGACCGCGTCGCAGAAATTGCCACCAAGATCGAGGCTAACGCGGGCGAAGAAATCGATGCGGCTGGGCGCTTGGTTTCACCCCCCTTTACCGACCCACACTTCCATATGGATGCGACCCTGAGCCTTGGATCGCCTCGCATGAACGTCTCGGGGACACTATTGGAAGGCATTGCGCTTTGGGGTGAGCTGAAGCCCCTGCTGACACCTGAAGCAGTGATTGACCGTGCCATGCGATATTGCGACCTTGCCGTATCGCAAGGGTTATTGGCTATCCGTTCGCATGTGGATGTTTCATCCGCACCTTTGGTTGGCGTTGAAGCACTGTTGGAGGTCCGCAAGCAGGTCGCCCCCTATATTGATCTGCAACTGGTAGCATTCCCGCAAGATGGTCTTTACCGAGCACAAAATGCGGAAGAAAACTTGATCCAAGCCCTTGATATGGGTGTCGACGTGGTAGGTGGCATCCCGCATTTTGAGCGTACGATGTCGGAAGGTGCCCGGTCGGTCAGGAGACTGGCCGAGATAGCGGTGGACCGTGGCCTGATGCTGGATTTGCATTGCGATGAAAGCGACGATCCAATGTCGCGACACGTGGAAACCTTGGCCTATGAGACCACGCGCCTTGGGCTTGGCGGGCGAGTTACAGCAAGCCATGTCACGGCAATGCATTCCTATGATAATTATTATGCCTCGAAGCTTATTCCTCTGATTGCGGAAAGCGGCATGAACGTGGTGCCCAACCCGCTCATCAACATAACGTTGCAAGGTCGCTCGGACACCTATCCGCGCCGTCGGGGGCTGACCCGAGTGCCAGAGCTGCGCGCGGCAGGTGTAAACGTCGCCTTCGGGCAAGATTGCACAATGGATCCATGGTATTCGCTTGGTTCTGCCGACATGTTGGAAGTGGCCCATATGGGCGTACATGCAGTGCCCATGACATCCCGAGCGGCGATGGAGTGGGCTTTTACATCCGTCACCCTAAACGGGGCCAAGGCTATGGGCCTGCCTGACCCCACAATCCGCAAGGGCGGCCCTGCCAATATGGTAGTGCTGCAAGCGTGCGATCCGATTGAAGCTGTTCGCATGAAAGCCACCCGCCTTGCCGTCATCAAAAACGGAAAGGTGCTGGCCCGCACAGAACCCCGAATGGCCGCGCTTTCGTTGCCCGGTCGCCCCACGACCCTGGACCCCGCCGATTATGCGCCAAGGCCCAATACTCAGGAAGCTTAATAACAAGAACAATTGCCACCAACAGAAGAGGATCTACCAATGAAACTCACCACAACCCGCCGTCAACTGATGGTCGGCGCTGCGGCCACGCTGGCCCTGCCGGCTTATGTCCGCCGCGTGAATGCACAATCAGCGACCCGAGTCGCCGGCGTGCATATGTCTCCGGTTGAAAACGCATGGAACAGCCGTATCCATGTGGCGATGCAGGAGGCTGCCGATGCTGGTCTGATCGAGTATGAGTTCTCGGAGGGTGTGGCTCCGACTGACTATCCCCGTGCGATGCGTGAGTATGCCGAAGGTGGTGCGCAAATCATTTGGGGCGAGTCCTACGCCGTGGAACGCGAAGCACGCGAAGTGGCGGGTGATTACCCCGACACTGCGTTTCTGATGGGGTCTTCCGGCGGGCCGGAAGGTGACAACTTTGGTGTCTTTGGGACCCGCAATCACGAGGCAGCCTATCTTGCCGGGATGCTCGCGGGCCAAATGTCAGAAAGCAACGTTTATGGCTCGGTCGGTGGCTATCCGATCCCTGAGGTGAACCTGCTGATTAACGCTTTCCGCATGGGTGTGAGTGAAGTGAACCCGGACGCCACATTCGTCAATGGCTTTATAGGTGCGTGGTTTGATCCGGCCCGCGCGCAGGAAGCTGCGATTGCCCAGATCGATGCGGGTGCGGATATCCTGTTTGGCGAACGCATTGGCACTGCGGATGCGGCCCAAGCGCGGGGTGTGAAGGCCATCGGTTCGCTTATCGATTATACGCCGCGCTACCCGGGCACGGTCTTTGCCAATGCGATCTGGAACTACGGTCCTACCATTGAGGCAATCGTGGCTGATGTTCAGGCCGGCAATCCAACCGGCCGCAATTACACGGAATATTCCTTTATGGCCCATGGCGGTAATGAGCTGATTTATGTCGCCGACGAAGTACCTGCCGACGCCATACCTGGGATGGAGGCCAAACAAGCCGCGATCCAATCCGGCGAATGGGACGTGCCGATTGACGAAAGCGAACCCTCCTGATCCCGAGGGTTTTGACGTGACCGATGCCACGGCTCTTGCCGCTGCCATTTCGGAGGGGCAGATCGCTGCCTACGACGTGATGGAAGCCAGTCTTGACGCCTGCTACGAACGGGCGGATTTGGGGGCCGTGGTTTATCTGGACGAAGATATGGCGCGCGCCGGGGCAAAGGCGGCAGACGCATTGCCGCCAGACCAACGCGGACCACTTCACGGGGTTCCGTTCTTGGTAAAAGATCTTGGTGGTTTTGCCAAAGATCTTCCTGCGACGGCGGGGTCCTCGGCAATCCGTGCACAGGGGCGCAAACCCGAGAATGACAGCCATCTGTTGCAAGGTCTCCGCCAGACCGGGCTGATCCCGTTCGGCCTGACCGCAACACCTCCGTTTGGCCTATCCCTGACATGCGAGCCTGATGGCATGGCTGCGTCTCGCAACCCATGGAATTCCTCGCTGACGCCCGGTGGTTCATCCGGTGGTGCCGCGGCGGCAGTTGCTGCGGGAATCGTTGCCATTGCGCATGCCACGGATGCAGCCGGGTCTATCAGGGTACCCGCTGCTTGCTGTGGATTGACCGGACTCAAGCCTTCTCGTGGTGCGGTGCCCGGTGGCCCTGATTTCGCCAATCACCTGATGGGGATCGCGTCTGAATTGGTCCTGGCGCGGTCAGTACGCGATGTGAAGACCGCCTTTGACGCGGTAGCCCAGCCGATGACCCCAGCCCGTCTGCCGGAACGCCCCCGTGTCGCAGTGGCATTGCCAGAGCGTTGCGGAGCAGTCCAGTGCCAGGCCGCGAAAGCTGCTGCAGACGCGCTGCGCGTTTCAGGTTGTGAGGTGTATGAAGTTCGCGCCCCCGACCGGCTGGGGGCCGAAGCTCATTCAATTGCCCGAACCATACTGGCTGTTTCGTTGGCCGAGTGGCTGACAGCGCTCAGGATCCCTGATGATAAGATTCCACCGCTTGCCGCGGCCATGGCTGCCGAGGGTCGGGCAACACCTGCCACAGCGCTTTTTGCGGCCTCACGACAGCTCGCACGTCTGACAAATCGCGCTAACAAACTTTTCAGGTCTGCTGATGCCATCCTGATGCCGGTCCTTTCGTCTGCGCCGCCCGTAGTTGGTGCTTTGGACCTGTCTGGCACTGCTCCCGATAAACACATGGCGCAGCTGGAGGCTTTTGCCCCGAACGCGGCAATTGCCAATGTCGCGGGCCTGCCTGCTTTGGCGTTGCCTTTTGGCATGGCTAACGGCTTGCCGCTTGGTGTTCAGCTGGTCGGTCCACCCGGTGCTGATTTCGCGTTGCTGAAACTTGGTGCATTGATCGAGGCCCGCGCGCCCGCAATTCCTTTTCCGCACCCAATCGCAGGGTTGCCCGCATGACTAAAGTTCTGGAACTACACGACATTACCAAGCGTTTTGGTGCGCTTACTGCAAATGACGATGTGACCCTCACACTGGAGGAAGGGGAAATCCTTGCGCTGTTGGGTGAAAATGGTGCGGGTAAGACGACGCTGATGAATATCCTGTTCGGCCATTACGCAGCCGACGAAGGCTCGGTCAGGGTATTTGGAAAAGAGCTGCCCCCGGGCCTGCCGCGCGCAGCGATCGAGGTGGGTGTGGGGATGGTACACCAGCACTTCACGCTTGCGGGCAACCTTACGGTTCTGGAAAACGTTATGCTTGGTTCCGAACCCCTGACGCGCGCACGTTCTGCCCGGAGTGAGGCGCGTAAGAAATTGTTGCAAATCGCAGAGCGGTTCGGCCTGCCTGTGAACCCCGAAGCCAAGGTCAGGTCACTGTCCGTGGGTGAGCGCCAGCGCGTCGAAATTCTCAAAGCGCTCTATCGCGACGCGCGCATACTGATCTTGGATGAACCTACTGCCGTTCTGGCCCGGCCCGAGGCGATGCGCCTGTTCGAGACGCTGCGCGATATGACGAAAGAAGGCCTCTCGCTTATCTTCATTAGCCACAAGCTGCATGAGGTCATGGCAGCCTCTGACCGTGTTGTGGTGCTTCGTGGCGGTAAGATGGTCGCAGAACGCAATACACCTGAAACCACACCTGAAGAATTGGCGGAACTGATGGTTGGCCGCAAGGTGGAACGGCCTGTACGTCATGACCACGAGATCGGCGCACCGGTTCTTGTTGCTAACAATGTGCGCGTGGAAGAGGGCGGTGAGGTACGGCTGGATGAAGTGTCATTCACCGTCCATGCTGGTGAGATCCTTGGTATCGTCGGTGTTTCAGGCAATGGGCAGGCCTCGCTTGGTGGATTGCTGTCTGGGTTGGTTCACCCAATTGCCGGAAGATTGACACTGCTGGACGAAGATATCGGCCATCTGGGGCCGCGCGGCATGATCCGCGCTGGCGCAGGTCGGGTGCCGGAAGACCGGCACGCAGAAGGTGTCGTGGGTGAGTTGAGCCTGTGGGAAAACGCGGTGCTTGAACGGCTGCGCACACCGGAATTTTCGCGTAGGGGCTTCGTTCGGCAACGCGCGGCCCGCGAATACACTTCGGGCTTGATCGAACGTTTCGATATCCGAGGCGCCGCTCCTGATACGCGAACGCGGCTATTATCCGGGGGTAATATGCAAAAGCTGATCCTTGGTAGGGTCCTGACCAACGGGCCGCGCTTTGTGCTCGCAAACCAGCCGACGCGAGGTCTTGATGAAGGGGCAATTGCTTCGGTTCATGCCGAGCTTTTGGCAGCACGGGCCGAAGGTGCCGCGATCCTGCTCATCTCGGAAGAACTGGAAGAAGCTGTGGCCCTGTCAGACCGAATACAGGCCATCGTAAAAGGTCGCTTGTCAGAACCGATATCGGCTGATGAAGCCGATCCACAACGCCTTGGCCTGATGATGGCAGGTGTCTGGAAGGGAAATGATGATGCGGCTTGAACGACGCTCGTATGTGCCGCTGCACCTTGCGATCATTGCGCCACTGGCCGCGATCTTAACTGCATTGCTTTTGGCCGCAGGTCTCATCGCTGCTGCTGATGTAAATCCGCTAACGGCTTATGGCGAAATGGTGAATGGCGCATTCGGCTCGCGCCTTTCCATCGCCGAGATGCTGACCCGCGCTACTCCGCTTGTCTTTACGGGGCTCGCCGCTGCTGTCGCCTTCCGAGCGCGGCTTTGGAACATCGGGGGCGAGGGACAGTTCTTTGTTGGGGCGCTGATCACCGCTTGGATCGGTCATTCACTCGGGGTTCCAGGGTGGATCGGTGTTCCGATCTTGATGTTGGCAGGCATGGCGGCGGGAGCGGCCCTGTTGGCTGGACCTGCCTTTTTACGCTTGCGTTTCGGCGTAGATGAGGTGGTGACAACCCTGCTGCTCAACTTCATCGTCATCCTTTTCGTTGGCCTCATGATTGAGGGTCCTATGCGCGATCCGCTGGCCTTTGGGTGGCCCTCTTCGGTGCCCGTAGACGGGGATTACCGCCTTCCGGATCTGATCCCCCGTACACGTCTTCATATCGGGCTGCTTGTTGCTATTGCTGCAGCAGGTGCTGTTTGGCTGATCCTTGCGCGTACTGTTTTTGGTGCTGAAACACGTGCAGCAGGCTTAAACGCCAGTGCCGCTGCCTTTGCCGGAATTTCTTTGCCCCAAACGATCATGGGTGTAGCCCTGCTTTCGGGCGCTTTGGCAGGGCTTGCCGGGTCTGTCGAAGTCATGGGGGTCACTGCGGGTGTCACCACCACTATGAGCCCCGGATTTGGTTATGCAGGCATTGTTGTCGCGATGCTCGCCGCTTTGCATCCCGCTGGAGTGGTCGCTGCCGCTGTTTTCGTCGCTACCGTCTTTGTCGGGGCCGACGCCATGAGCCGTGCGACGGGTGTTCCCAGTTTCATTGCCGATGTGATTGTGGCGCTGTGCCTGCTCACCATGATCGTGGCCCTTCTTTTCACAACCTACCGGGTGCGCCGATGAGTGATGCAATTGATCTGCTGCTGAATACCAGTCTTTGGGCTTCTGTGTTGCGTATTGCGACACCGCTCATATTTGGTGTTCTTGGCGCGTTGCTTTGCGAACGTTCGGGCGTGCTCAATCTGGGAATCGAGGGGATCATGACCATGGGGGCGATGAGCGGTTGGCTTGTCGTCTACATGGGCGCACCATTGCTTGTAGGCCTCATCTTTGCAGCGCTTTGCGGCGCAGTGATGGGATTGCTTCATGCCATACTGACAGTTCCACTTGGGCTTTCACAACACGTCTCAGGGCTGGGCATAACGTTGTTTGCATCCGCTTTAGCCTATTACCTGTACAGGTTGCTTGTTGAGGTAGGAGATCTTCCCCCTACGATCGAAGCTTTTAAGCCGCTCGATATTCCGGTCCTGTCAGATATTCCCGTTTTGGGACCGATCCTGTTTTCCCAAGCTTTGCCGACCTATCTGGCGCTCACTGCGGTGGCTGTGATGGCCTATGTTCTTGCCCGCACGCCGTTGGGGTTGGCCATTCGTATGACCGGTGAGAACCCTCATGCGGTTGAGGCGCAGGGGCTGAACCCGATCCGTATCCGTATCGGCGCAGTTGTTGTCGGGTCGGCTTTGATGGCGGTGGGCGGGGCCTTCCTGACCACAACTGCGTTCAACAGCTTTTTCCCGGGCATGGTGCAGGGGCGCGGTTGGATCTGCATTGCATTGGTAGTCTTCGCTGGCTGGCGGCCCGGTAAGGCTCTGATTGGCGCGGTGTTGTTCGCTTTCTTCGATGCATACCAACTGCGATTGCAGACAACGGTTGAGGGTGTGCCATATCAGTTGTTCCTTATGGCGCCGTATGTACTTTCGATCGTTGCGCTCGTCCTTGTCGCCCGCAGAGCCGAAGTACCCGCAGCATTGATGGCACCCTATCGACGCGGTGAACGTTAGTGGCATTCGTTCGCTCATATTGGCCAGCACCAACGAAATTCCAGGGAAAAGTATTTGTTCAGGCATATCAAGTTCGAATAACTCAGGGTCTACTGGCCAAATCCAATCTCGCTTAGTCATTGCAATCCATCGAGTTCCTTCCAACCTTCAGATCCAATTCCCGACAAACAGCTTCCATGGCTGGCCTGAGTGCCGCCAGCGAAGGTTTCACGTAATGCTGCCCTACGATCGAAAGGGGTGTATGGTTGAGCAATCGTCCCACGATCTCCTCAAGTACACCCGCCTCCATTGCCACCGTTGCAAATGTGCGGCGATGGGTATGTGGTGACCACCCCATTCTTGCGGGGCCGCTGAGATGACCTGTTGGAGATTTGGGCGAAGGGAAAACCCATCTGCGGCTCAGTCCACGCATCGGAGCCAGTATCTCATGATGCAATTGTAAGATTGGTAGATCAAAGCTACGACCGTTCTTGGTCATTGGCAGGTGAATATGGTCCTCGTGTAAATTGCGCCACTCCAAAGTCAGTGCTTCGGTTTTTCTCAATCCTGTAAACAAAAACAGCTCTTAGAACACCCAGCGGATTGGATTATGTAAAATTTCCATGGTCTGTCTCCAGGCAATGAAATCGTCGATAACCGAACTGTCGGGAGTTTCCTCAAACCATTCAATGGCCAGCGTTGGGCATTCTGGCAACTCATGTACACGACGAGCATGGTTCCAAACAGTTCGGAAGTATTTGAGTGTATGGTTAGCTGTTGATGGCGTTGCCGCCATCGATTGGTGCTTCTCAACAACCATTCGCTTCGTGATTTCATCTAACGACAGACGAAGCCAATCTTTCAGGTGTCGTTCCACTTGTTGTCGAAGACCTTGTTTGTGAGCTTCCGAACGAGGATTGGGGCGCGCCAGATAAGCCTCCATCGCTTCGGCAAGGGTTGGCGCCCCAATCTGGATTTTCTTTCCGGCCCCTCTGCCCCTATCCAGCGCAAAACCTAAGGCTGTTTGACGTGCTGCATCTGCCGAAATCACCGGATGCCGCCCAATCAGAACCCGCCGGGTTTGCCCTCCAACACCCTTCTGAAAATACCAAGTCTTTGACTTCTTCCGAACGAAAAGAACGAGCCCTTTGATCTCGCTGTCCCAGTGCTTGGCGGTGCCAGTTTTTGTCTGCGGAACCTTGCGCGCAAAGGTCTCAGTAAGCTTTGGCATTTTGTCAGTTTTTTGTCGGAAGTGAATTGAAACACAAGGAATCTTGAGGAACGATTATCAATAAAATAAATACATATAATTAACCACTCGGCAAAAACAGGAATGTCTTGGAAACACATTACATCAGCTTAGAAGGCTAATGTCTTACTACTATACAACGCCCTCTCAGCACGGACGCTGAGTATTCCATGCACTCACGATCGCCAAGAAGCGAAATCATTCCGATACACGCTTTTTCAGACGCTATTCTTAGTGCCCCCAAAGCCTCGCTCAAAATGTGCTATCCTTCAGACATCCGCCGACAGGCGCTGCTCGCTCTTCCTCGGCGGATATCACACGGGGGATTGATTGATGACCGAATTTGACCTCGGCACGTATAGTCGTGCCATAACAACTTCATCTGATAAAGCTCAGGAACTATTCGACCAGGGTCTGGTCTGGTTGTTCGGATATAATCATGAGGCCGCAGCCGCCTGCTTCGAACAAGCACTGACCTATGACCCGAAATGTGGCATGGCTCACTGGGGTATCGCCTATGCCATTGGCCCCAACTACAACAAGCCGTGGGAGTTTTTTGAGCCCGATGAAAAAGCCGCAACGCTCGAGAAAGCCCAACAGTCAATCGAGGCGGCTATGGCGTTGCGCAAAACATCTACACAGGTCGAGGCCGCTTTGATCGAAGCGATATCACATCGTTTTCCTTCGGACCCCAAGATCGAGGATTACACACCTTGGAATGACGCGTTCGCGGATTCAATGCGTGAGGTCTATTCAAACAATCCAGACGATCTTGAGGTCTCATCTGTATTTGCCGAGGCTTTGATGAACCGCACCCCATGGCAGCTTTGGGATTTGAAGAAAGGGATACCTGCCGAAGGGGCTTCGACCAAAGAGGCTCAGACCGTATTGGAAACAGCGTTTGATAACCTGCCTGGCGCTTGGGACCACCCAGGGCTGCTGCATATGTATATCCACCTGATGGAGATGTCACCTACACCCGAAAAGGCCCTGCGACACGGGGATCGGCTGGTCGATTTGGTCCCAGATAGCGGACACCTGGTGCATATGGCCACGCATATCGATGTTCTTTGTGGTGACTATCAGAATGTCGTCTGGCGCAATCATCGAGCCGCCGCCGTTGACCAGAAATACGAAGCGATGGCAGGGGGCGAGAACTTTTATACCGTCTATCGTGTCCACAATGTGCATTTCGAAGCCTACGGCGCCATGTTCCTCGGGCAGCCTGAAAAGGCACTCGCTGCATCGGAAGAGCTGATGCGGATGCTGCCTGACAATGTGATCCGGTTCTTCCCAGACCTGTTTGAATCTTTCTATGGCAAGAAGGTCCATGTCATGGTCCGATTTGGCATGTGGCAGGAAATTCTGGATGAACCACTGCCCGAAGATGCCGAACTATACAGCTACACAACGGCCGCGATTCAACAGGCACGCGCGGTCGCACTTGCAAACCTGGGACAGTTGGACGCCGCCAACCAAGCCCGTGAAGTGGCTGTTGAGGCGCGCAAGGCGGTGCCGGAAAGCCGTCTGGTCTTCAACAATACAGCCGAGGATGTTTTGATGATTGGCGAAGCCATGATGGATGGTGAGATCGCTTTCAAATCCGGAGACCAGGAAGGCGGACTAACCCATCTACGTCGGTCGGTCGAACTGGATGACGCCTTGGTCTATGACGAACCCTGGGGGTGGATGCAGCCGACGCGCCACGCGTTGGGCGCGTTGTTGATGGAGGCTGGTCAATTTGACGAGGCTGAAGCGGTCTACCGCGCCGATCTGGGCCTTGACGATACGCTGGCGCGCGCCTGCCAACATCCGCGCAATATCTGGAGTCTTCATGGCTTGCACGAATGTCTGGTGCAGCGCGGCGAAGAGACTGAAGCGCGGCATATCAAACTCCTGCTGGATCAGGCGGCGGCGCGCGCGACGGTTCCGGTTCACGCATCCTGCTATTGCCGCAGCAAGGTGAGAGCTGCCTAGTCGTCCTCACCTATGTAGCGGTTGTAATTTGTTCAGACCCGTGGGCAAATCAGTACTGGTTTGCCCCCCAACGACGTGTAAAAATTATTTGATAAAACTATTATATTTCTGTCATGTGAGCGCCCTACACCCGCTGAACGAAATTGCATTCCGACAGCCAGGAGCTATCCATGAAAGACTTCGATCCTACAAACATGTCCGCCGATGATTGGGATGAGCTGCACTTCCCTCGCCCCGAGGAAAACGATTTTGATCGCGTCGTGGAAAGTGCCATCTCTCGTCGCGGATTTCTGGCTGGTGTTGTAGCATTCGGATCGGGTGCTGCAGCCATGGGTGCAGGTCTATTGACCTCAACCGCAGCACAGGCTGTTGGAGCTTCGCGCTTTGCCTTCACCCCGATCCCTGCGCAGACCGATGGCACCGTCCACGTGCCCGAAGGCTATAAGTGGAAGATGCTGATGCGCTGGGGTGATCCGCTGTTTTCGGAAGCGGACGGTTATGATCTGACCGATGGCGGTTCTGTTGAGAACTCTGACAAGATCTTTGGTGAGAACACCGATGGGATGGAAACCTTTTCATTCCAGGGTCACGAGTTGATCGCGATCAACCACGAATATCCGAACCGAAAGATAAACCTGCCTGCCGCACAGGAGGGAGTGCCTGCCAGCGCAGATGACGTTCTGAAACTCCAGAACATTCAGGGCGTGACCGTGATGGAGATCAAGGAAGGCCCTGAGGGCTGGGTGGCCGTAAAGGACAGTCCTTTCAACCGCCGGATCCACCACAATACGCCGATGAGGATCGCCGGCCCTGCTGCGGGGCACGAGTTGCTGAAAACCGAATCTGATCCCACCGGCACCGCGGCGCTGGGTACGATGAATAACTGTGGTTCGGGCAAGACGCCTTGGGGCACCTACTTGACCTGCGAAGAGAATTTCAACGGTTACTTCGGCTCCTCTGATGAAAATGCCAGCTACGACCAGAAGGTCGCAGATGGCATGAAGCGCTATGGCATCAAGGCCGAAAGCTGGAATGGCTACGAGTCGTTTGATCCACGCTTTGACACCTCGAAAAACCCTAACGAACCACATCGCGCAGGCTGGATCGTTGAAATCGACCCGACCAAGCCCGACAGCACCCCGGTCAAGCACACCGGTCTGGGCCGCTTCAAGCACGAAAATGCCGAGGTGGCGCTGGCGGCCGACGGTCGTGTCGTGGTCTATATGGGCGACGATGAGCGCGGCGAGTACCTTTACAAATTCGTCTCGAACGCTGCCTACGCTCCCGGTGTCGACACCGAAAATCTGCTGAACGACGGAACACTTTTTGTCGCCAAATTTAACGACGACATGAGCGGTGAGTGGCTGCCTTTGACGCCCGATTCTACAGGTATGGATGCGGCCGAGATCCTGATCTTTACCCGTATGGCCGCTTCGGCAGTGGGCGGCACCACCATGGACCGCCCGGAATGGGTGGCCTCAAGCCCTGTTGCAGTTGAGGCTTATTGCTGTCTGACCAACAACAAGAACCGCGGCGTGAAGCCAAATGCTGGTGGCGACAATACCTCGGCCAACGGTCCAAACCCGCGCGATGCCAACAAATACGGTCAAATCGTGCGCTGGCGCCCAGCGAATGAGGATCACGCGGCAACTGGCTTTGATTGGGACCTGTATGTCATGGCCGGAAACCCGACCGTACATTCGGACGACCGCGCTGGTTCAGCGAACGTGAATGAGGGCAACCTGTTCAACTCACCAGACGGTATGGCGATCGACTCGACAGGACTGGTCTGGATTCAGACGGATGGCAAAGACAACAACGAAGAAGATTTCGCTGGCAATGGCAATAACCAGATGTTGGTTGGTGATCCTGTCGCCGGCGAGATCGTGCGCTTTATGACCGGTCCCAATGGCTGCGAGGTCACCGGCCTGGCTTGGTCTACCGATCTGCGTACCATGTTCGTGGGCATCCAGCACCCCGGCAGCAATTGGCCCGATGGCGGCACGCCACGCTCATCGGTGATCGCGATCAAACGTACCGATAACGGGCTTGTTGGCTAAACCGATCCAATGAGTGAGAGCGCCCTCGAACTCGGGTTCGGGGGCGTTTTCTGCTTTGGTTCAGATATCCTCGCCAGGCGGGTCAAGCAGGCCACCCGGGGCAAGCAGCGCACGTTCGGATAGCCAGGGGTTCAATTCCAGTGCATGGTTCAGCGCCGCGCGCGCCTCATCCATGCGCTTCAGCCCCAACAGCGACAATGCCCGCCCGCTGAGCGCGGCAACATGGTTCGGCGAGAGCTCTATGGCCCGGTTCAGATCAATCAGAGCCGCCCCATAGTCTTGCTGCAAGTAATTGACAAAGGCGCGCTGATTGTACCCTTCGGCATATTCAGGACAGTAAGCAACGAGTGCATCGAACTCTGCCAACGCTCCAGCCAAATTCCAGGCCTCGCGCATTGACATTCCACGATCCAACAAGGTTTGCGACCTCGCATCCGGAGCATCGGTCCAAAGCTGCCACATCTGGCCGGAGATGCCTCGCGCTTCTTGCTCGGTCGAAGCATCTTGAGCCTGCGCGATCAGAGAGTCGATCCCAGAGATATGGTCGGGTGCGACCGGGCAGTCAGCGGTGGCCTGCACAGCAGAAACGGCAAGGAAAACGGCAAATGCGAGTTTCATCCCCACTAACCTGATCCCCAGAACCCATAGGTCAACCGTTTTCTAGCGGGGCGAGTAACCCCGTTTCTTTCACCGCTTCCATCGCCACGAAGGTAGAGGTATTCGCAACATGCGGCAGGGATGAGATTTTTTCGGCCAGAACAGTGCGGTATTCCGACATCGAACGGGTACGTATTTTAAGCAGGTAATCGAAGTTTGACGCGATCATGTGGGCCTGTTCAATCTCGGCAACCTTACGCACAGCCGCGTTAAACTCAGCCAGCGCCTTTTCGCGTGTATCCGTCAGACGCACTTCGACAAAGGCGACATGATCAAGGCCCAAACGGATCGGATCAAGCATGGCCCGGTATCCCGTGATGATCCCGTCCGCCTCAAGCCGCTTGAGTCGTGCTTGTGTCGGGGACTTCGACAAGCCGATCTTGCGCGCAAGATCTGTTACCGAAATGCGACCATCCTCGGCTAGCACCGTGAGGATGGCATGATCGAACTGATCAAGACCTGACAAGTCGTTTCGCATCATCTTACCCCATAAAATCGGTCCATTCGACTATAAGAAGAAAAAATTCAGTCCATTCTCCCGCTCAAGGACAGTTATATTAGGCAAAAGCCCCGGAGTACACATGTCACATAGCCTGCGCACCAAAATCGATACCCAAACCTACGTCGAGCAATCGACCGTGCTGGACGCTTTGATCGCTCAAGCCGACCTGTCACAAACTGACCGCGCCGACATCTGTAAGGCGGCAGCGCAGCTCGTGCGCGACATTCGCTCCAGCACGTCGCCCGGTATGATGGAGGTGTTTCTAGCCGAATACGGCCTGTCCACCGATGAAGGCGTCGCGCTAATGTGTCTTGCCGAGGCACTGCTGCGTGTCCCCGACGCGGACACTATCGACGCATTGATCGAAGACAAGATCGCGCCATCGGACTGGGGCAAGCACTTGGGACAATCATCCTCGTCGCTGGTGAACGCCTCGACATGGGCGCTGATGCTGACCGGGCGCGTTCTGGATGAGGACAAAACTTCGCCAGTGGGCGCTTTGCGCGGGGCAATCAAACGTTTGGGCGAGCCGGTAATCAGAACTGCCGTGGGTCGCGCGATGAAAGAAATGGGGCGCCAATTTGTTCTGGGCGAGACCATTCAGTCCGCCATGAAGCGCGCTGCGGGGATGGAGGACAAAGGATACACCTATTCCTACGACATGCTGGGCGAAGCCGCACGGACCGAAGCCGACGCCGCCCGCTATCATCTGTCCTATTCCCGTGCCATCGCCGCCATTGCCGAAGCCTGCACCCACAAAGACATCCGCGAAAACCCCGGTATCTCGGTCAAGCTGTCCGCGCTGCACCCCCGCTATGAACTGGCGCAAGAACAGCGGGTCATGGAGGAGTTGGTTCCCCGCCTTCGGGCTCTGGCACTGCTTGCAAAGGCCGCGGGCATGGGGCTGAATGTCGACGCAGAGGAGGCCGATCGCCTCTCTCTGTCGCTGCAGGTCATCGAAGAAGTCATGGCCGAGCCTGCACTGGCAGGCTGGGACGGGTTCGGCATTGTCGTACAAGCCTACGGCCCCCGCGCCGGTCTCGTGTTGGATACGCTCTACGAGATGGCCGAACGTCATGACCGCAAGCTGATGGTGCGGTTGGTGAAGGGCGCGTATTGGGACACCGAAATCAAGCGCGCTCAGGTCGAAGGCGTCGATGGGTTTCCGGTCTTCACCCAGAAGGCAGCGACCGATGTGTCCTACATCGCCAATGCTCGCAAGTTGCTGGATATGACCGACCGCATCTATCCGCAATTTGCCACCCATAACGCCCATACGGTCAGTGCAATCCTGCATATGGCTGACGACCAACCGTTCGAATTCCAGCGCCTGCACGGAATGGGAGAGACCCTGCATCAGATCGTGCGCGACAAGCAGAGCGCCCGCTGCCGTATCTACGCACCTGTCGGCGCGCACCGTGACCTGTTAGCCTATCTGGTGCGGCGTCTGCTGGAGAACGGGGCGAATTCGTCCTTCGTCAACCAGATTGTTGATGAAGATGTCGAACCGGAAATTGTTGCGGCAGACCCGTTCCAAGCCGTTCAGAAACCTGCAAAACCACTGCCGACCGGACCAGAATTGTTTGCACCCGAGCGTCCGAACTCGAAAGGGTTCGATTTGCATCATACGCCAACACTGGACCGGGTCGACATTGCGCGCGATGCTTACCGCGCCCATCACTGGTACGCCCGGCCATTGCTTTCGGACGACGCTCAGCCCCAGTCAGAATTGCCTGTTATCAACCCGGCCCGGCCGCAGGACCGCCCGGGCTCAGTCGCTGTTGCCAGTCTGACCGATGTCGAGCTGGCGCTTGCCAGTGCCTGCCCATGGCAGGCCACGGCAGCCACCCGCGCTGAAGTCCTGAACAAAGCCGCCGACCTCTACGAGGCGCACTACGGCGAGCTATTCGCCCTGCTCGCTCGCGAAGCCGGGAAATCTGTACCCGATGCGGTTGCCGAGCTACGCGAGGCAGTCGACTTCCTACGTTATTACGCCGCCAATATTCCGGCGGCCAAGCCAGCCGGGATTTTCACCTGTATCAGCCCTTGGAATTTCCCTCTGGCGATCTTCACGGGGCAAATTTCGGCCGCGCTGGCAACTGGCAACGCCGTGCTCGCCGCCCCTGCCCCACAAACGCCCCTCATAGCACATCGCGCTGTTCAGTTGATGCACGAAGCTGGCGTCCCGCGCGATGTTCTGCAATTGTTGCCCGGAGGACCAAAAGTGGGCGTAGCGTTGACGTCGGACGAACGCGTCTCGGGTGTGGCCTTTACCGGCTCGACCGCAACCGCATTGAAAATTCGGTCTGCAATGGCCCAGCATATGCGTCCCGGCACACCTCTGATCGCCGAGACCGGCGGCCTGAACGCCATGATCGTGGACAGCACCGCCTTGCCGGAGCAAGCCGTGCAATCGATCATCGAAAGCGCTTTCCAGTCAGCGGGACAACGGTGTTCCGCCCTACGCTGTCTCTATCTGCAGGAGGACATTGCCGAGGATGTTCTGACAATGCTGCAAGGGGCAATGGACGCTCTGCAAGTTGGCGATCCTTGGCTGATCTCAACCGATTGTGGCCCAGTCATTGACGAGCAGGCTCGTCAGGGTATCGCAGATCACGTCGCCAATGCGCGCGCAGAGGGGCGGGTTCTGAAAGAACTCTCTACTCCACCGGAAGGTACGTTCATCGCACCAACTCTGATCGAAATCCCCGGCATCTCAGCATTAGAACGTGAAATATTCGGACCGGTGCTGCATGTCGCCCGTTTCAAGGCGCAAGAGATCGACAAGGTTATCGCAGAAATCAACGCCACAGGATATGGCCTGACTTTCGGCTTACACACACGGATCGACGATCGCGTGCAGCATGTGACCGAAGCGATCCACGCCGGCAATATCTATGTCAACCGCAACCAGATCGGCGCAATCGTAGGCTCACAACCGTTCGGTGGTGAGGGCCTTTCGGGCACAGGGCCCAAAGCAGGCGGACCGAATTATATGGCGCGGTTCTGCGCCACGGATCGGCAGAATTCTTCGGGACACTGGGACAGTGCGGCAGAGATGAACGCACCCGAAGGACAACCTACCCCACCTCGCACGCAATCGCTGCCCGGCCCAACCGGAGAATCAAACCGATTGACCGAATATGCGCGTGAGCCACTCTTGTGTATGGGCCCTGGACCCGATGCAGCCGAGGCACAGGCGCAGGCGGTTATAGGCTTGGGCGGAACGGCAGTCCGGATGGCCGGAGCGCTGGATTTACACCGGCTTGAAAACCTGACCGGTTTCTCGGGCGTTCTGTGGTGGGGCGACGACGACACCGCCCGCCAGATCGAGCAGCATCTGGCCCGGCGCAATGGTCCGATTATCCCACTGATACCCGGTCATCCTGACCGTGCGCGTGTTCTTGGCGAACGCCATGTCTGCGTCGACACGACCGCTGCCGGAGGTAATGCCGCCCTACTCGGAGGTGCGGCATAACCGGGCCTTGACGCTGGGCGGTGAAAAGCCCAGCGTCGCGCCATGTTTCCGATCCGCGATCATAACCCTTCGGGGCGTACTCCGTATGTCGTCTATGCCCTTCTGGCGGCAAATATCCTGATCTTCCTCGGCTATGTAGGGATCATGGACGATGCGCGGGCCATGAATCGGCTCTACTTCGACTACGCCGTCATTCCTGCACGGATCACCGACGGCTATGGGCTCGAGACGCTTGTGACTTCAATGTTCCTGCACGGGGGCTGGATGCATTTGGCCGGGAACATGCTGTTTTTATGGATCTTCGGCGATAATCTCGAAGATGAAATGGGGCATGTTCTGTTTCTTGTATTCTATCTGCTGGCGGGAATCGGTGCGGGGCTTATCCACGTTGTCTCGGCACCTGGCTCTTTGGTGCCGACAATCGGCGCTTCCGGCGCAATTGCTGGGGTCATGGGCGGTTATCTTCTGCTTTTCCCAAAGGCACGCGTCGATATCCTTTTGATCCTGATTGTCTATATTCGGATATTCACCATCCCGGCATTTGTCATGCTTGGGGTCTGGCTGGGCCTTCAGTTCTTTGGAAGCCTGTCCAGCAATCCTGATGAGGGTGGCGTTGCCTATTGGGCCCATACCGGAGGGTTCTTTGTTGGCCTGATCCTGTGTGTCCCTCTTTGGCTCAAGCGCGGAGGCCCTGGATTCTGGGACCGCACCCATGGCCATCCTCCACACCCGGGACACAAGTATAAGCTGTCGCAATCACGTATTCCCAAAGTGCCGCGCAAGTAATCGCGGATCACTGGCTGGGCGATCTACCTCCACTCAGATGGGTAATCTCCTGTGCCGCGTTTCGTACCAGCATACCCAGCTCAGGCGCGCGATCGAGGCTGAACCGCACAGTTGGGCCGGACACTGAGATGCCTGCGCAGGGTTCGGCGCGATCATTGAAGATCGCCGCGCCAATGCAGGACATGCCCTCGTAACGCTCTTCATGATCGTAAGACCAGCCGCGCCTACGGGTCTCCGCCAGATCGTCATGCAGCCCTGCTTGGGGGAGATTGGTGTTCTCGGTAAAGGCAATCAAGTCAGTCCGAGCCAACACCTTGTTTAAACCATCCTCGCTCAGAGCAGCGAGAATCGCCTTTCCCGTACCCGAAGCATACATTGGAGTTCGCGCACCTGGCGGAAAGAAGGCCCGGATCGGATTTTGTGTTTCAACCTGCCCGACAAAGACAACTTTTGGCCCATCCGGCACCGCCAGATTAGCGGTCTCACCACTGTCCAGCATCAGACGACGAAGGATCGGCCTACCAATCTCGAGAACGTTATTGCGTCGAAGGAAAGATGCACCAGTCCGGTAGGCTTCGATACCGACCATCCACTCTTGCCGCTCTTCGTCGAAACTGACGAACCCGTGCTTCTGCAATGTCACCAGAATACGGTGCGTGGTGGCAGTTGGTACATCGACCTCGCGCGCCAGGTCACTTAGCGCGACACGTTCCAGCCCGGCGACGGTTGTAAGTACGCCCAGCGCTCGGTCCAGCGACTGCATGGTTCCGGCTGAGCTTTCCTTGAACATCGATTTCGGCCGACCACGAGGCCTTTTCTGAGACTCCATTTTCTAGCTCACCTTCCGATATTAGTGTCCGTACTGATTCAAGTTTTTCAGATCGCAATTCCATGGGAATAAAATTGAGAAACTAAATTCCCATCCATTTCAGCGCCTTATCTATTTAATGAATAAAATGAAAATGTTTTTCAAGAAAATTGCAACCTAGACCCGTTCCAGCGACACTTATTTCCAAAGCAGAGGATTGAGTCATGTCGAACCAAAACCCGGTCTTTATCCCAGGCCCAACCAACATACCTGATCGCTTGCGCCTTGCCATGCAGGTGCAGACACAAGATCACCGCGCCCCGGATTTCGTTGAGACTTTCGCCCCGGTGCTGGAGGATACAAAGAAAGTCTTCGGCACGACCGAGGGTCAGATCATCACCTTCCCCGCCAGCGGCACCGGGGGTTGGGAGGCAGCGATCACTAATACGCTCAGCCCAGGAGACAAGGTTTTGGTCGCGCGTTACGGCGTTTTCAGTCACCGCTGGATTGACCTGTGCGAACGGCATGGGCTGGACGTTCAGATCGTCGAATGCACGTGGGGCACTGGTGCACCTGCAGACCGCTTTGAAGCGATCCTGTCAGCTGACAAAGCGCACGACATCAAGGCCGTTTTGGTAACCCACAATGAAACCGCAACCGGAGTGCGTTCTGACATCAGCGCCGTACGGCACGCTATGAACGCGGCAAATCATCCAGCGATGATGTTTGTGGATTGTGTCAGCTCGCTGGCCTCGATGCCATTTGAATTCGATCAATGGGGCGTCGATATCGCTGTCTCGGGATCGCAAAAAGGGTTCATGCTGGCGACTGGCGTGGCAATCCTGTGTGTTAGCCCCAAGGCGCTGGCGGCAATGGAAACTGCGAAACTGCCCCGGACTTTCTTCGATTTTCGTGACATGATGGCGGCCAATGCCTCGGGTGGATTTCCTTACACGCCTCCGTTGCAACTGATCTACGGTATGCGCGAAAGCCTGAAGATGTTGTTCGAGGAAGGACTGGACAATGTTTATGCCCGCCACACGCGCCTGGCCGAAGGGGTTCGACGCGCGGCCAACGCATGGGGGCTGAAACTCGTCGCGCAGACTCCGGACCTATATTCTGATACTGTCAGCGCGATCTATGTGCCCGAAGGGTTCGACAGTAACGAACTGACCGACCATGCCTTTAACTCCTACGGCGTTTCGTTCGGCATCGGGTTGGGAGAGTTGAATGGCAAAGCCTTCCGCATCGGCCATCTGGGCAGTCTGACGGATGTGATGGTTCTGTCAGGTTTGGCCACGATAGAAATGGCGATGGCCGATCTGAACTATCCAATTGAGCTGGGCAGCGGCGTCGCGGCGGCACAAGAATTTTATCGCGCTGGAACATCCGGCCACGCCAAAGCTGCAGCCTGAGGAGGACCATAATGTTGGATCAAATCCCAGTTGCTGACCTGACTATCGAAGATATGCGGGCAGCGCATGAAAGGATCAGGCCACATATTCGGCGCACACCGGTTATGACTTCTGATTACCTAAATGACCTGACTGGCGCACAGTTGTTCTTCAAGTGTGAGAACTTTCAAGAGGCCGGCGCTTTCAAAGTGCGCGGAGCCAGCAACGCTGTCTTTGGTTTAAGCGATGCGATGGCAACCAAGGGCGTTTGCACCCATTCCAGCGGAAACCACGCACTGTCTCTGTCATATGCTGCGGGTCGCCGAGGTATTCCTTGTAATGTGGTCATGCCGCGAACAGCCCCGCAAGCCAAGAAAGACGCAGTACGTCGCTATGGTGGTACGATCACCGAATGCGAGCCTTCAACCTCTTCCCGCGAAGCAACGTTCGCCGAGATTCAGGCCAGAACCGGGGGCGAATTCGTACACCCTTATAATGACCCGCGCGTCATCACTGGTCAGGCGACCTGTTCGGCCGAGTTGCTGGAGCAAACGGATGGTGTGGATGCGGTAATCGCACCGATCGGGGGCGGAGGCATGGTCTCGGGCACTTGCCTGACTGTGTCAAACCTAGCACCGGAAACCGCAATCTACGCGGCTGAACCCGAGCAGGCGGACGATGCATACCGTTCATTCAAAGCAGGTCACATTATCGCGGATGATGCCCCGAAAACGGTAGCGGATGGTCTGTTGGTGCCGCTCAAGGAAAACACCTGGCACTTCGTTTCAAACTACGTGACCGACATCTTCACCGCGTCCGAACAAGAAATCATCGACGCGATGAAGCTCACCTGGAAATACCTGCGGGTAGTGATGGAGCCATCTTCAGCTGTCCCGCTTGCGACCATTATCAAGGACCCCGACACATTCCGAGGCAAGCGGGTCGGAGTGATCATCACAGGTGGCAACGTGGATTTGGACAAACTGCCCTGGCTCAACGGGTAAGGAGAAACAGGATGAATAAACCGATGAACATTGATCAGCTTGAAGTTGGCTACGACATCCCTGCCGCAATCGGTATGGATGAAAGTGAAATTCAGACGCCCTGCCTGATCCTCGATCTGGACGCGCTTGAGCGGAACATCAAAAAGATGGGCGATTACGCCAAGGCCCATGGGATGCGCCATCGGGTGCATGGCAAGATGCACAAATCGGTAGATGTGGCGAAGCTGCAGGAAAAGCTGGGCGGTGCCGTTGGCGTTTGCTGCCAGAAAGTGTCCGAAGCCGAAGTGTTCGCACGTGGTGGTATCAAAGACATTTTGGTGTCCAACCAAGTGCGCGATCCGGCCAAGATCGATCGTTTGGCACGCTTGCCTCAGTTGGGTGCGCGTACGATTGTGTGCGTCGATGACATCGAGAATATCTCCGACCTGTCCGAAGCGGCGCAACGCCACGGGACCGATCTGGAAGTATTCGTTGAAATCGACTGCGGTGCCGGTCGGTGTGGGGTAACAACGACCGAGGATGTCGTTACCATCGCCAAGGCAGCCGAAGCTGCGCCAAACCTGAAATTCACTGGCATTCAGGCCTATCAGGGCGCAATGCAGCACCTTGATACCTATGAGGCCAGAAAAGAGAAATTGGATGCCGCCATCGCTATGGTCGAAGACGCATATGACGGCCTAAAGAGCGCTGGTATCGACTGCGAGCTGGTCTCGGGCGGTGGGACAGGATCGTATTACTTTGAGGCCAACTCAGGCGTGTATAATGAACTGCAATGTGGGTCCTACGCCTTCATGGATGCCGATTATGGCCGAATTCTCGATAAGGATGGCAACCGGATTGACCAAGGCGAATGGGAAAACGCGCTGTTCATTCTGACCAGCGTGATGAGCCATGCCAAAGCGGACAAGGCAATCTGTGATGCAGGTCTTAAGGCGCAATCAGTCGATAGCGGCCTGCCGTTCATATTTGGACGCGACGATGTGGAATACCTCAAATGTTCTGACGAGCACGGGGTCATCGGTGATCCAAACGGCGCGTTGAAGGTAAACGACAGATTACGGCTTGTACCGGGGCATTGCGACCCAACCTGCAATGTCCATGACTGGTACGTTGGCGTGCGGAACGGAAAAGTCGAAGCGCTTTGGCCAGTCTCGGCGCGCGGCAAGGCCTATTGATCATAACAGTAAAGGCAGGCGGCTCAGGTCGCCTGTCTAACCGTAGATCATCAGAACTATCGAAAGGCAAAATAGATGATCATCGTTCCTGAAAAGGAAATCGGCGCTCTGCTGGGCCGCAACGAAAGCTACGAGGCGATCGAACAGGTATTTGCCGCAATGGCGGCAGGAGATGCCTATAATTTTCCAGTCGTGCGCAAAGCCATTGGCCATGCAGACGCGCTTTATGGCTTCAAGGGCGGATTTGATCGGGCGGGCATGACGCTTGGCCTCAAGGCCGGTGGATATTGGCCCAACAATCTGGAAACGCATGGGCTGATCAATCATCAATCCACCGTATTCCTGTTTGATCCTGATACGGGCCGGGTGAGGGCGATTGTCGGAGGCAATTTGCTGACGGCCCTGCGCACGGCGGCTGCCTCATCCGTATCCATCAACCATCTGGCACGTAAAGACGCCAAGGTGATCGGCATGGTCGGTGCGGGCCATCAGGCCAAGTTCCAATTGCGTGCTGCGTTGGAGCAAAGAGCGTTTGAGAAGGTCATCGGCTGGAATCTGCACCCCGATATGCTGCCCAACATCGAAGAAGTCGCGTCTGAGGCTGGCCTGCCCTTTGAAGCTGTTGAACTGCCCGGCATGGTCGAGGCGGATGTGATCATCACGATTACATCGTCATTTGCGCCTACCCTGATGTCGGATCATGTATCAGACGGCACACATGTCGCTTGCATGGGCACCGATACGGTCGGCAAACAAGAAGTCGGGGTCGACCTGATCAATCGCGCCTCTGTCTTTACGGATGAGGTCGCACAGTCCGTTACACTGGGCGAATGTCAGCACGCAGTCGCCAGTGGATCGAAAACCGAGACCGATATCCGGCAGATAGGTGAAGTCATCAATGGCACACATCCCGGACGGCAATCCGATCAAGAGGTCACACTATTCGATGGAACGGGCGTCGGGTTGCAGGACTTGGCCGTCGCAAGTGCCGTGGTCGAGCTTGCTGTTGAGCAAGGGATCGCGATCGAAGTGGATTTCTAGACAAAAACGCGCGCTCCAATCGGGCGCGCGTTCATCTATGACGCTGGAAGAAGCCGTTCAGCCCCGGATCACTTTGGCAAAGTTGTCAAAGATCGGCTCATTCGCACAAATTACTTCGCCATCTTCAAGCACGCTGCCTTCGGGGTTCAGCGCCTGAACGAACCCGCCTGCTTCTTTCACGATGATGATGCCCGCTGCCACGTCCCACGCGTTGAGCCGGCGTTCCCAGAAGCCCTCATAACGACCTGCGGCAACATAAGCCATGTCCAGAGCAGCCGCACCCCAGCGGCGCACACCAGCACAGGCTGGCATCAAACGGGCGAGATCCTGAAGGGTCGCAGGCAGGTCCGAACGGCCGCCGAATGGCAAACCTGTTGAGAAGATCGACTCGATCATACGGTGCCGTCCCGAGACACGAATGCGCATGTCGTTCATCCACGCACCCTCGCCTTTTTCGGCAAAGAACATCTCGTCCTTGGCTGGGTCATAGATCACGCCGGAGACGATCTTGCCCTTGTGTTCGAGAGCGATCGAGACTGCCCAATGCGGCAGGCCGTGCAGGAAGTTGGTGGTCCCGTCCAGCGGGTCAACAATCCAGCGGCGGGTCGGGTCTTCGCCATCAATCGCACCACCTTCTTCGGCCAGCCAGCCATAGGTCGGGCGGGCACCCAGCAGTTCCTCTTTCAAAATTGCTTCGGCCGCAATGTCGGCCTTGGACACAAAGTCGCCTGCGCCCTTCATCGACACCTGCAGGTTCTCGACTTCACGAAAATCCTTGACCAGAGAACGCCCCGCTTTCCGCGCGGCTTTGATCATGATGTTGAGATTTGCACTGCCAACCATTTTAAATAGGCTCCTGTCCGGTCAAGCCGCGCGTATACTGGGGCAACGCGCCCTTGCCAAGAGGAATGATGCGCATGGCTGATCTGCGTCTGGCGCTATTGCGTCTGCAGCTTGCGCGCCTCAGTCCGAGCCAGTTTTACCAACTCTTGCACAAAGGGTTTTTCAAGGTCCTCACTGCGGACTGCAGCATAGAGCCTGCGGGTGATCCCGTCTTTGGTCAGTGGGCGGGTTACATAGTCCGAATTGTACTTTACCTCACGCACGACCCAATCCGGCAGAACAGAAATACCTCGGTTCGACGCAACCAACAAAAGGATCACAGCTGTCAGTTCAACCTGACGGATTGAGGCTGGTTCAACACGAGCCGGGATTAGTAACTGGCTGAATACGTCTAGACGTGTCCGTTCGACCGGATAGGTGATCAGTGTCTGGCCGCGAAAGTCCTCGGCATCTATGAATGGTTTATCAGCCAGCGGGTGCGAGGACGCCGCAACAAACACGGCTTGATAGTCAAAGAGTTCTATAAACTCGACACCCGGCAAATCTTCAGGGTCGGAAGAGACCACAAGATCAACCTCTTCCTTCTGCAACGCAGGCAGCGCGTCGAATGCGAGACCTGGGCGAATGTCTACGTCGACATCAGACCAGGATTTTCGGAAGGCTTCGAGCACAGGGAACAGCCATTCGAAGCAAGCGTGACATTCGATCGCAATATGCATACGCCCGGTGCGACCGTCGCGCAGCGATGAAAACTCATCCTGCATTGCCTCGACCTGCGGCAGAATTTGCTCTGCCAGCCGCAACAGTCGCAGACCGGCCGCAGACAGTTTCATTGGCTTAGACCGGCGCAGGAACAATTCAACCCCGGCTTGATCTTCCAAGCCCTTGATCTGATGGCTCAATGCTGACTGGGTAATGTTTAATTGATCAGCAGCACGCGCCAGACCACCACATTCGTGGATGGCTTTGATCGTCCGCAGATGTCGGAACTCAATATGCATATGCTGCGTGACTCATGTTGTTGTTGAATAATATGAGTTTGTCTCACAACGCCTCAGGTGGCACAAGAGCGTAAATGACAGTTACGAGGCCATTATGACCAAGCCTGAGATCTCATTCGAATTTTTTCCGCCCCAGACGCTGGAGGCCTCGTTTCGCCTGTGGGATACGGTGCAGACGCTGGCTCCGCTGAACCCTCGCTTTGTGTCCGTCACCTATGGCGCTGGGGGCACGACGCGCGAACTGACACGCGATGCGGTTGCAACCCTGCACAAATCTTCAGGCCTGCCCGTTGCCGCGCATCTGACCTGTGTAGATGCCTCGCGTCAAGAAACCCTTGAGATTGCCGATACGTTCGCACGCGCAGGCGTTCAGGATATCGTCGCGCTTCGCGGCGATCCTCCCAAGGGACATGACCGGTTCCAGCCACATCCGGAAGGATTTGCCAATTCGGTCGAATTGATATCCGCGCTGGCAGAAACAGAAATGTTCAGTATTCGCGTCGGTGCCTATCCTGACATCCACCCCGAGGCACAGAACGCCCGCACCGATGTGGATTGGCTAAAGGCAAAACTGGACGCGGGTGCGGACGAAGCGCTAACCCAGTTCTTTTTCGAAGCCGAGACTTTTTTCCGGTTCCGGGATGCTTGCGAAAAAGCAGGCATTGATAAACCAATCGTGCCGGGAATTCTTCCAATCGAAAACTGGAAAGGGGCACGCAACTTCGCAAAACGCTGTGGAACCCGAGTACCCGAGTGGATCGAAAATGCATTTGAGAAGGCGATCCGCGACGATCGCGAAGACCTTCTTGCCACTGCGCTTTGCACCGAACTCTGCTCGGACCTGATCGAAGGTGGTGTGGACAAGTTGCATTTCTACACGCTCAATCGCCCTGAACTGACCCGCGATGTGTGTTTCGCATTGGGTATTACACCTCAGACCGAATTGCAGAACGTCGCTTGAACTTGTGGCCTGTCCGGTGGCAAATCTGTCGCTGGGCACACCCACCACTACCGATGTGCGGCACGCCGATTAGAGCGCGGGCGACAATCCAGAATTGATTCCAGAAACTGTTGCTGGGATTAACGCTAATATCTAAGAAAATTTGACAAAAATGTGATCGATGGCACTCTGAGCGCAGTGTAGTTTTAATGAGTGTTATCAGTATGGAGCCAGTGAGCAAAGTTAAGGCTCGGGCAGAAGCGTTTCAGGTTCTTGGCCTGCCTACCCACGCCAACGCAAACGACATCAGAGACGCCTGGCGCAATATCGCCTTTCATGATCACCCTGATCATACAGATGGTGACCATTCGGTTTTTTCCAAAGCCAAATCGGCTTACGATTTTCTGCGTAGCGAGGGTCTGACCCGAAAAGGGGTGACGAGTTCGTCGACACCACGTCGTCCACGCCTAAAGAAACGTGTGATCGAACTGGACGCCGACGAGATCAAAGCTTGCCGTGATTTGCTGAATCCCGAATACGTACTCTCAGATATGTCTGCGATTGACCGCGCCGCAACAAGCGACGGCTATGACCAGTCATCTGACCATGTGCCAGATGCAATCGGCTGTTTCGGACGTGACCTGACTTACTTCGTCGCGTCTTCTGTCTGTGAGGGTGAAAACCGAGTCGCCTTGCCAACATCGGTTCTGGCAAGTTGCAGAAAAACTGAAACCGAGATTTTGACATTTAAATCCAAAGTTGCGGGTTCGGGTGAAATTGTCGTTCCCGACCCTATACGCGAACGGAAGTTTCCCGGTGCCCGAAACGTTAGGATTCGGTTTGAAGCAGACCAGCAAATGCGGGATTTGTTTGAGTTGGCAGGGTGAAAGAACCTACCAGCAAAATAAGCCCGGCCGCTAAGGCCGGGCTTATTTTTTTCACCAATATCAGTTGGACACTGGACCTTCCGAAGTAAATTTCGGGATCACGCTGGTAGACGCCGCGTCGGGTTCGATACCCGGCCAGTTGCCTTCTGCCAAATTGATGTTTCCGGGAACGTCCTCTTCCCAAAAGCCGACGACTACATCGGTGATGTTCAGATACAGTTTGTCATCGACGATCCGCCACAGGTTCGGGTTGGCCGGAACCTTGCCGCCACGCGACACGCCATAGGCGCAGTGTCCATCATATTGCGGCGCATAGTAGGCCGGATTTTCGAGAAACTTGTCGCGGTTTTCTTCAGTCGAAAATGCCCAGGTCGCACCGTTATAATCGGCAGTGATGTCAGACCGGCCGCGAACTGCCTCGGGCTGCGATTGACCCACGGCAACTTGATCCAAGTCGCGATAGGCAACGACGTCATACCCTGACACCGCAAATCCGGTACCATCGACATATTGATCTCCTGCGAATGCAGGCATGGCGAAAGCCATCGTCGCTGCAAGGGTCAGTGCAAAGCGTTTCATGTGAATTGTCCTCATGTCCTATCGGTTTCTGGGCACCCGTGCTACGGGGCTGCTCAGACAATAGGTGTTTTTGGCCTCGCGCGAAGACCCACTCGCGCCGCTGTGAAAACGAATTGGGAATTGTGAGGTGTATCCGGGGGATTGTTACAAAATTCCCGCGATGTTTGGGGTTGGACTCTGAGTTCTGCAATATTAGCTGTTGATTTAGCGGTCCATTGGCCAGCAACGCAGGAAAGGCATGATATGAGCGAACAATCCACCTATACCCCTCCTAAGGTCTGGACGTGGGACAGTGAAAGCGGCGGACAATTTGCCAATATCAACCGGCCAATTGCTGGGGCCACACATGATAAGGACCTTCCGGTCGGAAAGCACCCTCTGCAGCTTTATTCGCTCGCTACACCCAACGGCGTCAAAGTCACTGTAATGCTGGAAGAGCTGCTGGCTCTGGGCCACAGTGAGGCAGAGTACAATGCCTGGCTGGTCAATATTGGCGAAGGCGACCAGTTTAGTTCGGGCTTTGTCGGAGCCAACCCCAACTCGAAAATTCCCGCGCTTTGGGATCATTCGGATGAAACACCTGTGCGCGTGTTCGAAAGTGCCTCAATTCTTATGCATCTGGCAGAGAAGTTCGGTGAGTTTCTACCCGCGAGTGGTGCGAAACGGACTGAGGTTATGAACTGGTTATTCTGGCAGATGGGCAGCGCACCCTATCTGGGTGGTGGCTTTGGCCACTTCTACGCCTACGCCCCTGAGAAGTGGCAATACCCGATTGACCGTTTCGCCATGGAAGCCAAACGCCAGTTGGACGTATTGGATCGGGAACTTGCTGAAAAGACCTATATCGCTGGCGAAGAATATACGATCGCCGATATGGCTATCTGGCCTTGGTACGGACAACTGGTTCTGGGCCGTCTATACGATGCGGCGGAATTCCTTGATGTCGAAAGCTACAAGAACGTAATGCGGTGGGCCAAAGCAATCGATGCGCGCCCAGCGGTTCAGCGTGGTCGGATGGTCAATCGCCCATTTGGCGAACCACACACTCAATTGCACGAACGTCACGACGCAAGCGACTTTGAGACGCGTACACAGGATAAACTGGAAACGGCAGACTAACGCGCTTTGTTATTTCAGGATCGGGGGCCGCTCGGGGTTACTGCCCGGGGCGGCCCTTTCAACTTTCGGAGCCTGTGGCTGGGGTAAATCGAACCTAAGCCCGACCTTTGCCAGCGCGGCGGCTGCCGGATCCTCTGCTTCAAAGAACCCGACATCCAATGCACCCGCCTCAATCCCCGAAAATGTCAGCGCCTCAGAAACGGCGCGCGCCAGAGCAGGCTGCGCGATTTCAACTGCCGAGACAAATCCCAAAAGATGGCCCCGACCGCCATCATCCGTCTTCGTTCCCACTAGAAAAGCCGCAGTGGCGAGGCCCGCTGCAGTCGCCAGCTTGGAATCAAGTGCAGTCAGCAATTTATCTGGCAGACCGGCGGGTGGGTGAAATTCAGCAAGCCTCTGCTGCACTTCTTGCGGACCGTGCTGCAGCGTGCTTTCCAACCAGCCCAATGCCTCGGTCGGGATCAACATCGATGACGGAGCGGTCTCGAGGTTCAGGCCCAACCCAATTCCCTGCCCCGACAGCATTCCGGATAAAACACGCCCGGACAGAGCAACATAGGGAACCGGATGCCCCGCGAATTCTGCCAAACGTTCCTCAAGATCAAAGGCTAGCACGAAACGGCCATCAGCCACATCGAAGAGCTCAGGCGAAATATTCTCGCCCCTGGCCTCCTCCGACAGCATCAGGAACAGCTCGCTGTCGGCTAACCTTTCAAAGAAACGCAGCCGTGCTGAATCGTCTTCTGGCGCTGCAAGCATAGCGGCATGTGCAGCATCTAAAGCTGTAGTTTCAGTCATTCAGAACCTCTTGCACCCGTTGCCGAAGAACCGGCAAAAGCTCGGCCTCAAACCAGGGGTTTTTCTTCAGCCAAGCCGTATTGCGCCAAGACGGGTGTGGCAAGGCAAAGACCCGCGGCGCATGGTCTCTCCAACGGCTGACGGTCTCGGTGACCGGCGTTTTCACACCCAGATGGTATTTGTGCGCGTGACCGCCAACGAGGATCGTCAGCGGCACCTCTCCCAGCGCATTCATCACTTTTTCATGCCATGTGCGCCCACATATCGGCGGTGGTGGCAGGTCGGCCTTACGCTCATTATATCCAGGAAAACAAAATGCCATCGGCACAATCGATACCCGCGAGCGGTCATAAAAGCCTTGTTCGTCCAGCCCCAACCAATCCCTTAGGCGATCACCCGAGGGATCGGTAAAGGGCTTTCCCGACAGGTGCACCCGAGCCCCCGGTGCCTGACCCGCGATCAGAATTCGTGCACCGGATTGGAACCAGACAACCGGGCGCGGCTTGTGTGCGGTAGCCGTCTGCGCAAACCTGTCCGCGCAAAGTCGGCACTCTGCGATATCCTTAATGAGCGACTTCATCGGATTGAAACGTTCCCGCAATGAACACTCAATCAAGATAGGAATGAACACGGCCGGAGCCAACAGCACCTAACTTGGCAACACTTCAATGTCATATCGCGGGATCCGCATTGATCATTTGTTTCATATTTCGACATAATGTGGCCAACATGGACCCGTAGCACACACACCTTCGAGCCATACAAAACAGTACGATGACAGGCCGCAAATGCTGGAATTCGAAAATGTCAGCAAGTCATTCTGGACCGGAACCCGCCGCAAAGTGATTCTGGATCAGGTGTCGTTCCGTGTCGAACTGGGCACCTCCCTTGGGGTCCTGGCCCCGAACGGAACAGGCAAAACCACATTGATCAATATGATGGCAGGGTTGGAAAAACCGGACGAAGGTGTAATTCGACGGGATTGCCGTGTGTCTTTCCCCATGGGCTTCACCGGGGGTGTCGCCAAACGCCTGTCAGCGCTCGAAAACGCGCGCTCGATCGCCAAGATCTACGGCATGGACCCTGATTATGTCGAAGCCTATTGTAAATGGCTGTGCAATCTGGGTGAGTATTTTGACCAGCCGCTTGGCACCTACTCGTCCGGTATGCGCGCCAGATTTACCTTTGCGCTGATGTTGGCTCTGGATTTCGACATGTATTTGATTGACGAAGGGATGCCCTCGACCACAGATGTGGAATTCAACAAGAAAGCCGGCGATATCCTGAAAGAGAAGCTTCGGACAACAACCTTGGTAATCGTGTCACACAATCCATCAACCCTCGAGAAATTCGCGCGCCAAGCTGCTGTTTTGGTGGATGGTCAGCTTTATATGTTTGAAACCTTGGAAGAGGCGAAGCAGCTCTATGACTACCAAGCCCAAGGCTAGAAAATACAACCCTGACCGCGCAGCGCGCGGAGCTGGCACTGCTGAGGCACGCTCGGATGCGATCGATCGTATTCGCAAGGCGACTCAGGCCTCTGGTTCCGGCACAGACGCGCAGCAGCCGGGGACCGAATTGGACGCAATCAAGCGCGAAGGGTTAACCGGGCGGCAATTGCGGGTCGCCAGACGGCTTGCCCACAAGAATGGGTTGGCGGCAACCTCTGATTATGACGCAGTGCGACTGTTGCGTAAGAAAGGGATTGATCCGTTTCAGCGTTCCAATCTGCTAGATCTTGCAGCTTACGATCAACGCAATTCAACCGACGACAAAGCGACGCAAGATAACATTAAAATTCACTTGCCTCAGACAGCCAAAGAAACTCAAAAAAACCTGCCAGGTCCAGAGCTCAGCCCGGCCCAACGCCGCGAATATGAGATCGGGCAAATCCAGAAAGACATCGCCCGCAGACGGCGCCGCAAACTTGTTGCATTATTTGCGCGGCTAACGGCCTTTGTGATCCTGCCTACATTCATAGTGGGATACTATTTCTATCGGGTCGCAACGCCGATGTACGCCAGCGATTCCGTGTTTTCGATTTTGCAAGCCGACGGTGGAGGGGCCTCTTTCGGTGGCTTCCTCGCAGGGACACAGTTTGCAACTGCACAGGATTCGGTATCCACTCAAGAATTTTTGGAATCCAAGGACGCGCTGGAACGCCTTGAACGGGATGTCGGGTTTGCTGAGTTCTTTCAGCAAGACAATATTGACCCGATCCAACGTTTGCCCTCTGATGCGACGCTTGAAGAAACTTACAAGCTTTTTAAGCGAATGATCACGATCGGGTACGACCCTAGTGATGGTGTCATTCGCATGGAGGTCGCCGCGCCCAGCCCTGAAATCTCGGTCGATCTATCCAATCGTCTGATCTCTTACGCTGAGGAGAGGATTAATGGTCTGACCGAGCTGAAACGCGAAGATCAAATGCGTGATGCATTGGCGGGCTTTGAAGCCGCGCAAGAAGCGCGCAGGCAGGCACAGGAAGACCTGATCGAATTGCAGTTGCAGGGTGCCATACTGGATCCGCAAAGCGTGATTGCCAGCTTGCGTGCCAGAATCGATCAGTTTGAAATTGAGCTGCAGGATAAAGAACTGCAGCTGGCCGCCCTTCTCGACAATGCACGGCCCAACAAAGCTAAAGTGGACGGCACGCGTGCAGATATTAAACGGCTGGAGGCCGTGCTGTCAGAATTGAATGCTGAGATGCTGGATGCCTCAGCAGGCGAAAATTCGCTGGCGCGTCTGAGCGTACGTATTCAGATGGCACAGGCCGATCTAGCGGCCCGAGACCTGATGCTGCAAACGGCAATGCAGCAAATGGAAGCCACACGGACCGAGGCCAACCGGAAAGTGCGGTATCTGACCGTCTCGGTGAACCCTGTTGCCAGCCAGGAACCCAGCTATCCGCGCAAGTTCGAAAATACGATTTTGGCTTTCCTGTTATTTGCTGGTATCTACCTGATGATCTCGCTTACCGCGTCGGTCCTTCGTGAACAGGTATCCTCGTAAGACTCATGAAACATGTAAAAATCGCCGACCTCATGGTTGGCAACGACCTTCCGCTGACCATCATCGCTGGCCCTTGCCAGCTTGAAACCGCCGATCACGCCCAGATGATCGCGGGCACTATGAAAGAGGCATGTGACGCCGCCGGGGCACAGTATGTATTCAAGGCCTCGTATGACAAAGCCAACCGGACCTCGCTGTCCGGCAAGCGTGGTATGGGCATTGATGCTGGGCTGAAGGTGTTGGACGACATTCGCAAAACCATGGGCATTCCAGTTTTGACCGATGTTCATACCGAGGCCCAATGCGCGATTGCAGCCGAGGCTGTCGATATCCTGCAAATCCCTGCGTTTCTGTGTCGTCAGACGGACATGCTGCTGGCGGCAGGCAATACTGGAAAAGCGGTCAACGTGAAGAAGGGACAGTTTCTCGCCCCGTGGGAAATGCCCAATATCGTTACTAAGATCGAAAGCACTGGCAATCAGAACATCCTGCTGACCGAGCGCGGAACTTCGTTTGGCTACAATACGCTGGTCGCGGACATGCGGTCGCTGCCGCAGATGGCGCAAACCGGATATCCGGTCGTCATGGACGCAACCCATTCGGTGCAACAGCCCGGCGGCCAAGGCGGTTCCTCAGGTGGACAGCGTGAGTTTGCGCCAGTGATGGCGCGTGCCGCTGTGTCTCTGGGCGTCGGAGCCGTTTTCATAGAAACCCATCAGGATCCTGACACCGCACCCTCAGATGGGCCGAACATGATCCCTCTGGATCAGATGGGCCATCTGGTTGACACATTGATGCGATTTGATGCGCTGGCCAAAGAGAACCCGATTCAGATTTAACGATTGAGATTTGTGATGAACAAGCCTTTGCCTGAGGTGACCCCAAACACCTGGAGTTTTCTGCGCGACCCGATGATCAAGCCCACAGGCTTTCGCGAATATGATGCGCGGTGGAAATACCCTGACGAGATCAACCTGCCGGGTATGACGGCTCTGGGACTGGGTCTGGGTACCCAGATGCAGAAACGCGGAATCGCACCGGTAATTGCGGTGGGCAATGATTATCGCGATTATTCCCTGTCGATCAAAAACGCGCTGATCGTTGGGCTTATGCAGGCCGGCATTCAGGTCAAGGACATCGGCCCGGCGCTCAGCCCGATGGCATATTTCGCGCAGTTTCATCTGGACGTGCCAGCGGTGGCCATGGTCACGGCCAGCCACAACCCCAATGGCTGGACCGGCGTCAAAATGGGTTTCGATCGCCCTTTGACACACGGGCCTGACGAGATGTCCGAACTTCGCGATATCGTTCTGAACGGCGAAGGCGTCGCGTGCCCGGGCGGGTCATATGAATTCGTGGACGGTGTGAAAGAGGCCTATATTGACGATCTGGTTGGTGACTTCAAAATGTCCCGTCCGCTGAAGGTGGTGTGTGCCACCGGCAATGGAACTGCCGCTGCCTTTGCGCCCGAAATTTTCGAACGGATCGGTGTTGAAGTTGTGCCAAGCCACAACGATCTGGATTATACGTTCCCCAACTACAACCCAAACCCCGAAGCGATGGAAATGCTGCATGACATGTCCGATACAGTCAAAGCCAGCGGCGCCGATCTGGCGCTTGGTTTTGATGGCGATGGGGATCGTTGCGGCGTTGTAGATGACGAAGGCGAAGAGATATTTGCCGACAAGGTCGGCGTCATCATGGCCCGCGATCTGGCCAAGATTTATCCGAATTCGACCTTTGTGGCCGATGTGAAATCTACCGGTCTTTTTGCCAGCGACCCTGAACTGCAAGCTCATGGTGTAAAAGCCGACTATTGGAAAACCGGCCACAGCCACATGAAGCGCCGTGTCAAGGAAATCGGTGCGTTGGCCGGGTTTGAGAAGTCAGGTCACTACTTTCTGGCCGAACCTGTCGGGCGCGGATATGACTGCGGGATGCGCGTGGCGGTGGAAATCTGCAAGCTGATGGACCGCAACCCAGATCAGAGCATGTCAGACCTGCGCAAGGCGCTGCCCAAGACGTGGTCAACACCCACTATGTCACCTTATGCAGCGGATACAGAGAAATATGATATCTTGCAGCGCCTCGTCGATAAGTTGGTCGCAATGGCCGATGCTGGCAAGAGCTTTGCGGGCCGAGCGGTCAAAGAGGTTGTGACCGTCAATGGCGCGCGCGTCATTCTGGACAATGGCAGCTGGGGGCTGGTGCGCGCCTCGTCGAATACTCCGAACCTCGTGGTGGTTTGCGAAAGCAGCGAAAGCGAAGACGAATTGCGGGCGATTTTCGCCGATATTGATGCCGTTATTCGCACCGAGCCCGGCGTTGGCGAGTACGATCAAACCATCTAGCCCACCTAACAAGGGCGCTGGTTTCAGCGCCCTTGATCGGCGCAATCAATCCCCGCCCAGCAGTTTGAGAAGGCTTTTCTTGGCCTCGTCCTCCAGCTTGTCTTTAAGGGCATCCTCGATCTGACCGGTGTCCGTTACTGTGGTATCAAGTTCCTTCCCGACCTTTTCAAATACCTTTTGCTTGGCGTCATCTTCCAGTGCTTTGACTTTTCCCTCTGCTGCGGCCTCAATGACTTTGGTGAGGTCCGGCTTGATCGACGGGCCACTCCATGGCCCCACGATTCGAACGGGTACCGATATCCCCTCGCCTGCATTGGCGCGTAAAGCCACCGGCGTAAACAGATAGTCGATATCGCGAGCACCAAGACCAATTCGGCCCGTGCCATCCGCTCGAAAATTATCCAGTTTCATCAATAAGTCGTCGTTGTTCAGATCACCATCTTTCATCGTGAAGCTGGCAGTGAGGCTATTGAAAACCGTTGTGCCGCCTGAACCCCCTCCGCGCCCCATAAGGCGGTCCAGATCCACCCCGGAAATGACCCCTTTCCCGACTTCAATATTCCCTTTGCCGCTCAGCGACCGCATGATCTGATCTTCATTCTGCCCCACACCCAGAAACTCTAGATGTCCTGACCCGGTTCCCGACAGGCGCTTGATATCCCCAAGCGTTACAAGGGCTTCATTGATATCGATATTATCGGCCGTCAGATTTCCACCGACCGACAGACCATTGCGATTGTTGGCAACCACCTGGCCATTCAGATGCCCTGAAAAAAGCGACGCGGGATGCATTTTCAACACAGCCCTCGAACGATCAAGGCTGAGCGTCAGATCACTTTTGCCAAAGCGCATGCCTGGAACCGAAATCGAATTCGCTTGCAGTCGGATCGTCCCGTTTGCGAGTGCCAGCGATGACGCATCTATTGGGGCTTTGGACCAACCGTAAGCCTCGGAACCACTGCTTGATGTGCCATCATCCCCACTTGCATTGGACAAATCGAGATCGCCCGCGTTCAGGCGCGCCGTGATTTTTGGCGGATCAGAGATCTGAATATCCGCTTCACCCTCAAGCCGATTATTGTCGAGGACAGCAACCATTTTCCGCAGTGAAATCCGCCCGTCTCGGGTATAGGTCATCTGCCCGGATACATTCGCAACCCGGCCCAAGCCTTCGGGAACGGTGACACCTCCCTGACCAAATGCAGCCAACATCTTGTGTGTATTTTTTGCGGTGACAGTAGTCTTGCCGTCCATTTCTCCGGCCAGATTCACCCGGCCGGAAAACTGAATCCCTCCACCGGGTGCAGTCAGACTTAGTTCCAACGGGGTCACCACCCCGCTCGAGAACGCAGGCAGGTCAGGAATGTTCAGGTTAACCTTAACGTTGCCTCCGGGCACGGGCATGCTGGCCTGCATTTCCATCGGGGCAGTCACGTCGGGCCAACGGGCAGATAGATCAACATCGGCGAACTCCATGCTGACCGCGCCATTCTCAATGTAGATCAACCGCGCGTTCTGCAGTTCCAACTGTTCCAGAGTCACCGGCCGACTTTCAACCGCTTGCGCCGACGCACCGGTGTCAGATGAATTTCCGAGTTGGTGCAACTCCCAATTCCCGCGCCCATCCGAACGTTCCAAACGCAGTGTTGGATGATCGGCTAGCACTCTCTTGATCCGGATATCACCCGACAGCAGCGCCGAGGCATCGACCCCTACAGCCAGACTTTGAGCGCTCAGCATCGGCTCGGACCCGGCCCAGGGCGCATTGCCAAAGGTTACGCGACCGGTTTCCATGCCCAAAACGGGCCAGAAGGATAGTTTGACATCCCCAGACAGTTTTAATTCGCGACCAGTTTGTGCCTTTACTTGCTCAGCCAGGATCGTGGCAAGTTTGTCTCCTGGCATCAGCAGCAAGGCACCAATCACCAGCCCGAACGCCGCAACTACAAGAAAGAGAATACGAATGAGCCACTTCATGAGTTTGCCTTTCCGGCTTATCTGCTCTGGTACAAGTCAGCCCTGTGTGGGCAGGATTTGCAAGGGGAAGCATTCCCCTCTATATGCCCGGCCATGAGCACGAACCCACCGAACCTCCGCCCCGATCTGGCCCCCGAGGCCCGCATCGCCGAGACACCACGCCGCGGTCAGCCAACACTTGGAATGGTGTCGCTGGGCTGTCCTAAAGCGCTGGTTGATAGCGAACGTATTCTGACCCGTTTGCGTGCCGAAGGTTACGGTATCTCGCCGGACTATGCCGGAGCTGATGCCGTAATTGTGAACACCTGCGGTTTCTTAGATAGCGCTAAGGCCGAGTCTCTGGATGCCATCGGCGAGGCGCTGGTCGAAAATGGCAAAGTCATCGTGACGGGCTGTCTGGGGGCCGAACCCGATTATATCCGCGAGCATCATCCACGTATTCTGGCGGTGACCGGACCGCATCAATACGAACAGGTACTGGATGCGGTTCATGCCGTGGTGCCCCCGGATCCGAACCCCTATGTCGATCTGCTTCCGGCTTCTGGCGTGAAGCTGACGCCGCGCCACTACAGTTACCTCAAGATTTCCGAGGGTTGTAATCATAAGTGCAAGTTTTGCATCATCCCGGACATGCGCGGAAAGCTGGCCAGCCGCCCAGCGCATGCTGTGCTCCGCGAGGCCGAGAAACTGGTCGGTAATGGCGTGCGCGAATTGCTGGTGATCTCACAGGATACCTCAGCCTATGGCTTGGATCGCAAATATGATCTGAATCCCTGGAAAGATCGCGAGGTGCGCAGTCATATCACCGATCTGGCGCGTGAGCTGGGCCAATTCGATGCTTGGGTGCGGTTGCATTATGTCTACCCCTACCCCCATGTGCGCGATCTGATTCCGCTTATGGCGGATGCGGGCTGTAACGTGCTGCCCTATCTAGACATTCCGTTCCAGCACGCGCACCCGGACGTGTTAAAGCGCATGGCCCGGCCGGCCGCAGGGGCAAAAACTCTGGAAGAGATCTCGGCATGGCGCAAGACCTGCCCCGATATCACCCTTCGCTCGACATTCATTGTCGGATATCCTGGAGAAACCGAAGACGAATTCCAAACATTGCTCGACTGGATGGACGAAGCGCAATTGGATCGTGTCGGTTGCTTCCAATACGAAAATGTAGATGGTGCCCGTTCAAACGACCTGCCAGATCATGTTCCAGCTGACGTGAAACAAGATCGGTGGGAGCGCTTCATGGAGAAGGCGCAAGCCATTTCCGAGGCTAAGCTGATGGCCAAAGTCGGGCAAACGATCGAGGTCATTGTAGATGACATCGATGATGAAGCCGCGACCTGCCGCACCAAGTCCGACGCGCCCGAGATCGACGGAAATCTGTTTATCGATGAGGGCTTCGAAAACCTGAATCCGGGAGATATCGTCACTGTCGAGGTGGACGAAGCCGGGGAATACGATCTTTGGGGACGTTTGTGCTCGTCGGTGTGACCGAGACCCGGATTACAGCAGCCCAAACAGAATCACGACCCAAGCAACACCAGCGGCAACAGCAGTAAGTGCCACTGCTGCACTTGCCGCGTCCTTGGCCTGCCCCGCCAGCACATGGTGGTCGGTCGAGGTATGATCGACTGTTCGTTCGATGGCTGTATTGAACAGTTCAGCCACCAATACCAGTATCCCAAGCGCAAGGATCAACGCTTTTTCAGCGGAATCGAGCGGAAGTAGGAATGCCAAAGCGCCTGAAACAAGATTTGCCCAGCCCCAAGCCCGAAACGAATATTCTTCGCGCCAAGTAGCTGATAGGCCCTGCCAACTCCAGCGAGTGCGATCTTTCAGGTGATCAAATAATTTTCGCATAGGCCTTTCCGATCAATTCCACCTGAACCGACGTTCGCGACCTGCGGCAAAAAGGCAAGAAAAAACCGCCTTTCGGCGGCGGCAGCAGCTTGAGTGTGCAGGCGGTCCGAATATATGGACCGCCTGCGAAAAGCTTATTGCGTGACCGGATTACACACGGTCTGACCCGCCTCGGTCGTGGCCAGTTCGTAGCCTGCCGAACAGCTGGGCGTGCCATACTTGTCATAGTCGGGTTGGATATAGACCGGGGTCGGTTCCTCTTGCTGCGAGCACGCAGTCAGTACAACGGCCGTGGCGCAGATAGCAGCAAATTTCAGTTTCATGTCCATCAATCCTCTATTACTTTTCTGATATTGCCCAGTTTTTCGGGGCCGGTATCAGAATAGGACCAAGAATTTCATATGGCAACCGAATCGATAACGCTTTCGTGAATTAAGGCGAATCCACGCTGGAAGGCGGGTTTTCATTCGCAGACTACCTTTTTTGACAAAGAACCCTAAACTCTGACTTCGACGTTAGCTAAAGACGGAGTAGCCACATGTCAGACGCCCCGATCATCGCCCAGAAATCGCCCTATCCGGTCGAAGTGACCGAAGGAAAAACCTATTTCTGGTGTGCCTGTGGCAAGTCCAAGCGGCAACCATTTTGCGACGGTTCGCACAAAGACACGTCGTTCGAACCAGTAAAATACACGGCTGAGGCCAGCAAGAAGGTGTTCTTTTGTGGCTGTAAGCACTGCGCCAATCCGCCGTTATGCGACGGGACGCACAATAAGCTCTGACGGTCAGGCCAAATCGTTCAGAGCACTGGCATTGGCGCAAAATTGCGGTGCTGCAGATGATTTTTTCTGCTGATCAGCAAGCCAAAACTGGCATTGCTCGCTGCATTCGGCACTACGGCAACGGGTCACCATCAGGGCGTATTCTTGAGGCGTGATCCTTCCCTCGGCCATTCCTTCGGTCAGGGATATCCCCATGCAACGCGCCACCGATCGTGTCAGCCAAAAGTGTTTTTCGATCTCACCCAGTCGGGTTCGAGGATCGTGCTCAACCATTGCTTCCTACCTTAATGGCCGCAAACATTGCCCGATTTGGGCAGGCGACTGGTGCCTTCTCTACATTTTCGTTCTTATGCAACCAGTCAGTACAGGCGTGCGCCCATTCGCAACCACGGCATGCGTGGATCATCTGAGCCCAGTCTTGCTGCTCCAGACGCCCATTCCGATGTGCCGCCACAACATCTGCCCCAATTGCCCGCGCCATTCTCTGAACTAGATGGAAATGCGGCATAATCCGCCCAAGTTGCGGCATGAACATGCTCCTCCTTTATGGCGCTAGCCTGTTCAACAATTCCTGGTTACGGCAGTATTCCGGTGCACTGCCCAAGTCGGTGCCCTGGTCCAAAAGGGCAGCGCAATGCCCCGGATTTGGGCATTGGGCACAGCGCAGTACTGCGTCCGAGATTTCATCAAATCGCAAGGCACCGTCAATCGCAGCCTCCTGCAGATCAACCCCGAGCGTTGTAGCCATCTCATCCATCAGACCTGCGTGATGTCGCAGTGTTGCTCGGTCAGACATGCGTTTCCCTTTCTTTGCTCGCTGAAGAAAAGGTAGCCCATGCATCAAAGGATGCCTTTGACTCAGGTCAATGCCCGGCTTCTAACTGGTCCAGATACACTCGGGTGGCATCTTGTACCCGGCGGAACCTGTCTCCACCCAGTTTCTTGCCGCCATACCAACGCGTCACGATTATGACGTGATCCGAAAGACCCGCGCGCTCCATCATCCGCAAAATGACCATCGCGGCACCGGATTCTCCGTCGTCGGCCTTAAGCGCTCCGGTTGGCAACATCGCGGCCCAAGTGTTGTGCGTTGCCTTGGCATAAGCCGTGTCGGATTTAAGCTCTGCTAGCACTGCATCAACATCGGAACGGCTGATTACCTTTGCACCGGTAACTGCATATTTCGACCCGCGATCGCTGAGCACCACGCCCAATCGGTCTAGCTGAATCATTATCGCAATCCCAACTGGCGGGCCGTTTGCAGAACCGCCTCGACCCGTTCAGCATTTGGCGGGTGTGTCGCCAAGAAACGGTCACCCGGATCTGGAATTCGCTGGAAAAAGGCCATTCCAACCATTGGATCATATCCTGCCGCATGGGTGATTTTTGTCCCCAAACGATCCGCCTCAAGCTCGAACACGCGCGTATAGTTCTGCACCCCGACCTCGGCACCCAGAGCCTGTGCACGCTCAATTCCCGCATCATCTGCACCTTGCTTGCGGGCGAGTTCGCCAAAAATGCGCGCGCTCTCCTTGGCATTTTTCGTTTGTCGGGCGATGTGACCCAGAATGTGATGGGCTGCTTCATGCCCCATGACAAAAGCCATCTCTTCTGCGTTCTCTGTTGAATCAATCATCGGCCGCGTGAATATGATCAACGGTCGCCCGTCCTCGTCCAGCGTCTGGAATGCATTTGCTGGCGCTTTTGATGACAGATCAACCAGAATGGCAAAATCACAATTGGCAGTACGTGCCTGGCGGCGGCATTCCTTTTCAGCCGACGCTGCAACCGCGCGGCTGACCTGCTCGAATTCCCGTGCCTTCTCGCGAAGAGCCGGTGATGAGGGTTGCCATTCCGCTGCCGGAATCGCGATTACGGACGAAGAGCCGCAAGCCGCCAACAGCAATACCAGCGACAAGGCAAAACCGCGCATTCCTATTCCTTTCAGTCAACCTGTCGGCAGGCAAGCATAACGCGCCCAACTTGCCTGGGCTACTGCCGAATGCCGCTGCAACGGGTTGCATTGCGATCTCTGCCTAGGCACTGTACCGGTATGTTTTCAATTGAACACGAATTCGACTCGACGGTCATTACTCTGGTGGACGAAGGTGCCAAACCTTTGCAAGAGGACGTCGTCATCAACAACTTTGCCGAGTGCGTCACGCTTGAGCAGTTGGACCCCCGAACTGATCAGATACAAAAAATCACCTTGTCACCTGAGCAGGTACGCGATCTGGCGGCGGCTTTGGATTTGCCCGAAGGCGTCTATCAGATTCGTGAGAGCGACGATTTCATTAAATAGCGGTTCCCTTCCGTCTCTTTATCTGATCTCAGGCCGCTTTTCCGATTGAATTAGTCACCTTTTAGGGGGCAATTTGCCCTTGAAAGAAGATGGCATGCCTCCGACATAAGCACTGCCCATGTGAAGGAAGTTAACATATGTCCCTGAAAAACCAAGCTGCGTTGGATTTTCTGCAGGTGCGCCGATCGCGCCCAGCTAAGACGCTTGTGGCACCAGCCCCGACGCGGGAAGAGTTGATGCCTTTGCTCATCGCTGCCGCGCGCAGCCCCGACCACGGAAAGCTTGAGCCCTGGCGCTTTGTCGTCATCGAACACGGGGCCATGCAACGTCTTGCGGCGCTGACCGAAACCTGCGGTCTGGCCATGGGCAAAAGCGCCGAAGATATCGCCAAGGCACGCAGCCAGTTCGACATGGGCCATCTGGCCGTAGCCGTCATCGAAGTGCAGAAACCTTCCGAAAAGATCCCGGCAATTGAACAGACCTATTCGGCAGGCGCCGTTTGTCTGGCATTGTTGAACGCGGCATTGGCTGCGGGTTGGGGCGCGAACTGGCTTTCAGGCTGGCAGTCCCATAACCGCAGCTTTTGCGAGCAAGGACTGGGGTTGTCCAAAAATGAGAAAATAGCAGGCTTCATCCACATTGCGACTGAAGGGACTGCCCCACCTGAGCGGCCACGCCCGGATGTAACTACACTAACACAATGGGTCTCAGAATGATCATCGTTCAGTCATTTCTGCAGGCTCTGGGTCAGATCGGCGACCCAAGATTTCGCAAGGTTCTTCTGTTGGGTGTTGGCCTGACCTTCGCGCTGTTGGTGGCTGCCTATGCCGGCTTTTTGTGGCTGATAAACGCACTGGTCGGCGATCAGGCCACCCTGCCGATATTGGGTGAGGTGACATGGCTGAACGATCTGCTCAGTGTCTCCTCGTTCTTTTTGATGATGGTGTTATCGGTATTTCTGATGGTCCCCGTCGCCTCGGCCATTACCTCTATGTTTCTGGATGAGGTCGCGCAGGCGGTTGAGGACAAGCACTATCCCACTCTACCCCCTGCCACTCGCATCCCATTCGGCGACGCCCTGCGGGATACGCTCAGCTTTTTGGGGGTTTTGATCGTCGCCAACCTGCTGGCGCTGATCCTCTATGCATTCTTCACCCCATTTGCGTTGTTCATTTTCTGGGGCATGAACGGGTTTCTATTGGGGCGAGAGTATTTCACGTTGGCCGCCATGCGTCGACTGGGGCGCGAAGGTGCACGGAAACTGCGGGCAAAACATGCAGCAACGATTTGGGTCGCAGGCATCCTTATGGCAGTTCCGCTCTCGGTTCCGCTGGTCAACCTGCTGATCCCGATACTAGGTGCCGCGACCTTCACCCATATCTACCACGGCTTATCGAATGACCGACGCTAATTTAGCCGCGTGGTTCCAGTTGGTTCAGCCAATCAAAATCCCTTACGCTGATCAGTCCCGATATGATGATGCCTGCAATGATCGCCCACAGAACCACTGAAATCCCTGTGGTGATCCACAGCTTCTTCTTCATGTGATGAACTTCTGGCGCACCGGCATGGGTTCCCGGAACAATATCGCCCAGATCACCCTGTGTTTTGATGCGAATCGGCAGGACCACAAGCAGGGTCATAAACCAGATAACTGCGAATAGAACAAAAGCTGCAGTGATGGTCATAGGCGTTAAACCTGTTCCAGCTCGACCAGGCAGCCGTTGAAGTCTTTTGGATGCAGGAAAAGAACTGGTTTGCCGTGCGCACCGATTTTGGGCTCACCCGAGCCTAAAACCCGCGCCCCTGTCTCTTTCAGATGATCGCGGGCCGCGATAATGTCTTCGACCTCGTAGCAGACATGATGGATACCACCTGAAGGGTTCTTTTCCAAAAACCCATTGATAGGGCTGTTCTCACCCAATGGATACAAGAGTTCAATCTTGGTGTTGGGCAATTCGATGAACACCACGGTGACCCCATGATCTGGTTCATCTTGAGGTGCGCCGACCTTGGCACCCAGCGCATTGCGATACTGGGCCGAGGCAGCCTCGAGGTCGGGAACAGCGATGGCAACGTGGTTCAGGCGACCGATCATGGAACTCTCCTTCATTCTGCGCTGCGGCGGTTATGGGGGTTGTCCGGCTAAAGGGCAAGTGCGCCAAAACGCGCGTTAACCCTGTATTAGCCAGAAGTTCCTAGCGTGAGATATCTGCTAATCAGGAGTTCTGCCATGGACGATTCGGAACCTTTCGCTTCTCCGGCGTTGCCAACCAAAATTCGGCCACTACTGGGCCAAACCATCCTAGTGGTCGAAGACAGCCGCTATGCTTGCGACGCGATACGCTTGATGTGCCTGCAAAGCGGAGCGCGTATTCGGCGGGCGGATTGCCTGAAATCGGCGCGGCGGCATTTGCAGATCTACCGACCTTCGGTCCTGATTGTTGATATGGGTCTTCCCGATGGTTCGGGCGCAGATCTGATTGCCGAGTTGACCCATGCAGTTCCCCGAATCGGCGTCATTCTGGGGTTGTCCGGCGATGACAACGCCCAATCACTTGCCCTGAGTGCAGGGGCGGACGGCTTTCTGGCCAAACCCCTCAAATCGGTTGCTTATTTCCAGAAAGCTATTCTTGCGCTTTTGCCGGAGGACCGGCGCCCCAGTGACCTCGGCACGGTCAAAGACGATATCATTCACCCGGACCCGTTGGCGTATCAGGACGACATGGCCCATATCGCCGATGTGCTCACCGGGCCGACGGACCAACGCACGCTAGACTATGCCACGCAGTTTCTGCAAAGCGTTGCACGAGATGCGAATGACACAACGCTTGCAGAGGCGGTGCATGAGCTTGCGCGGTCGCAATCCAAAGGTGCCCCGATGACAGCACAGACCGCAAGAGTCGCAGGCCTTGTGCAAGACCGCCTGGAAAGACAGGAGGCAATCTGACGTGCTGACTGCCTACTTCTTAACGGCCTCGATCCTGAGTGTATGGCTCTATCGCCGAACACGATTTACCGCTAAAACCATCCGCCGCAAGCGGCGAAACCATGGGAGCCCGTTCGACTAAACCGTGGCAGGTACTTCTACAATACGCGACCAATCTCGCAATCATCGCTGAGTGTTTGGGTCTTTGCCACCAGCAAGACAAAAGCTGCCCGCTCAAGGCGAGCGGTTGGCTTTAGTCCTGCGGAAGGATTCTTAGACCCAGCTCCATCAACTGATCCGAGGTCGGATCAGAGGGTGCATCCATCATCAGGTCTTCGGCGCGCTGGTTCATCGGGAACATCATCACCTCGCGGATGTTGGCCTCATCCGCCAACAGCATCACGATCCGGTCGATACCAGCGGCGCAGCCACCGTGCGGCGGCGCGCCGTAGTGGAATGCGTTGAACAAAGCGCCAAAGCGGGATTTGACTTCGTCTTCGCCGTACCCTGCCAGTTCAAAGGCCTTCAACATGATCTCGGGCTTGTGGTTCCGGATCGCACCCGACACCAACTCGTAGCCGTTGCAAGCCAGATCATACTGATACCCACGTACGTCCAGAGGGTCGCCCTGCAAAGCTTCCATTCCGCCCTGCGGCATCGAGAACGGGTTGTGTTCAAAATCAATCGAGCCGGTTTCTTCATCCTGCTCGTAGATCGGGAAGTCCACGATCCAGGCAAAGGCAAAACGGTCTTTTTCAGTCAAACCAAGCTCTTCGCCAATCACATCCCGCGCTTTGCCAGCGACCTTTTCAAAGGCCTTCGGTTTACCGCCCAAGAAGAACGCCGCATCACCGACGCCCATACCCAATTGCTGACGGATTGCCTCGGTGCGTTCGGGGCCGATGTTCTTGGCCAGCGGACCTGCGGCTTCCATACCTTCGCCCTGATCCCGCCAGAAAATGTAACCCATGCCGGGCAGACCTTCTTTCTGGGCAAAGGCGTTCATACGGTCACAGAACTTGCGGCTGCCACCGCTCGGCGCAGGGATGGCGCGGATTTCGGTGCCGTCCTGCTCCAACAGCTTCGCGAATATCGCGAAGCCAGACCCACGGAAGTGGTCAGAGACCACTTGCATTTTAATGGGGTTCCGCAGGTCGGGCTTGTCGGTGCCGTACCACAGGGCCGAGTCCTTGTAGGAGATTTGCGGCCACTCCTGATCGACCTTGCGGCCACCTCCGAACTCTTCGAATACACCGGTTAGCACGGGCTGGATGGTGTCGAACACGTCCTGCTGCTCGACAAACGACATCTCGAGGTCAAGCTGGTAAAAATCGGTCGGCGAACGGTCAGCGCGCGGGTCTTCGTCGCGGAAGCAGGGTGCGATCTGGAAATATTTGTCGAAACCCGACACCATGATCAGCTGTTTGAACTGCTGCGGCGCCTGCGGCAACGCGTAGAATTTGCCCGGGTGCAGACGCGATGGCACGAGGAAATCGCGAGCCCCTTCGGGCGACGAGGCGGTGATGATCGGTGTCTGATACTCGCGGAACCCCTGATCCCACATGCGGCGGCGCATGGATGCAACAACATCCGAGCGCAGGGTCATGTTCTGCTGCATCGCCTCGCGACGCAGGTCGAGGTAGCGATAGCGCAGACGGGTTTCCTCGGGGTATTCCTGATCGCCGAACACCATCAACGGCAGTTCATCGGCAGCGCCCAGAACTTCCAGCTCGCGCACGTAAACCTCGATTTCGCCTGTTGGCAATTTCGGGTTAACGAGATCAGAGTCGCGGGCTTTGACAGTACCGTCGATGCGGATACACCATTCGGACCGCACCTTCTCAAGCTCAGCAAATGCCGCACTGTCGCCATCGCACAGAACCTGAGTCACACCGAAATGGTCGCGCAGGTCGATAAACAGCACGCCGCCGTGATCTCGGACACGATGCACCCAGCCAGACAGGCGGACGGTTTCACCGACATTGGCGGCGGTCAGAGCGGCGCAGGTGTGGCTGCGATAGGCGTGCATGGATCATATCCCTTCGGGCGCAGAATTCGTCGCGCCGATACACCCCTTTGGGCTAGGAAAGTCAAGGCGGGTCGCGCCGTCAAAACGGCCTTTGCACGTTGCCCGAGTAGAAATAGACGCCAAGCCCAGCCGCAAAGATAATATTGCCGGCAATTGCATGCAGAAGAACAGCGTAGAAGAATGACCCTCGCTTGCGATAGCCCCAGGTGAAAAGAAGGCCCCCGGCGAAGGTCATGATCGCGACGACCCAGCTCCAATACATCAGGTGCGCAAGCGAAAACAGCCCGGCGTTCAGCAGATAGGCCGTGCGGCCTTGGGGCAAGATCGAATGATAGCGTCGGAAAAAGAGAGAGCGGAACAGCAGCTCTTGCGGCAGAGCGGACAACAACGGGTAGCCGACCCAAATGAAAATCAGCATCTCCGGGCGATACAGCAGAAGAGCAAAGGCTGCATCTGGTCGTGCCCACAATACTAGGGCGGAACAGAAGGCAGCCATGAACAGGGCAAATGCAACAACTTCCGTCCACGACCAGTTTCGCCAACCATATCGAAGCTCGGCCCAAGAGAATCCGGGCGTATCCTGCAGAAGCAAAATGCCGAGGCCGGTAAACGCAAAGAGAGAAGGAAACATCCAGCTCGGCGGGAACAAAGTCGCGATCAGGACCGGGACGGCGACATAGAATAGTATGAACTCGATCCTGAGGCGTTGGTTGGTTGCTGGGGTTTCCACCCACTCGGTGTTTTTGCTCAAAGTGCTACAAGCTCCGCCCGGATCAGCCCCCGCAGGGAATTACCACAGTAGATATCTTGTGCGTTTTGCAAATCGCTCAAGGTTAGAACTGCTTCGGTAACTAGTTTATTATCAATTAATTCCTCTCGCAGAATACCCGGAAGCAAACCGCAATACAGAGAAGGCGTCAGTTGTCTTTCATCGGGCATGGTCAGGAACAGGTTCGTGATTGTACCTTCGCAAAGCTCCTCCCGTTCGTTGAGAAACAGCAGTTCGTCAACACCCTGCGGCAGCTCTGCCCGCGCCCTGTCATATACGGCCCGTCGGGTCGTTTTGTGGCGCAACCAGATATCCGACGAGGACAACCTCCGATCCGCCAGACCCACACGCCAGACCGATGGGTTGGCTGCAAGTTCCCCGGTTGTCAGCTCAAAATTACCACGTGCGTCCAGCGTCAGGCGGCAGCGCATCGAGGTTTCCCGCGATGCATTCTCCAAAGTTTGATGGGCAGAGGCTCGGTCAAACGCTATCCCCAACTTCTCAGCTGTGCGGGCCATGCGGGACAGATGGCGGTCGAGACGAACAAACCCTTGCCCCGGCCGGAACGCCAGAGTTTCGATCAGACGGAAATCAGGCTCAGTTGGTGGGCGAAGCGGGCTTTCCATAGCGCCTCCTCATATTCTGAAGGGGCAGTGCTGTCCCAGACCAGCCCACCGCCGACGTTCAGGGTCGCTTTGTCGTCTTCAACCATAAGAGTGCGGATGGCCACGTTGAATTCAGATCGCCCATCCGGTGCTGCCCAGCCAATGGTGCCGCAATAGGCATCGCGGGGCCACGGCTCAAGATCAGACAGGATTTCCATCGCCCTGATCTTAGGTGCCCCGGTGATCGAGCCGCACGGGAAGAGGGCCGTCAGAATATCCGACAACCCGACGCCGACATGCAATTGCGCCTGCACCAGCGAGACCATCTGGTGCACGGTTGCATAGGTCTCGACCTTGAACAGCTCGGGCACTTTTACCGACCCGGCCAAAGCCACCCGGCTGATATCATTGCGTAACAGATCAACGATCATCAGATTTTCAGCCCGGTTCTTTCCGTCTGACGACAAGAAAACGCGGCGGCGTTCGTCTTCGACCGGGTCTTCGCTGCGCGGTTGGGTGCCCTTCATCGGGCGCGTTTCGATCCGACCTTCGGCATCGGTACGGAAGAACAGTTCAGGAGATCGGCTCAGCAAGTCGGGCAAGCCATCCTGCTGGACCAATGCGCCATGACCAACAGGCTGGCCCGCCGCCAGCGTAGCGTAAAGCGCGGCGCTGTCTCCGGTCACTTCAAGGTCTATCGGGAAAGTGAGATTAGCTTGATAGATGTCCCCAGCACCGATGGCGTCATGCACCAATCGAAAGGCTTGGGTGTAGCGCGCCTCGTCCCAACGAGGTTCAAACTCGGTGATACCGCCAGTATTTTGTGACAGGCCAACGCGATCCGGTTCATCAAACACCCCGAAACACAACAACGGCAGGCGACGACCTGCTGGCAATCGATCCGCGAGTCGTGGTTCCAGCACATAGCCAAGTTCGTAACTTGCGTATCCTGCCAGCCAAGCCCCATCCGCGCGCACCTGATCAAGCGCCGCCAGAGCCTGGGGCACCTCTTCCGCGTTGTCCGCGCGGATAATCCGGATTGGACGCTCGAAACGAGTTCCGCGCCCGGCTGGTCCTTGATCGAAACGAATACGCAATTGCATCCTCATTTGCCGTGCTGCGCGGTATAGAGAATAGCGCGCCGAGGGAAAGAGGGGAAAGCGGCAATTTTAAACCCATTTCCGATAGCTCTTGCACCTTTTCGCGCGGTCCCTATAACGCAGGACAATTTGGGCGCTGGGGCGGTGCCCCGACTCGCGGACAATCGAAGGAACAAGGCCATGCCGAGAAGAACCGACATCCAGTCGATCATGATCATCGGGGCGGGGCCCATTGTTATCGGTCAGGCGTGCGAGTTTGACTATTCCGGTGCACAGGCTTGCAAGGCTCTGCGCGAAGAAGGCTACAGGGTCATTCTGGTGAACTCGAACCCGGCCACGATCATGACCGACCCCGGTCTGGCCGATGCGACCTATATCGAACCGATCACGCCCGAGGTTGTCGCCAAGATCATCGAAAAAGAACGCCCCGATGCCCTGCTGCCCACAATGGGCGGACAGACCGGCCTGAACACTTCGTTGGCACTGGAAGAGATGGGCGTGCTGGACGAGTTCGGTGTCGAGATGATTGGCGCCAAACGCGACGCCATTGAAATGGCCGAAGACCGCGCTCTGTTCCGCGAAGCAATGGACCGGCTGGGTATCGAAAACCCCAAGGCCGAAATCGTGACCGCGCCCAAGGATGAGGACGGCAAGAAGGACCTCGACGCGGGCGTGGCGCTGGCGCTGGACACGCTTGAAACCGTGGGCCTGCCCGCCATCATTCGCCCCGCTTTCACGTTGGGCGGCACCGGCGGTGGTGTGGCGTATAACCGCGAGGACTACATCCATATTTGCCGCTCGGGCATGGATGCCTCGCCCGTGGGTCAGATCCTGATCGACGAAAGCCTGCTGGGCTGGAAAGAATACGAAATGGAAGTGGTGCGCGACACCGCCGACAACGCCATTATCGTCTGTTCCATCGAAAACGTCGATCCGATGGGCGTGCACACAGGTGACTCGATCACAGTGGCCCCTGCCCTGACGCTTACCGACAAAGAATACCAGATCATGCGCAATCACTCGATTGCCGTGCTGCGTGAAATCGGCGTCGAAACGGGCGGCTCGAACGTGCAATGGGCGATTAACCCGGATGACGGCCGCATGGTCGTGATCGAGATGAACCCCCGCGTTTCCCGGTCGTCCGCGCTGGCATCGAAAGCAACGGGTTTCCCGATTGCAAAGATCGCGGCAAAACTGGCAGTTGGGTACACGCTGGACGAATTGGACAACGACATCACCAAGGTCACCCCTGCTTCGTTCGAGCCGACCATCGACTATGTCGTCACCAAAATCCCGAAATTCGCGTTTGAGAAATTCCCTGGGTCTGAGCCCTACCTGACCACCGCGATGAAGTCGGTGGGTGAGGCCATGTCGATCGGCCGCACGATCCACGAATCAATGCAAAAGGCCCTGGCTTCGATGGAATCCGGCCTGACCGGCTTTGATGAGATTGAAATCCCCGGCCTGAATGTAGGTGTTTGGGAAGAAGCCGACGACAAAGCTGCCGCAATCAAGGCTATCAGCCAGCAAACCCCAGATCGTCTGCGCACCATTGCCCAAGCCATGCGCCACGGCCTGACTGATGATGAGATTTTCGGCGTCACCAAGTTCGACCCGTGGTTCCTCGCCCGCATCCGTGAGATCATCGAAGCCGAGCGTCAGGTTCGTAAAGACGGCCTGCCGGTGACCGAGGACGGTATCCGCAAGCTGAAAATGCTGGGCTTCACGGATGCGCGCCTCGGCAATCTGACCGGCCGCGACGAAGACAATGTTCGCCGCGCCCGCCGCAATCTGGGTGTGAATGCTGTCTTTAAACGCATCGACACCTGCGCCGCTGAGTTCGAAGCGCAGACACCCTACATGTACTCGACCTACGAGGCCCCCATGATGGGTGAGGTTGAGTGCGAGGCGCGCCCGAGCGACCGCAAAAAGGTCGTCATCCTTGGTGGTGGTCCGAACCGGATCGGCCAGGGGATCGAGTTCGATTATTGCTGCTGCCACGCCTGTTTCGCTCTGACCGAGGCCGGGTATGAGACCATAATGGTCAACTGCAACCCCGAGACGGTTTCGACCGACTACGACACCTCGGACCGGTTGTATTTCGAGCCGCTGACTTTCGAGCACGTTATGGAAATCCTGTCCAAAGAGCAGGAAAACGGCAGGCTGCACGGTGTGATCGTTCAGTTCGGCGGACAGACCCCACTGAAACTGGCCAACGCGCTTGAAGCTGAAGGCATTCCGATCCTCGGCACCACTCCAGACGCCATCGACCTTGCCGAAGACCGCGAGCGGTTTCAGGCGCTGGTCAACGATCTGGGCCTGAAACAGCCGAAGAACGGCATTGCTTCGACTGATGAGCAAGCGCTGGAAATTGCCGAAGAGATCGGCTTCCCTCTGGTTATCCGTCCCTCATATGTCCTGGGTGGTCGCGCAATGGAAATCGTGCGCGATATGGACCAGCTGCGGCGCTATATTAACGAGGCCGTGGTGGTCTCGGGCGACAGCCCCGTGCTGTTGGACAGCTATCTTGCCGGGGCTGTTGAATTGGACGTCGACGCGCTGTGCGATGGCACAGACGTGCATGTCGCAGGCATCATGCAGCATATCGAAGAGGCTGGCGTTCACTCGGGTGACTCGGCCTGTTCACTGCCGCCCTATTCGCTGTCAAAAGAGATCATTGAACAGATCAAGGATCAGGCGTTCAAGCTGGCCAAGGCACTGAACGTTGTGGGCCTGATGAACGTGCAGTTCGCGATTAAGGATGATGAGATATACCTGATCGAAGTGAACCCCCGCGCCTCGCGCACCGTGCCCTTCGTGGCCAAGGCGACTGACAGTGCGATTGCATCGATTGCCGCCCGTGTAATGGCAGGTGAAAAACTGGCGGATTTCCCAAAGCGACCACCTTATAAGGCGGTGGACGACACCAAAATCGCCGACCAGATGACGCTGGCCGATCCAAATATGCCGTGGTTCTCGGTGAAAGAAGCCGTACTTCCCTTTGCGCGCTTCCCTGGCGTTGACACCATCCTGGGCCCTGAAATGCGTTCGACCGGAGAGGTCATGGGCTGGGATCGCGACTTCCCGCGCGCTTTCCTGAAAGCACAAATGGGGGCCGGAATGGTGCTGCCCAGCACAGGTCGTGCGTTTATCTCGATCAAGGATGCCGATAAAGGTCCGGATATGCTCGAAGCAGCGCGTGTTTTGGTTGAGCAAGGCTTTGAGCTTGTTGCGACCCGCGGCACACAAAGCTGGCTGGACGGCGAAGGCGTAACGTGCGGCGTGGTCAACAAAGTGTACGAAGGCCGCCCGGATGTGACCGACCTGATGAAGGACGGCGGCGTGCAGTTGGTCATGAACTCGACCGAGGGCGCACAGGCGGTAGAAGACAGCCGCTCAATCCGTTCGATCGCGTTGTATGACAAGATCCCATACTACACCACAGCCGCCGCCAGCTACGCCGCTGCGCTGGCGATTAAGGCGCAGGCCGAAGGCGATGTTGAGGTGAAATCGCTGCAGGGTTAAACTCTCGCGACGAAATATATGAATTGACCCCGGCCTTAGCCGGGGTCTTTTTTCTTCCCCTCCATGCCCGTCGCCCACATGATGGGTGGGGAAGGATTGCTCATGGACCTCTACACCACATACGGAAGCAACGACCTGCCGCGGGCCATCCGCTTTTATGATGCGATCTTCGCGGTTCTTGGTCAGCCGCGCCTGCCTGGATGGATCGACGGCTGGGCTGGCTGGGGCACCGATCCCGACAGCGGCACCGGCTTTTGGGTCTGCAGACCGTTTGATGGAGCCCTCGCCAATACCGGGAATGGCACGATGATCGCCTTTCCCGCCAGAAGTGCTGATCAGGTCCGGCGTTTCCATGCCACGGGTTTGGAAAACGGCGGTACGGATGAAGGCAAACCGGGCGTCCGGCCTCATTACGAGCCCGGATTCTATGTGGCCTATCTGCGCGATCCTGATGGCAACAAGCTATCCTGCTTCTATTACCATTATGATCCCGAAAAGGATGCCGGCAGCTGATCAGCCGGCAGCCAGACGTCGCTTTTCTTCACGGTTGAAAAACAACATGTAGAAAACCGGCGCAGCAACCATGGTCAGGATGGTGGCAAAGGCCAGACCGCCCATGATCGTGACCGCCATCGACACAAAGAACGCATCCGTCAGCAGTGGAGCCATCCCCAGAATCGTCGTGATCGCCGCCAACATCACCGGGCGCAGACGCGAGACCGAGGCTTCGACAATCGCGGGACGCAGGGCTTTGCCTGTGGCGCGAACCAGATCGATTTCTTCCACCAGTACGATGCCGTTCTTGATCAACATTCCTGACAAGCTGAGCAGCCCCAAAAGCGCTGTGAAGGTGAACGGAAGTCCGGTCCCAAGCAATCCGATGACCACCCCGTTCACCGACATCGGAACCAGCAGCCAGATGATGATGGGTTGTCGGATCGCGTTGAACAGCAGCACGGAAATCAGCACCATGATTAGCAGACTCAGCGGCAATTGCCGCCCAAGGCTGGCCTGCGCATCGCCCGAGTCTTCAAACTCTCCGCCCCATTCCATGCTGTAGCCAATGGGCAGTTCCATCTCTTCAATGGCGCTGCGCACTTCGGAATGGACCTGCGCGGCGGTCATGTCAGGAGGGATATCCGCGCCAACCGTGATGGTCAGCACCCGGTCTCGGCGATGCACCAACGTGTTCAGCGCCTTATAGTCGAACCCATCCACCATCTGTTCAATCGGCACGAACCGTTCCGACTGATCGGAATAGACCACCTGATCGACAATCGAATAGTCTCCATCTGCCGGGCGACGCAGGATAATCGGGATCTGGCGGTCACGTTCGCGCAGAACACCGCCGGTAATCCCATCGGTCGAAAACTGCAGCGTGGCGGCAATATCTTCTCGCGACACACCTGCCGTTTGCGCCCGTTCTGTCGCATAGATTGGCTGCACAGCCAGTTCCTGCTCGCGCCAATCGTGATGCACATGCAGCGCATTCAGGGAAGCCGCTGACATTTTTTGCACGGCTTCTTCGGCCAATTGGCGCAGAACAACCGGATCACTGCCCGAGAACCGCGCCTGGATCGGATCACCTCCGCCCGGGCCAAAAATCAGACGCTTGGTTCGGAACTCACCTTCGGGGAACTGGGCTGAGCCGAATGCTTCGAGATCTGCCTGCAAGGCGGGGATATCGTCGAGCGTTTCGGTGCGAATGATCATGTGGCCATAGCTTGGGTTGGGCTTCTCGGCGGCGTAGGTCAGCATAAAACGCGTGGCCCCCTGCCCTACAAACGTGGCGACTGAGACGACGTCATCACGTTCAGCCAACCAATCCTCAAACACAGCCATATCTTCCGCCGTACGGGCAATCGGCGTGCCTTGCGGCAGTTTGTAGTGTACGAAGAACAGCGGCGTGTTTGAGTTGGGGAAGAACTGCTGTTTCATTAGGCCGAACCCTGCGAAGCAAGCGACCGTGATCGCTATCAATCCTGCCACTACCAGCCAACGGAACCGCAGCGCCCAGTTCAGGACTGCTCCGTAGACGCGGAACAGAATGCCGCCATAGGCGTCAATCTCGCCCTCTTTGCCCTGCTTGAAGAAATAGTGGCCGAGCAAAGGTGTCACTGTGATCGCCAGAACCCAGCTAAGCAAAAGCGAGATGCCGATCACGGCGAATAGCGAGAACAGGAACTCACCGGTCGCATCGGGGCTGAGCCCGATCCCCGCGAAGGCCATAATCCCGATCACCGTCGCGCCCAGCAGCGGGATTTGCGTTTTCGAGGCCACATCTTCTGCCGCATCACGAGAGTTTTTGCCCCGCAACATCGAGATCTGCATCCCTTCGGCCACAACGATGGCATTATCGACCAACATTCCCATCGCGATGATCAAAGCACCCAGTGAGATGCGCTCCATCTCGATCGAGAACATCGACATAAAAAGCAGCGTGCCCACAACGGTCAGCAACAGGGTGGAACCCACGACGATGGCCGCACGCCAGCCCATAAAAATGCCCAGAACAGCGACCACGATGCTGACTGACATGGCGAGGTTCAGCAGGAATGCGTTCGAAGCCTCATCGACAACAACATGCTGCTGATAAATGGGCAGGATTTCGACACCAAAGGGAATCTCAGAATTCAACTCGGCCAGTTTTGCATCCGCGCGTTGGCCAACTTCGACGATATTTTCAGTGGCCAGCCCAGCGATACCCAGCGTGAAGGCCTCAGTCCCGTTGAAGCGGATCATGATATCGGGATCGTTCTGCCGCCCACGATAGACATCGGACATATCGAACAGGTTGATCACCTGCCCCTGCGATCCAACCGAAAGCCCGGCGATGGCCGACACGCTGTCCGAGCCTTCGGCCGTCAGGATCGTTGTCCGATCGCCTTCCGACCGCAATGAACCCGAGGCGTTGACTGAATCCGCATTTGCGATGGCCTCGTTGATCGCCTGTAAGGGCACGTTCTGATTGACCGAGATCGACAGGTCGGGCTCGATAAAGATCGCCTCGTCCGGCAGACCCTGCACTTCGACATCAGCCACGCCGCTGACCGTCAGCAATTCGCGGCGCAGGAAGGTGGCCAGTTCGTGCTTTTCGGCGTCCGAGAACCCATCTGCCGTCACCGCATAGAACAGGCCAAACACATCCCCGAACCCGTCATTCACATAGGGCACACCGACGCCCGAGGGCAGTCCGCGTGCCGCATCGCGCACCTTGGCGCGCAGGCGGGTCCAGATGTCGGGCAATTCGCTGCCGTCATAGGTTGACTTGATCTCGACCTCGATCAGCGATTGGCCGGGCCGATTGACCGAAGTGATGACATCCACCTCGCCCATCTGCTGAATGGCGGATTCCAGCGGTTCCGAGACTTCAAGCGCCACTTGTTCAGCAGTCGCACCGGGATATTGCGTGGCGATCACCGCCTGTTTGATTGTGAAAGCCGGGTCTTCAAGGCGGCCCAGCGACGTGAAGCCCCAGATGCCGCCGAACAAGGCAATCAGGATGAACAGCCACGTATAAAGCGGCCGGTCGATCGAAGCGCGTGCGATGCTCATGAAACCGCCCTCAGTTCGAGAAGCCGACAAAGCGGCGGACGGTTTGTCCGTCGGATAGCGCACCACCACCGGCGACGACGATTTCTTCGCCATCGGTCAAGCCGGTGAGTACGCGGACATCGCCGCTCTGGGTGGGTTCAATCGTCACGGGAACCCGGCGTACGGTGCCTTCATCGGCACCAACCGGCGAGAAGACCATCGCGCCCAGTGCTCCACTGGCATCAGCTACTATAGCCGTGGGCGGGATGATGATCCCGGTACGCTTGTCCTGCACCTGCACCGTAACCGTCACGGAGGAGCCGGGTAGAATTTGCAACCCCTCTGGCGGGGTCAAACCAAACTGGATGCGGAACGTCTGGCCCACGCTTGAGGATTCTGCGTCGAATTCGCGTATTTCCAGCGGAAAAATCTCATCGCTAACCGGGAACTTAGCAGTAATGGTAATATCATCCTGCTGTCCGGAACGCTGGAACAGGATTTCGGGCACGTCGACCTCAATCCGCAGTTCGGACATATCATGGAGTCGCACGATGGGCGTGCCCGCTGAAACAGTTGTAAAAGCTTCAACCGCGCGGCTTGAGACCAGCGCGTCAAAGGGAGCCGTCAGAGTTGCGTGCTCCAACGCATATTCGGCGTCCCGTACCGCAATCGCAGCCAATTGCGCCGCTGTTTCAGCATCGTCGACGGCCACTTGGCTGGCTGCCGTTCCACGCAGTCGAGACAGACGAGCAAGGGTGCGGTCCGCCTGATCTTTCTGCAGGCGAGTGCGGTCAAACTGCAGCTCAAACGGTTCCTGATCGAGACGGGCAATCAGTTCACCTTTGGGGATCACAAAACCTTCGGTCACAGGCATCTCGACGATCTGCCCCGCGACCTGAAACGCCAGATCAACGGTTTGTCGCGCAGCGATCCGGCCGAAGAACTGACGCGAAAAGCCGGGTGAAGTTTCGCTGACCTGCATCAGTTTCACAGGCTTTGCAGGCTCTTGCGCCATGGCGGGGGCAGTCAACAAGGACAGTGCGAGGCAAACAGAGGTCAGGAGTTTCATTTCGTCAATCCCTCGGGAATTCCGGTTTTCAGAATGTTGTCACGGATTTTGTGAGCCAGCCGTGCAAACTCGGCGGTTTCTTCGGTGTTCAGACCGGATGCGCTGTGAAACAGCTCACCAGCCACGGCCACCAGCATGTTGCGGGCCTCTTCGCCCTGTTCGGTCAGCACCAATAGCCAGGCGCGCCGGTCTTCGGGATCGCGCTGCCGGGTCAGATGCCCCGCCTGTTCCAGTGCATCGGCGGTCGCGGTGATCGTGGATGGCACGGTCAGCATATCTGCCGCCAACACCCCCATACGTTTGGGCGCATCCAGCTTGATCAGCATATGGCATTCCTGATGGCTCAGGTCCGTTTCGATGCAATCAAAGCTCTCTTCCAGTTTCCAGTAAAGCGCATAGACCCCCATCATCGCCTGAATCTCAGGGCTGAGGCGGCCTAGTCGGGTGCTGATTTCGTCAGACATGGGTCTCTTCCATCCGAATCGCGGCGAAATATACTTCGAATAATGAACTATTCAAGTTCTGAAGCGGCCGCGCGTGCATTCCCTTGGGTCAACACATCTTGATCAAAACCAGTGGGGACTGCATTTTGTGCAGATCATGAACTCAGGATCAGCCATGTACACTCCTGCCATCACCGGTACCGGCGTCTATACGCCCGAGAACATCATCACCAACGCCGAACTGGTGAAAGCATTCAATGCCTATGCTGACCGAATGAACGCCGAACACGCGGATGCGATTGCAGTGGGAGAGATGGAACCGATGCAGCATTCCTCGGAAGAATTCATCGTCAAAGCATCGGGGATTAAAAACCGGTATGTGATGGATAAGACCGGCGTTCTGAACCCCGAGATCATGCATCCCGCGCTGCGCCAGCGCAGCGACGACGAACCGGGGATCATGACCGAGATGGCCGTGGATGCGTGCCGCAAAGCCCTGGCTCAGGCTGGACGCGATGCCGAGCATGTCGATCTGGTGATCTGCGCCGCCTCGAACCACGAACGCGCCTACCCGGCGATTGCCATCGAGATTCAACAGGCACTTGGGATCGAAGGGTTCGGGTTTGACATGAACGTGGCCTGTTCCTCGGCCACCTTCGGCATTCAGGCGGCGGCTGATATGGTGCGCTCTGGAACGGTACGTGCGGCGCTGGTGGTGAACCCCGAGATTTGTTCGGGCCATCTGGAGTGGCGCGACCGGGATTGCCACTTCATCTTTGGTGATGTGGCCACAGCAACACTGGTCGAACGCCGTGACAATGCAAATGGCCCGCATTTCGAGATCATCTCGACCCGCTGCGCTACATCATTTTCCAACAATATCCGGAACAATAACGGCTTCCTTCGCCGCTCTCGTCCAGATGGGGTTAAGGATCGCCGCGACATGCAGTTTATGCAGAACGGGCGTAAAGTGTTCAAGGAAGTGCTGCCCATGGTCAGCAAACATATAAGCGACCATATGGAGGCCGAGGGTATCAGCAGCGATAACCTCAAGCGCCTGTGGCTGCATCAGGCCAACAAGACTATGAATGATTTCATCGGCAAAAAGGTTCTGGGCCGTGAACCTGAGGCGGAAGAGCAACCTAATATTCTACAAGACTATGCCAACACATCCTCGGCAGGATCGATCATTGCTTTTTCGAAACACTCAGATGATCTGATTGATGGCGATGTGGGGCTAATCTGCTCATTTGGCGCCGGGTATTCCGTAGGATCGGTGATTGTGAAGCGGCACCAATAAACGGCATATATTCATTTCTTTGCCTACCCGTTCCTCTCGGCCTGCACCGTTTCAGCCTGAAATTGTTGCTTGAAAATTTCTTCAGATAAGCCCCACCGATCCTTCATCTTCGATCAACACCTCATACACGGGTGCCCCGGGCATCCGAGTGGAGTATTGATGGGAGCCCTAAGGTATGGGAAAATCGACGAAAACTGGGATGACCGCGCTGGTTGCTGCGCCATTCATCGGAGTCATGTCCAGCAGCGCGGCTGTTGCCGAGGCTCAGGTCTGTACAGTCAACACAGCGCGCAGCGCCGCGAATAGCGGTGACTATGGAACGCTTTGCGACTGCTCACATGTCACGCCCGGTTTTGTCAAACATCTGCAAAAACGCTCGGACCTGCCGGATATCTTGCAGAACACGTCAGCGCTATGCCCAGGGCTAACCAATTTGCTTGTCGATCTTCCAACTGCGTCTGTCACTGGCGCATCGACGGGGGAGGATCGCAGCAGTGATCCGAATTTAAGGTCTGCCGTAGCTGAAAAAGATGAAGACGCAGGACCAAATACAGGCGAAGGCCCTGGTTCTGGCGAAGGAGATACGCCTGGAAACGGCGGGGGCGAACCCGGAGATGGAGGAGACAACCCTGGCGATGGAGGCACCAATCCCGGTGATGACGGTGACAAGCCCGGAAAAGGTGGCGACAAACCCGGCAAGGGTGACGGCAAACCCGGCAATGGTGGCGACAAGCCCGGTAAGGGCGGTGGCAAAGGTGGCCATGGCGGTGATAAGCCCGGAAAGGGCGGGGCCAAAGGCAACAATGGTAGTGGGAATGGCTCAGAAGGGGCCAGCCCCGGGCGTGGAAAGAATGCCAACAACGACGAAGGCTGAATGAAGGGGCTCAATACGAAAAAAGGCGGCCTGCGTGCCGCCTTCTTCAACAAGAAATCATTGCAAATCCACGCAGAGACTAAGCACCAACAAGTGCGGATGCGTCAGCTGACGCTTTCTTCTTCAAGGTGAAGCTTCATCTCGATCAGCACCTGCTGCAGCATGCTGGTCTCTTTCAGCAAGCGCTTTGCCTCGTTGACGGTGATGATGCCATCTTCGATTGCGGTCTGATATTCGGACATCAGCATCGCAAAGCGTTGGCTTAATGCAATGACGTCAGAATTCACGCCACCGGTACGAGGGCCTTCTGAATTCCGACCGTTATAAGACAGGGTGATACCCTGCAAATCGGCCAGTGCCGAGGTGACATGCGGGTAAGCTGCGGCGTTTTCCAGTTGCGCAACAGCATCCACAGGCATGAAGCGGTCAACGTGTTCGGCATTATCAGAATAATATCTTCCCAGGGTGGCTTTGGATTTACCAGTGATTTCGCACGCGGCTTCGATCCCGACATCCTTTACCAATGCCTCGGTGTGCTTTTTCAGATAGGCCCCGATATCTGCCATGTTGCTACCCTTGTTACCTGCGCTCCTGTCCCCCGCCTGTCCGTGCCGGGGGAAAGGGTAGGGAAATTTCCCATATTCGAGTCATAATTGAAATGCCATAAATTGACTATCCCTCAGATATGCAGGGATTTTGTGAGTGAGTGGCGGCCGTTCGTGCCGGTAAAGAGTGATTGCAGGGCAATATTACCGCCTTGCAAAGTAAATAGGCCAACTATAGGCCGAAGACGCCGCTGTTGCGGACGCGAGGTTATCCATCCCCAAGAGCATCTGCTCGACCTCTGCTGCTGTAGCGGCGGCGTCGCTTTCCCCGTACATGAGACCGCTTGCCCAGACCGATCAGGCGAATTAGACCCACGGCATGGCAAAGCTCTATTTCAACTATTCGACCATGAACGCGGGCAAATCGACCGTGTTACTGCAGGCCTCGCACAACTACCGTGAACGCGGTATGGATACCTATCTTATGACCGCTGCCATCGATGGGCGCGCGGGTGAGGGGCAGATCGCCTCGCGAATCGGAATTTCCGAACAGGCGGATAAATTTGACCCCGCCGACGATGTGTTTGCCATGATCGAAAACCGTCTGAAACAGGGGCAGATTGCCTGCGTGTTCATTGATGAGGCCCAGTTTCTGTCGGAAGAACAGGTCTGGCAGCTTGCGCGTGCTGTAGACGACCTGAAAGTTCCCGTGCTGACATACGGATTGCGGGTGGATTTTCAGGGCAAGCTCTTCCCGGGATCTGCCACACTTTTGGCATTAGCTGACGAGATGCGCGAAGTGCGAACCATCTGCGAATGCGGCCGCAAGGCGACCATGGTGATTCGTCAGGACGAGAACGGGAACGCCATCACCGAAGGGGCCCAGGTCCAGATCGGCGGGAACGAGACCTATGTTTCGCTCTGCCGCAAACACTGGCGCGAGGTTGTCGGCGACTAGACCGGGTTGGGCAAGGCTCGCCCCGCAACAAATGCCGCCACATTGTCCAGCGCCATATGGCCCATATCGGTGCGCACCTCTTCCGTTGCCGTACCCAGATGCGGCAACAGCGTCACATTCTGCATCTCGCGCAAAGTAAGTGGAACTTCGGGTTCGAATTCGTAAACGTCTAATCCGGCGCCAGCAATCTGCCCTTCTTGCAAAGCAGCAATCAACGCTGTCTCATCTATGACTTCACCGCGTGCGATGTTGACCAGAATTCCATCGGGTTTCATCGCCTCCAGCACTTCGGCGTTAACCAGATGGCGCGTTTCAGTCCCGCCGGGAACGGCTAATACAAGAAAATCTACAGACGCCGCCAATGCGTCTAGATTGGGGAAGTACTCAGTTGGAAAATTCACCTGTTTTGGGCAGCGCGATTGATACGCGACGCTCATGCCAAAGCCAAAATGACAGCGTTGAGCAATCGCCTGCCCAATCCGCCCCATACCCACGATACCCACCTTCTTACCGCTTACATGATGGCCCAGCATTTGCGTCGGGTGCCATCCTTCCCAGCCGCCTGATCTAACCAGACGCTCCCCCTCGCCCGCACGGCGCGCGGTAGCCAGCAGCAAGGTCATGGCAATGTCTGCCGTGGCTTCTGTAACAGCGCCGGGCGTGTTGGTTACCGAAAGGCCTGCTGTCCGCGCAGCGTCCACATCAATATGATTGTAGCCAACGCCGAAATTTGCCAGCAGTTTACAGCGTGGCTCAGACGTTTGGGCAAACACCTGTGCCGAAAACTGATCTCCGAGCGTGGGGATAACGACATCAAATTCGGTCAGCGCGCGCACCATCTCGTCTTGTGTCAGAGGCGAGGTCGCCTCACGAATTTCGACGTCGAACTCTGCTCGGGCACGGGCTTCGACAGCCTCAGTCATTGGGCGGGCAATCAGCAATTTCATTAGTGCATCCGCCCCCCGGTAGGAACTTCTCCGTCCGGCCCGATCAGGACGATCTCTCCGTTTTCGTCCGGAAGACCCAGCACCAGAACCTCGGACATGAACTTGCCGATCTGACGCGGTGGGAAGTTCACAACAGCCATCACTTGCTTGCCCACCAGAGTCATCGGGTCGTAATGGGCGGTGATCTGGGCAGACGTCTTGCGCTCACCTATCTCATCACCAAAGTCGATCCACATCTTGATCGCGGGCTTGCGAGCCTCTGGATATGGTTCAGCACGGACGACCTCGCCAACACGAATGTCGACTTTGAGAAATTCGTCGAATGTGATCTCACTCACGAGAAAGCTCCTTGGATCGGTTGGTTGCGGCTTTGACGGCACGATGCAGCAGGTCTGGGAACCCTTCCTCTTCGTGCATAAGCACCTCAAGCGCTGCCTGCGTGGTGCCATTGGGCGAGGTCACATTGACCCGTAGTTGCGAGGGATGCTCATCTGCGGCCATTGCCAACGCCCCTGCCCCGGCGACAGTTGATTTGGCCAACTTCATCGCCAGCTCAGGCGGCAAGCCATGTGCTTCACCTGCTTGTGCCAGCGTTTCAATTAAGTGGAAAACATAGGCCGGACCTGAGCCACTAACGCCAGTGACGGCATCCATCTGCGTCTCATCATCAAGGCGCACCGTTTCGCCAATCGCCGAAAGCAATCCCTCGGCCAATACAATATCGGCATCCGAGGCTTCCGAATTACCAATCAGCGCCGTAATCCCCTGCCGAACCGCTGCAGGTGTGTTTGGCATTGCTCGGATGATGGGTGTGTCCGCACCCAGAACGTTTTCGAAAGTGGCCAAAGATGTGCCGGCAGCGACCGAAATGAACAGACTATCGCCACCGCCCAGCGCCTGAATGGCAGGCAAAGCCTCACCCATCATTTGCGGCTTAACGGCCACCAAAACCACTGCCGGGGATTCGGGAAGGGGCGTGTTTATGTTGACGCCCTGCGCCTTCAGCCAGTCAGAGGGATAAGGATCGATCACCCAAACCGATGCTGCGGGCAGGCCATGTTCCAACCAACCCGCAAGCATCGCTGAACCCATCTTGCCGCATCCCAGAAGCACCAACCCCTGTTCGGCAACGCGCGAGATATCCATGATTGCCCCTCCCCTATGGTTCGGGGCAAAGCTTTACGCGCGGCCGTAAGCCTCTGCAATGGCGACTTGCATTGCCTCTTCCGGATCACGGTTGCCCCAGGTCAACAGTTGGATTGCAGGATAGTAGCGCTCGGCGCTCAGTACCGCTGCGGTGATCATGGTATCGATTTGTTCCGGGCTGGCGGTCTGACCACCGGCCAGTACCAAGCCATAGCGATAGACCATCAATTTTTGATTGGCCCAGTAGGTAAACGCCCCGGCCCAACACTGATCATTCATCTTGTTCAGCAATTCATAAAGCTCGGTTTCGCGCTCAGCTGGAGGCTCCATTTCGAACGAACACACCATACGCAGCGTTTCGTCGTAATTCGACCAGGCCAGTGTGATCGAGTATGTGCGCCACTGTCCTTCAACGGCCATGGCAATCTGATCATCCCCGATCCGGTCAAAATCCCAGTCGTGATGTTCTGCAAGATGTTCAACAATGTCGATCGGATGAAGGTCTTCTTCGAGATACTGCTCGGAAAGGGCCATAATGCCACCTCACTAATCTCTAGCAATTTGGGGCTGGCAGCGCCCCAGCGCTAGTTGCCTGCTCTACAAGCCGGGCTTCCCCAGTCTGTCTGTACTAAATATGGTGCGACGCACGCCGGGTTCTGGCAACCCTAATTATTGGGGATAACAGCAATAAGTTGTGGACAGTTGGCAACGCCGATCAAAATATTGGCGCCTCACGCAGCTTTGTCTTGATTATTTTCTGCAAGGCGGCATCATACACGTCACCGCTCAATCCAAGTCTGGATTGCGCGGCTGATTGTCTTTGCCTGAAATTTGCAATTCAGTCGGACTTATTTGTCCAGCTTCGCTTCAAGTGCGGCAATACGCTGTTCAAGCGCGGCATTTTCTTCGCGCGCTTTCTGCGCCATGGCCCGCACAGCATCAAACTCTTCCCGGGTGACAAAGTCGCGATCAGCCAGCCAGCGATCCATCATCGACTTCATCGCATTTTCAGCTTCTTCCCGCGCCCCTTGCGCCACGCCCATGGCGTTGGTCATGAGTTGAGACATATCGTCCAGAATCTTGTTACGGGTTTGCATGGGCTTTCTCCGATTTCACGATTGCTCTCTATATGGGTAAAGAATGGCCCGGGCTCAAGGTTGACTTGCCCCGCAAACCCCGGGCAATGAGACGCACATGCAGGCTGTACTGAATTTTCCCGATCTGTCACCCGACGTTTTCTCGATCTCTTTGTTCGGGATGGAGTTTGCGCTGCGCTGGTATGCGCTGGCCTATATCGCTGGCATTTTGATCGCTTGGCGCCTGGCGTTGATGGCGCTGCGACGGCCCGCGCTTTGGCTGGACGAGACACCCCCCATGCGCCCCGACCAGCTTGAAGATCTGGTCACCTGGATAATTCTTGGCGTCATATTGGGTGGTCGACTGGGATTCGTCCTGTTCTACCAACCCGCCTACTACCTAACCCATCCGCTTGAGATCCTGATGGTCTGGCAAGGCGGCATGGCGTTTCATGGTGGTTTACTAGGCGTGATTATTGCCACCTATCTCTATGGCAGACGTAACAATATCGAGATTCTCTCGCTGGCTGATCTAGTTGCCCACACAGTGCCACCCGGGTTGCTATTGGGACGTTTAGCAAACTTCACCAATGCCGAGCTGTGGGGGCGGCCCAGCGAACTGCCGTGGGCCGTGATTTTTCCCGGCGCGGCTGCACAGGATTGCCCCGACGTTGTGGCCGGGATGTGTGCCCGCCACCCGTCGCAATTGTATGAAGCAGCGCTTGAGGGGCTGGTTCTTGGTGCGCTACTGATCTGGCTGGTTTACCGGCGCGGTGCGTTTCAGAAACCCGGTCTGATAATGGGTGTCTTCCTTGCAGGCTATGGCGCCTCGCGTTTCTTGGTCGAGTTCTTCCGGCAACCTGATGCACAGTTTGTGTCACCCGGGAATCCGCTTGGGTTGGCGTGGCATATCGGAGGATATGGGCTGACGATGGGGCAACTCTTGTCGCTGCCAATGATTGCGCTCGGCCTATGGTTTGCGTTGCGGGCGCTTCGCAGAACATGACGCTGAAGGATCATCTGCTCCGACGTATTCATCACGATGGCCCTATGACTGTCGCCGACTATATGTCCGAGTGTCTGATGCATCCGGAGCACGGATACTACACGACGCGCGATCCGCTGGGAGCAGAAGGCGATTTCATCACTGCCCCCGAGATCAGCCAGATGTTCGGAGAGCTTGTCGGGCTATGTTTGGCCCAATGCTGGCTTGATCAGTGTCAGCCTGATCGGATCGTTCTGGCCGAACTTGGTCCGGGCCGGGGTACCCTGATGGCGGATATCTTGCGCGCGACAAAAACTGTCCCCGGATTTCACGACGCCGCCCGGATTGCGCTGCTCGAAGCCTCTCCGGTTCTGCGCAGAATGCAATCTGACACCCTGCGGGGCCATGAACCTCAGTGGATCGACTCGATCACTGACCTTGCTGACCTGCCTCTGTTTCTCGTCGCAAATGAGTTCTTTGACGCCCTACCCATCCGTCAGTTCCTGCGTGATGGTGAAGGTTGGCGCGAGCGATTGATCGGAGTCGATGGCACAAGCCTTGCTTTCGGTCTTGGAGCACAAGTCCCTCAGGCAGCATTGGACGACAGATTGCAGGATACGCAAGATGACGATCTGGTTGAACAGTGTGCAGCTGCGGCCCCTATTCTCAGCAACATCGCTGGGCAAATATCTCGCAATGGCGGCGCTGCACTGATCATCGACTACGGAGATTGGCGATCATTAGGCGATACGCTGCAAGCCCTGCAAGCGCATGAATCCGTTGACCCGCTGGCTCAGCCCGGCCAAGCAGACTTGACCGCCCATGTGGACTTTGAGGCACTCGCAAATGCGGCCAAGGTATCCGGCTGTGCTCATACCCGATTGACGCCACAAGGTGTGTTTCTCGAGCGGCTCGGCATTACTGCGCGTGCACAGTCGCTGGCCACTACGCTCAGCGGGACACAGCTTGAGACATTGGTCGCCGCACATCGACGGTTGACGCATCCCGATGAAATGGGAAACCTATTCAAAGTACTGGGCCTATATCCGCAACACGCTGCACCGCCACCGGGACTGGAACCATGACATTGGAAATCCTCACATCTGATATTTTGTCCCCAGTGCGACACGGGTTCTTCAGTCGTCGCGGCGGCGCTTCGTCAGGCATTTATGCGGGTCTCAATTGCGGAACCGGTTCAACTGATCTGGCCGAGGCCGTAGCCTTGAATCGTAGGCGCGTCGCCCAGGCCATGGAAGTCACCCCAGAGGGTTTGATCGGCGTGCATCAGGTGCATTCTCCAACCGTAATCACCGTGGACGGACCAATTAATGGCGAGAAGCCCAAAGCGGACGCGGTTGTTACGGCGACGCCAGGCCTCGCCCTGACGATATTGACGGCGGATTGCCAGCCAGTTCTATTGGCTGATTCTGACGCAAAAGTGATCGGTGCGGCGCACGCGGGTTGGCGCGGAGCGTTAGACGGCGTTCTAGAGGCAACTCTTGATGCGATGGAGGGATTGGGAGCCACACGGGCAAACACTGCAGCGGTCATTGGTCCAACCATTTCGCAACGTGCATACGAAGTTGGCCCGGAATTTCTGGACAGCTTTATCGCTGACTCGTCGGAAAACACGCGATTCTTCGCAAATGGCGAAGGCGACCGCCTGCACTTTGACTTACCCGCGTTTGGCCTGCACCGTTTGCGTCAGGCCGGTGTTGGACAAGCCGAATGGATTAAGCACTGCACGTATTCCGACCCTGATAGGTTCTATTCCTATCGGCGTTCAACCCACGCCAATGAGGTCGATTACGGCAGGTTGATTTCAGCGATCAGGCTGTAGATCTAGCCCGAATTAAGGCAACTTCGCCCAGATTCTGCCACATTTATTGTGTTTATCTGTCACAGAATCGTCTCAAATTTTCACCAATGCTCAGACGGTTACCCGAAATTGGGGCAACTGAGCGTTGGCGTACGTAGCCAAGAGGTAACTAAAACCTTCTTATTGTCCTGAATTCATCCCGGATCAGCCTTATCGGTGCCGCAAAGCCGCATCACATTTGGTCGACATACAGGAACCGGGCGTTTCGCCCCAACGAAGCAGGATGATGAATATGAGAATGAAATCGCGCTTTCTGAATGCCGTGCTTACGGCCCTTAAGGATCAGGAACCAGAAATGCCCTGGAAGCGGGTTTCTAGTCACTCTGTCAGAGTCGCGCGCCGCCTGGCGGCGAGACGCTGACAAGCAACCCCATGGGACCAGCTGCCGGTCTCAACGGGCAAGACACATACCGGGTAATGCTCTGGTTCGGTATGTGGGGTCGCGATCGAGATTGCGACCATGTTTCGGAGCGTGTGCGTGCGGGCAATTGAAGCCTGCAGTTTACGAGTTTGTCTGGGGGGTCACGAAATTGACCATGAACATTGGTGTTTAATTTTCGCGGCGCTGCGCACTTGCAGCATCGGCCGGTGTTTATCCCTTTGATTAAAGACAAAGAACATAGCCGTTTGGCGCAGTTGCACGGGGGTTCAAAATGCCCGGACGGTATTTAGAGGAGACGGAATATATGGCTATTCCAAATTCTCTGGCACAAGCTGCCAGAAACGCGGTCGAGACATCAGCGCTGTTGCGCGATGTGCCTGGACCGTCAACAAAACCTAAGGCCCAGCTTCGAAGGTACGAAGTTTCTTGCCTGCTGGAAAATGGGGATGTTTCACAGACAAGGCATATCGCACCAGCCTTACCGATGTTCGAAGATGCGTTCTGCGCCTTTACACGTGGCTCGTTGGTGGAGACAACGCATGGTCCGATGGCCATTGAAGACCTGATGCCTGGTGATGATGTTCTTACTCAGAACGGATCATCCGAAACGGTGCTTTGGAAGGGGTCTGTAACACTAATCCCGGGGCGCGAAGATTCGCGTGGACGGACCCGTCCGCTGACCCGAATTATGGCCGATACCTTTGGGATGCAGAAACCAATGTCGGGCGTTATCGCAGGTCCCGCAGCACGTCTGCTCGCGACACCAGCGCATATGCGCCATTTGCATGCCGGCCAACCTATGCTGACACCCGTGAATGAGTTCCAAGACGGTACGAGCGTAATTGAAACGCTACCGCCGACTCCGGTTGAGTTGTTCCATATCTGCGTCGCGCGACATTCGGTCATCAGGATTGATGGTCTGCAATTCGAAACCTACCATCCTGGCGTCAATGCTGTACGTATGATCAGCCACTCTTTGCGATCGATCTATCTGAATCTATTCTCACATATCGAATCACTGAACGATTTTGGCCCATTACTCTTGCCAAGGGCCGGAGATGGTGAAATTGACGCTCTAACAGCGTGAAATGGTTAACGATTACTGCAAGTGTAGAGGCATCATGCAGATATTAGTAATTTGGGCACTATCCCTGGCTGTGGCAGCGGTGCTGTCACCATGCGCGGTGGATCAATCTGGCATCAGGGTCAGGCCGTCTGGTTCATCCGGTCTTCCAGTACGTCAAATGGTACGCCTGGCTCGTCTTTTGCGCCTCGGATAACAAGCGAGGTTTTCACGCTGGCCACGTTTGGCGTAGTCAGCAGCTCTCCCGTAAGAAATTGCTGAAAACTGCTGAGATCTGGTGCAACGCATTTCAGGATGAAATCCACCTCGCCGTTCAGCATATGGCATTCACGGACTAAAGGCCATTCGCGGCAACGGTCTTCAAAGGCACTGAGTTCGGATTCAGCCTGGCTTTCCAACCCGACCATCGCAAAAACCTGCACCTCGAATCCAAGTTCGCGGGCGTTCACATCCGCATGGTAACCATGGATATAGCCCGAATCCTCCAATGTCCGCACCCGTCGCAGACAGGGTGGAGCCGATATTCCAACGCGTTTGGCAAGTTCAACATTGGTCATTCGGCCGTCGGCCTGCAGCTCCGCAAGAATCTTGCGGTCGATTTCATCCAATCGGGTCGCGACCATCGAATGCTCCTAAATTTTTCCGGTTGTTATATCAGCAGCCCCGGTGGGCGCAATAATATTTCACGACTGAGCAATTTTCGTTATCTCAAATGCATGTTCGCCCGATTAACCTGTCATCAGTCGCATCACGAGCTTGCAATATGAAAGGGCTTTAAGCTCTGCGTTGTGGTCGCTATATCGATCCGGATTGGAAAATTGCCCTAAAAGGCAGATCGAGTGGGGATACCATGGCTGAAACACGACACACAAAGGTTTTGATCATCGGATCGGGACCGGCCGGATACACTGCTGGCGTCTATGCAAGCCGCGCCATGCTGGAACCGATTCTGGTGCAGGGGATCGAGCCTGGAGGGCAACTGACCACTACTACCGAAGTCGAGAACTGGCCCGGTGACACCGAGGTGCAAGGGCCGGATCTGATGATGCGTATGCAGGATCACGCCAAGGCCATGGGATGCGAGGTCATCGGTGACATCATCAACGATCTGGATCTCAGCCAGCGCCCCTTCACGGCCAAGGGTGACAGCGGCACAGTTTATACTGCCGATGCAGTAATTCTGGCCACAGGCGCGCGGGCCAAATGGCTCGGCCTGCCATCCGAGGAAAAATTCAAAGGCTTTGGCGTCTCGGCCTGTGCCACCTGTGACGGTTTCTTCTATCGTGGGCAGGAAATTGTGGTAATCGGTGGTGGGAACACCGCAGTGGAAGAGGCGCTGTTCCTGACCAATTTTGCTAGCAAAGTCACGCTGATCCACCGCCGCGATGAGCTGCGCGCTGAGAAGATTCTGCAGGACCGGCTGCACAAGAACGAAAAGATCGAGCCGCTGTGGTTCCATGAATTGGAAGAGGTCGTTGGCACTGATGCTCCGCTGGGTGTCGAAGGCGTCAAGGTCAAGAACGTCAAAACCGGAGAGATCACCGAAATCCCGTGCAAAGGCGTGTTTGTCGCTATCGGTCACGCCCCGGCGAATGAACTGGTCAAGGACACCTTGGAAACCCACATGGGTGGCTACGTCATTACCAAACCGGGCACGACCGAGACCTCGGTTCCGGGCGTCTTTGCAGCCGGGGACTTGACCGATCATGTGTATCGTCAGGCTGTAACCAGCGCTGGTATGGGTTGCATGGCTGCGCTGGATGCCGAGCGGTTCTTGGCGGAGAACGACTAGAATGATCACAGAGTTCTCCGGCCCGGTCTGGAGAATTCTGTTCCGCAGCCAATTGGGCATCCCATTGGCACCTGCCCGCGCACCCGAAGGCCGGTTTCATCATTCCGGCCAATTCGCCCTGTATGCTTCACTAAGCGCAGAAGGAGCTGGGATCGCCATACGGCGCTATGTCTCGCCATGCGATCCGCCGCGTGTAATTCAACAGTTTCAGATTTCCGCAGCGCATTTGATGGACTTGCGGGGGCGCGCCGATGTCTCGATTGTCTGGCAAGACCTGCGGGACAACGGCACCCCTTCCCCAACTTGGCGATTTTCGGATGAAGCACGCGCAGTTGGCGCGGACGGGCTGTTGTACAGTTCGCGTTCGCGACCCGAACTTAGCCATCTCGTGTTGTTCAGTTCTGGGGTCAATTTGATACAGCCAGCTAGCACGCCTAACGATTGGCGTCCCGAAAGGTAACCTTGACCGGCGCACACCGCCGTATCAGGATCGATTCAAGCAACGCGACGAACAGGTAAGCTTTTGGATAACGCACTTTGGCGCGGCGGATGGATGAGCCGGCTCAGAATCGCAAGCGGCCTCGTGCTGTTTGTCTTTGCGTTCTTTCACTTCATCAATATCGGCCTTGGTCTGTTTCACACCGACCTGCTGCACGGGATGCAGGGCGGGCGCAAAGCTGTCAACCGCCATGAGATCGGCAGCATCGTGATATATGGCGCATTGCTGATGCACATGGGTCTCGCGCTGGTCTCGCTTGCGCAGCGCCGTACGCTCAGGATGCCTTTCAGCGTCGCGCTTCAGGTTATTCTTGGCCTGTTGATCCCGCTGCAGCTAGTCTCTCATCTGGTCCAGACCCGCTATGCGCATGAGATTTTCGGGGTGAATGATGAAATGGGGTACATCATCATACTGATGTGGCCCAGCACCGCGATCTGGTTCCAAAGCCTATTGCTGCTGCTGGTGTGGATTCACGGGTGTATCGGGCTGCATATGTGGCTGCGGCTGACCACATGGTGGCGCGCGCTGGTTCCATATCTGATCGGCATCGCCGTCTTTGTACCGGGCTTTGCCTTCGCCGGTCTTCTTACCGAGGGGCGGCGTATCTGGGCCGATTTTGCCGACCCCGATCTGCGAGAACAGTATATCGAACACTATAACTGGCCCTCGCAAGACGAGTTTCAGGCCCTGTTTGCAGTCAAAGATTATGCGCAGTGGGTATTCTGGGCCGCGCTGGCGCTGACCGGAATGGTCTATCTCGGGCGCAAGCTTTGGCGACGGCGGCATTCGGTGAGGGTACGCTATGTCAACGGTCCCGAAGTCGTGTCAGAAAAAGGCATGACCCTTTTGGAGATGTCGCGCGCAAACGGCATTCCCCATACTGCGCTATGCGGTGGCAAGGGGCGCTGCACGACCTGTCGTGTTGTGGTTGAAGAAGGCGCCGATCAGCTGCACCCGCCTACCGAAGTCGAAGCCCGCAGTCTGAAAGCCGTCAGCGCGCCCAAAGGTACCCGCCTTGCCTGTCAGATGCGGCCGACCGACCCGCTCACCGTGTTTCGCGTTTTCCGCCCGGACGGTGCGCGCGATCGTGCGCATGCCAGTCAGGGGCAAGAGCGGCAACTGGCAGTTTTGTTTCTGGACATGCGCGGATTCACCGCCCGCACGACCGGGCAATTGCCGTATGACATCGTGTTTCTGTTGAATCGTTTCTTCGACGCAATCGTTCCCGCGATCACCGCGCAGGGCGGAGTGGTTGATAAATATATGGGCGACGGTCTGTTGGCGATGTTCGAAACAGCCAATGCCGCAAGTTCAGCAAGTGCCGGTCTAAGGGCGGCGGCTGGGATCGGGCGGGCATTGGAGCGTTTCAATCAACAGCTTGAAGCAGAAGGCAGCCAGCCCGTACGTATTGGCATGGGCCTGCATCTTGGTGACCTTGTATTGGGCGAAATTGGTGCCGCGAAACACGCGCCGCGCACCATCATAGGAGACGCGGTAAATGTTGCCAGCCGACTAGAGGCCGAAACAAAAGCGCTGGGGGTCGAACTTCTTGTATCGGACAAGGTTCTGGACGCGGCGGGGTTGCAATGTGATCCGCGCGATCTGCGGGAATTCAGCCTGCGGGGTGTCTCTGGACCTGTCCCCGCCCTTCCCGTCAGACACGCAGCCGACCTTGAATCGCAAACCACGCCCCTGGAACAGATTGCCTGAGAATGCGCCTAATGTCGTTGAGCAACGGGATTTTTTCAGTAACCTAAAACAAAAAACAGAAAAACGTTCCATTTCGGGAAAAAACCGCGCATATCCTCCTTTGTTTCAACCGGTCTATGGACATCGCACCGAGGTCGGGGCAAATGCCTCACTAACACCTCTGAAACAACAGAAAACGACACTGCGATAAGAGATTTCCTATGACGATGCTAAGCAATCTGGCCCCGATCCCTGAATTATACGTTTCTTACGAATCCGCACAAAAACTGAAGGTCGAAGCAGCCGACCTAACCAGTTGGGACCTAACTCCCCGACAGATCTGCGACTTGGAACTGCTTATGAATGGCGGGTTCAACCCGCTCAAAGGTTTCCTGAGCGAAGCCGATTACGACAACGTGGTCGAAAACATGCGCCTGGCCAATGGAGCGCTGTGGCCGATGCCGATCACGCTGGACGTTGATGAGGAATTTGCGGCAACCATCGAACTGGGTCAGGACATTGCCCTGCGTGATCAGGAAGGCGTCATTCTGGGCACCATGACCGTGACCGACCGCTGGACACCGGACAAGGTGCGTGAGGCGGAAAAGGTCTTTGGTGCCGATGACGATGCGCATCCGGCTGTGAATTACCTGCATAATGTAGCGGGCAAAGTTTATCTGGGCGGCCCGGTCACTGGCATTCAGCAGCCCGTGCATTATGATTTCAAAGCCCGCCGCGACACGCCAAACGAATTGCGCGCGTATTTCCGCAAAGTTGGCTGGCGTCGGATCGTCGCGTTCCAAACACGCAACCCTTTGCACCGTGCGCATCAGGAATTGACCTTCCGCGCGGCCAAAGAGGCGCAGGCCAACCTGCTAATCCACCCTGTAGTCGGAATGACCAAGCCCGGCGATGTAGATCATTTCACGCGTGTACGCTGCTATGAGGCGGTGCTGGACAAATACCCGGCCTCAACCACCTCGATGTCGCTACTGAACCTTGCGATGCGCATGGCTGGCCCGCGCGAGGCGGTCTGGCACGGGTTGATCCGCGCAAACCACGGTTGCACCCATTTCATCGTTGGTCGTGACCACGCCGGTCCGGGCAAAAACTCGGCTGGTGAAGATTTCTATGGCCCCTACGACGCGCAGGACCTGTTCCGAAAATATCAGGACGAGATCGGCGTCGAGATGGTCGACTTCAAACACATGGTTTACGTGCAGGAACGCGCCCAATACGAGCCGAATGACGAGATTCTGGACAAGAACAACGTCACGATCCTGAACATCTCGGGCACGGAACTGCGCCGCCGTTTACGCGAAGGGCTTGAGATTCCGGAATGGTTTTCGTTCCCCGAGGTTGTACAAGAATTGCGCAATCGTTTCCCGCCGCGATCTCAACAGGGTTTCACAGTGTTCTTCACGGGCTTCTCGGGCTCAGGCAAATCCACAATTGCCAACGCTTTGATGGTCAAACTGATGGAGACCGGGGACCGTCCTGTCACCCTGCTTGACGGGGATATCGTGCGAAAGAACCTGTCCTCTGAGCTGGGCTTCTCAAAAGAGCACCGCGACCTGAACATCCGCCGCATCGGCTATGTGGCCAGTGAGATCACCAAAAACGGCGGTATCGCGATCTGTGCGCCGATTGCACCCTATGCCACCACCCGGCGCGCCGTGCGCGAAGAGATCGAACAATTCGGTGCGTTCTGCGAAGTGCATGTGGCCACCAGTATTGAGGAATGCGAGCGCCGCGATCGTAAAGGCCTTTATAAGCTCGCGCGTGAGGGTAAAATCAAGGAATTCACAGGAATTTCTGATCCTTACGATGTGCCCGAAAATCCCGAGCTAAGCGTCGAAACCGAGAATGTCGAAGTCGACAACTGCGCCCATCAGGTTCTGCTGAAACTGGAAAGCATGGGATTGATCGCTGCCGGTTGAGCACCTCGTAAAAGTAACGGCAGCCTCCGTCATTCGGAGGCTGCCACCTTCGTCTGAAACACCCCACGTTGCCGGATCTGGTGAAAACCGAATATAGATTGAGCAATCGAATGATTGGGTATGGTCACTGAATGGCGCAGGCTCTGCCAACTATCGCCGGCTTCTGGTACGGTTCGAATTTATCCTGGATCGAGGCGCTTTGCATCCAATCTTATCTCGATAACGGTCACGAGTTCGTTCTATACACCGCCGAACAGATCGATGGTGTACCAGACGGTGCCGTAATTCGCCCTGCATCCGAGATACTCTGGCCTGCTCCGTTCGATCTTGAGAATAACGACCGACATCGGATCGCAGTTTTCTCAGACATCTTTCGGCTGCATCTGATGCGGAAAACCAGTTCTATCTGGGTCGATCTGGACGCGTACTGCGTCAGGCCATTTGAGTTCGAAGGCCCTTATGTCTTTGGCTCCACATCATCTGGATCACTACCGAACGGTGTTCTTAGGCTGCCGAGTGAGTCACAGGCACTGACGCAGATGTTGGAATTTGTGGCGGCCGAAAACCCAACCCAACCATGGCGTGGACCACGCTTGCACCGAAAGAACCGCGATCGTTCCATGCGTGGAGAAACATGGGGGATCGAGACGCTGCCCTGGGGGTGTTCCGGCCCCAAGGCGCTGACTCATTTCATGAACAAGACGGGTGAGGATCGCCAAGCAAAACCGCCAGATGCGTTTTATCCACTTGAACGGCAAGAGCTTTGGAAACTGCACGCCCCGAACATCGCGCTGAAAGAGTTCGAGGGTGAGCGGACCTATTCAGTTCATATCTACGGCCATCAAAAGAAATGGCTCGCAAGTCAAAATGCAGGCCTGCCGCAGAGACGGTCATATCTGGAAAGGATCTGCGAAAGGCATTCGATTGATCCGGCTTCGCGACCAATCATTCAGGCAGATTGGATGAAGCAGTAAGCTGCGACAGACCCAATGCGCTATGACACCCCGTCAGGCAGGTCCACCTGCCCACGCATCAGCACATGGCCGCGCCCGGCAACTTTGATTCCAGTCATGGCTTGGGAGGGACCAACTTTCGTAACGCGCGCCTGGCCGGGCCGCCCCATATCGTGCCCCTGCTCAGCGATAAAACAGTCCTTCTTCATCAATTCATATTTCCACAGATAGGCCGCCATCGCGCCAGTCGCCGAACCCGTAAACGGGTCTTCGGGAGGGCTTGGCGGCGCCATCAAAAGGCGCGAAAATGTATCGCCTTCCGCCGTTGCGCCATCGAGTGTGACCAGAAACGGCTCGGCCATGTCGGACCCCGAGAATCCAGCCCTTTCAGCAATTCTTCCAAGCGAATCCACGTCAAGCTTAGCCGCACGCAACGCTGCGTGATCGCGCAAAACCGTGATGCAGAACGGCAGTCCGGTCGAAACGAATTGAGGTGGAGAGACAATTGCAGCCTCAGGCAACCCGATAGCAGCAGCAACCAACTTGGCTGGCACCTGATCACCAAATTTCGGAGCGACCTGCGTCATCTCAATCTCATCGCCATTAAGTTCGATCGATACGATCCCTGCCCCGGTTTCCAGCGTCAGCGCATCGCCTTCGAACAGGTCACGCGAACGCATTGCTGCAACGGTTGCGATTGTCGGATGTCCAGCAAACGGGATTTCCCGGCTGGCAAGAAAATATCGGACTCGGATGTCGGCTACATCCGATGGTCCTGTGAAGGTGCATTCAACCAATGAGGTTTCGCGCACGTAAGACATACAAACCTCATCCGTCAGGCTGGCCCCGCCATGCACGACTGCGCAGCCGTTACCGCCAAAGGCCCGATCACTGAATGCGTCCACCCAGTCAAAATCATACCAGCTCATGATGCACACTCCTGCTTTGCCGACTGCGGCAAGATCACCGCAGTCGAGGCAAATGTCACGTCATTTCAGCAGAGTGCGGAGCCGGTTCAGTGAACGGCCACGGGCGAAAGATCATGCTCCCGTGCAAGCACAAAGGCCAGTTTGCGGTCGGCCACCAAAGCCAGTTGCTGGCCATCGGAATCGTGAACCGCATAAAGCTGATCCAAATCGCCTGCCTGCTCGCGCAGATCCTGCGGCAGGTCGGCCACATCAACGGCCTTTACATAGACAATCCGGTTGCCTTCAGTGTTGATCTCAATCGGCGTATTCATTGCTCTTACCCCTTCTTGATGTTGATTGTCTGAACCACGGTTTCTGGCACGGCGCGGGTCAGATCCACATGCAGCAGACCGTTCTCCATGATCGCCTCGCCCACCTCGACGCCATCTGCCAGCACAAACATTCGCTGGAATTGACGGGCCGCGATGCCGCGATGCAGGAAAATGCGCCCTTCACTGTCGTCGCGTTGACGGCCCCGGATCACCAGTTGGCGGTCCTCGATGGTAATCGACAGGTCCTCTTCCGCGAACCCGGCCACTGCCAGGGTGATGCGATAGGAAAAATCCGAGGTCTGTTCGATATTATAGGGCGGGTATCCTTCATTTCCGGCCTTTGCAGACCGTTCCAGAAGGCGTTCCAACTGCTCGAACCCCAAAAGATGCGGGTATGAGCCTAAGGTAAGTTTCGACACGTATTTTCGTCCTTCATTGTCAAAGCGACGTATTGTGCGGTCCCGCTGTCGGCAACCGCGTGTTATAGAATATGGGAAGATACAGGGATGTCCACAAGGTCTGGCCGGATAAACCCTGACACACTATCTTGTGTCGAAAGCACCACTTGAAACACTGAGTCGTCCATGAACGCACCCACCGATCTTTCGATGAAAACCGATGAAGTCCTGCGGGTGGAGTTGGAGGTCTTTCGACGCCAGCACCGCGATTTGGACGAAGCCATCGAGGCCTTGCAGGCCAAGGGGACCTCGGATCAGCTGACGATCAAACGACTGAAAAAGCAGAAACTGCGCCTGAAAGACATTATTCGTCTGATCGAAGACCGTTTGACCCCAGATATCATCGCCTGAAGCGCGCGTACAGCATTGCCACATAAGTGGATTTGGCTATAGTGCGCGCTCTTTCCGAAGGCAGGGGCACAGTAGCTATGAGCGATGTGAAAGTAGGGATCATCATGGGCAGTCAGTCGGACTGGCCCACGATGAAAGAGGCCGCCGATATTCTGGATGAATTGGGCATCACATATGAGGCGCGCATCGTCTCGGCTCATCGCACGCCAGACCGTCTTTGGGACTATGGCAAATCCGCTGTTTCGCGCGGCTTACACGTGATCATCGCTGGTGCAGGCGGCGCAGCGCATTTGCCCGGAATGATGGCGTCAAAAACCCGCGTGCCGGTGATCGGTGTGCCTGTGCAGACACGCGCACTGTCGGGCGTGGATTCGCTCTATTCGATCGTGCAGATGCCCAAAGGCTTTCCGGTGGCAACCATGGCGATCGGCTCGGCCGGTGGGGCCAATGCGGGTCTGATGGCTGCGGGAATACTAGCGCTACAGGATGCGGCACTGGCGGATCGGTTGGAGGCTTGGCGCGAGGCGCTCTCGGCCTCGATTCCCGAGGAACCGCAGGGATGAGCCGCATCGGCATCATCGGCACCGGCCACATCGCGGCGCCGATTGCACGATTAATGGCTTCAAAAGGTCATGAAATTTGTGTCACCGAGCGCAACGCGCAGGTTTCCGAGGCCTTGAAGGCAGAGCTTGGAGTCGGCGTCGGCACTCCGCAGGAGGTACTTGATGGCTCAGACATCGTGTTCCTCTGCCTTCGCCCACATATTGCAGAAGACGTTCTAAGCCCGCTGACCTTTCGCTCTGATCAGCAGATCGTATCTGTGATGGCTGCGGTGCCTCAGACCCAGCTTGCAACACTATGCGCTCCAGCATCAAATTTCGTGCAGACCATCCCGTTGGGATTTTTGCAGACCGGAGGATGCCCACTCGCCGCCTACGGCAATGATCGCTTGCTGGCCGAGTTGTTTGAGCCAGAGAACCCCGTGGTAAAAGTCGCTGACGAGACGGCATTGAACGCCCATTTCGCAATATGCGCCATGGTGCCAGGCCTACTGGATCTGATGGCAACCGGTGCAGGATGGCTGGCCGAGCAAACCGGCGACGAACACGGTGCCGAGTTCTACACCACTCAACTGATGTCAGGTTTCCTTGAAGCCACGCAGAAAGGGCAAGCGGGTCAATTGGCTACAGAGCGCGACGCACTTGCGACCGAAGGCACGCTAAGCCTTCAGATGACAGATACCTTGCAGTCCGAGGGCGCGCATGATGCTTTGCGCAGCGCTCTTACAGCGATTGGCAAACGATTGGAGACGTAACGATGGCAGATATGCTTCCGACCGGTGCAACGATCGGAATACTGGGCGGTGGCCAGCTGGGCCGTATGCTGTCGGTCGCCGCAGCACGACTGGGGTTCAAGGCTCATATCTTTGAACCAGGTACGAACCCGCCCGCCGGACAGGTGGCGGATCGTGTCACAACCGCTGCGTATGATGATGAGAACGCTCTCAAGGTCTTTGCGGAATCGGTAGACGTCATCACCTATGAATTCGAAAACATCCCCACTCAGGCGCTGGATCTGCTTGAAGCACATCGCCCAATCCGCCCCGGCCGTGAGGCGTTACGGGTCAGTCAGGACCGGCTGACCGAGAAGACCTTTCTGCAAGGTCTGGGCCTTAAAACTGCGCCCTTTGCAGACATCACCGATCTGAACAGTCTGCAGGCTGCAATTGATGAAATCGGCACCCCTGCGATCCTGAAAACCCGCCGCTTTGGATATGACGGCAAAGGGCAAGCCCGCCTGCGTGCGCCCAACGACGCCGAGGCAGCTTTGGGTGATATGGCAGATGCGCCGTCCATTCTGGAAGGGTTCGTGGAATTCAGCCATGAAGTGTCGGTTATCGCAGCGCGTGGCCTGGACGGTCAGGTCGCCTGTTTCGATCCCGGCGAGAACGTGCATCGTGACGGTATCCTACATACGACCACAATCCCAGCACGCCTGTCTCAGGCGCAACGAACAGACGCTGTTTTACTCGCGGCCAATATCCTGAACGCGCTGGATTATGTTGGCGTGATGGGAGTTGAACTGTTTGTGACGCCTGAAGGCTTAATCGTGAACGAAATCGCACCTCGGGTTCACAACTCGGGTCACTGGACACAGAATGGTTGTGCCGTAGATCAGTTCGAGCAGCATATTCGAGCAGTGGCAGGTTGGCCATTGGGTGATGGGCAAAGGCACTCGGACGTTGTGATGGAGAACTTAATAGGTCACGACATGGACCGCGTGCCCGAGCTTGCGCGTGAGCGGGATATCGCGCTGCATCTCTACGGCAAAACCGAGGTCAAGGTGGGCCGCAAGATGGGGCATTTCAATCGTATCGTGCGTTAGAAGTAATCGCGCTGACGCGCGATGCCTCTGGCGGGGATATTTTTGGCCAGATGAAGCTGGGATCAGCTTAGAAACCGCCTAGCGATATCACCGGACATGTAGCTGACGCGCCCACCTGACAAAGTGGCCGCAACACGTTGGGTTGTTGCGTCCAATATTACAAGATCAGCGCGTTTTCCGGGTTGCAGTGCTCCACGATCCTTGAGGCCCAGAACTTCTGCGGGACCCGAAGAAACCAAAGCCCAAGCATTTGTGAGATCCAGCAAACCGGATTTAACCAGCATCAACGCGGCACGACGTGGGCTGGGGTAGTGGTAATCCGATGCCAGCGCATCACACAGACCCATTGCGATCAGGTCCAAAGCACTGGCATTTCCCTTATGCGAACCGCCACGAACGACGTTTGGCGAACCGAGGATGATGTGATCACCACCCGCTCTGGCGGCTTCGGCGGCTTCAAGCGTTTCGGGGAATTCCGAGATCATGACACCGCGATCGCGCCAGACCGTACGATCCTGAGAAGTGGAGTCATCATGGCTGCCGAGTCGTATGCCTCGTTCTGTGAGTTTAGCGCAAAGCCCATCCAATGCAGCTGGCACCTCGGTACTGCGTGCGTGCATTGATAGCAGCATGTCAAAATGGGTTTCCGGATTACGCCCCGCCTTCAACGCCTGCCCCGTCAGACGCGGTGGTTTGCGCCCTTCCGCCAACCGATCATGAGGCAGATGATCGTTTAGGACCACGTAGGGGACCTGCCAGCTTTCAATGCGCTCTGGCAGCACCTCATAGTCGTCCAGCATATGGGTTTCAAAGCGTAGCTGTGGGATCAGATCTGTCGCCACATCATTACGGACCGCCGATATGGCCTCGAAGACTTGCCCGGCAAATTCGGGTCCGCGCACGCCACCTTCCCAGCTGTGAAACTGCGCCAGAACAGCGGTCGTAATTCCGTTTGCCGCCAATTCCGCCTCAACCGATAAAATGCCCTCTGCCATCTGCTTCATCGCGCCACGACGCGGAGCGATATGGCGTTCGAACCCGTCGCCATGCAGATCTATGATCCCGGGCAGAACAAAATAGCCCGACAAATCAATCTGCCGCCCTGCCCTGCCCGACTGTACAAGACCGTCTGCGATGGATAATTCACCGCTCGTAAGCCCATCCTCCAGCAGCAGAACATCTGCGCCGGTCAATGTCAGTTCCAATGAGCTCATTGAGTGCGCTCCGATTCGGGTTCCGAGCAGTCTTCGCCCAGACAGATCTGATCGATGATATCCATCACCCCATCAAGCCAAGTGATCTGGGGATCAAACTGTCCGAATTCGATGAAATGCAGTGTCTGCGCCATGACGCGTGGGTTATTCATCATGAACGTATGGGTAACCGGCAGGACAATATGATCTGACATACCCTCAACTTTTGTTGTCTCAATTGAGACCTTGCCGTCATCGGGCCCGTCAATAAGGGACGAAAAAAGCGGATTTAAAGAATTCTCTCCCGCAATCACCCCCAGATCGAAGTCGACAGGCGGCAAGCGGCGCGGAATGCCCTCGGGGCCTGTTCCCAATGCCAGACCGGCGGGTCCATTCAGAAAACCGAACACCTCCCAAGCGCCAAGCTCATCTACCAGTTGGCTGCCTTGGTTCGGGGGGCCAAGCATAACGACGCGCCCAAGTTTCTCGGGTTCATTATCCTGCAACCAATACCGTAACAGAATGCCTCCCATCGAATGGGCCACGACGTTCACCGTGTCGCCACCACAGGCCTCGAAAGCATCGGGAAATGTCTGGTTGGCGAGCTCGGGTATCGGCAAATCTGTCGATGGGTAACCCGGCCTGATTACCGTATAGTCATGGGCATGGAAAAGCTGCTCCATGACGGTAAACGAAGCCTCGGTGCGCGCAAGCCCGTGGAGCAGCACGACGCATTTCGCCTGTACCGCCACGGGAGCAATAGTAAGAAAGATCGCTGCTACAAACTTCATACCCGCCAAATAAGACTTAACCAAAGTTGAGAAAACCCCTAGTCGCCGCGCCGCCGCGTCACTGCCAGCGCAATTCCGCCCAGCACAAAACTTGCTCCTAGCAACAGCCGTAGGTTCGCAACCTCTGATAGGAGAATGATACCGGCGGCAATGGCGATGACCGGAACGCTGAGTTGTACGATCGCGGCGACAGCAGGCGAAAGCTGCGGCACAACGCGATACCACAGTGCATAGCCCAGACCGGACGTGACGCCTCCGGATAACGCCGCCAATACATAGCCTAGCGTCGTCATATGCCAGTCACTGCCCATTAGGAACAAGGCGAGTGCCGTAAATGGCAAAGCCACAATGAAGTTTGCGGCAGTTCCCGACAACGCGTCTGGTTCTGATCGCCCAGAGATGGAATAGATAGCCCATCCAATCCCGGCAGCCGTCATCATACTCGCACCCAACGGATCGACCTGCACCGGCCCGGCAGGCCAAAGGACAAATACCAGACCGCCCAGCGCAACCCCGGCACCGAGTAGCTGCCGCATCATGGGTACCGAGCCAGTCAAAGCCCCGATGGCGAACATCGTGATCTGCACCACTCCAAATAGGATCAACGCGCCAAGCCCTGCATCGAGCGTCAGATAGGCGACGGAGAATCCGATCATGTAGATTAATAGCGACCCTGCCCCAGCTATGCGCCGGCGGCTAAACACTGGGATTGTGCCGCCTCGCATAGCCACCAGTGCAGCCAAAACCAAAGCACCAGACAATACTCGGACGACCGCAAATCCCGCCGGATCACTGGCACCGCTATCAATCGCAAGCCGATTGAGGATCGAGTTTGCCGCGAAGGCGCACATGGTCAGTGAGGTCAAAAGAAACAGGCGCATATCAACGGCATAGAGGTTTCAACGCGGTTTGCACACTCACTTTTCTGCGCGAACACAGCACGCGGCTCGCCGTGTTTACCAGCGCAAACTAAAACGGGGCCGCCCAAAGGCGACCCCGTCGATAAGCGCTATGGCTTGAGCAGCTTACATCATGCCGCCCATGCCGCCCATGTCGGGCATGCCGCCGGCAGGTGCCGCGCCTTCTTTGGCGGGCTTGTCGGCAACCATTGCTTCGGTGGTGACCAGCAGGCCAGCAACCGATGCCGCGTCTTCCAGAGCGGTACGGACAACTTTGGCCGGGTCGATGACGCCGAACGAGAACATGTCGCCATATTCTTCGGTCTGAGCGTTGAAGCCGAATGCTGCGTCGGAAGATTCACGAACCTTGCCTGCAACAACTGCACCGTCGACACCTGCGTTCTCGGCGATCTGACGCAGCGGCGATTCAATAGCCTTGCGCACGATGTTGATGCCTGCGTTCTGGTCAGCGTTTGCGCCTTCCAGAGTTTCCAGTGCTTTACCAGCCTGAACCAGAGCAACACCACCGCCGACAACGACGCCTTCCTGAACAGCAGCGCGTGTCGCGTTCAGAGCATCGTCCACACGGTCTTTACGCTCTTTCACTTCAACTTCGGTCATGCCGCCGACGCGGATAACGGCAACACCGCCTGCCAGTTTGGCAACGCGCTCTTGCAGCTTCTCACGGTCGTAATCCGACGAGGTTTCTTCGATCTGAGTACGGATCTGAGCAACACGTGCTTCGATCTCGGCTTTCTCGCCAGCACCGTCGACGATGGTGGTTTCGTCTTTGGTGATTTCGATTTTCTTGGCGGTGCCCAGCATGTCCATGGTGACGGACTCGAGCTTCATGCCCAGATCTTCGCTGATGACCTGACCGCCGGTCAGGATTGCGATGTCCTGCAGCATGGCTTTACGGCGATCGCCGAAGCCCGGTGCTTTGACCGCAGCAATTTTCAGGCCGCCGCGCAGTTTGTTGACAACCAGAGTCGCCAGCGCTTCGCCTTCAACATCCTCAGCAATGATCAGCAGCGGTTTTTGCGACTGGATCACCTGCTCGAGCAGCGGAACCATCGGCTGCAGCGAGGACAGTTTCTTTTCGTGCAGCAGGATCATGCAGTCGTCGAGTTCTGCGATCATCTTGTCTGCGTTGGTGACGAAGTAAGGCGACAGGTAGCCACGGTCGAACTGCATACCTTCGACAACATCGGTCTCGGTTTCCAGACCTTTGTTTTCTTCGACGGTGATAACGCCTTCGTTGCCAACTTTCTGCATCGCGTCTGCGATCTGCTGGCCGATTTCGGCTTCGCCGTTGGCCGAGATGGTGCCAACCTGAGCAACTTCAGCGCTGTCTTTAACTTCACGCGAAGCGTCTTTGATGCCTTCAACAACCTTGGCAGTTGCCAGGTCGATGCCGCGCTTCAGGTCCATCGGGTTCAGGCCAGCAGCAACCTGCTTCAGACCTTCGCGAACGATGGCTTGAGCCAGAACGGTTGCAGTGGTGGTGCCGTCGCCGGCTTCGTCATTGGTGCGGCTGGCGACTTCTTTCACCATCTGCGCGCCCATGTTTTCGAACTTGTCTTCCAGTTCGATTTCCTTGGCAACCGAAACACCGTCTTTGGTGATGCGCGGTGCGCCAAAGGATTTGTCCAGAACCACGTTACGGCCTTTGGGGCCCAGGGTCACTTTAACAGCATCGGCCAGAACATTTACACCGGCCAGCATGCGGTTACGGGCATCGGTGTCAAACTTGACGTCCTTTGCAGACATGTTGTCTCTCCTTGAGAAAATCTATTGAGATGAAGATCAGAGAAAGCGCTTGGGCTTACTCGATGATCCCCATGATGTCGCTTTCTTTCATCATCAGCAGCTCTTCGCCGTTGACCTGAACCTCGGTGCCCGACCATTTGCCGAACAGGATCTTGTCACCAGCTTTTACAGCCATCGCGATCAGTTCGCCGCTATCCTTGCGCGCGCCTTCGCCGGTTGCGACGACTTCGCCTTCGCTGGGCTTTTCTTTTGCGCTATCGGGAATGATCAGGCCGCCTGCGGTTTTTTCTTCGCTTTCGGTACGGCGAACCAGTACGCGGTCATGAAGCGGTTTCAATGCCATCTTTGCAGCTCCTTGGGCTCAAAGTTTGTTTATCCTCCCCTCGCCGACTGACGAGGCGTTAGCACTCGGTTCTCATGAGTGATAACGACGCATAGCTAGGGAGTAACCGAAAGTGAGTCAACAAGCTGCATGAATATTTTTTGCAGCTTAAAGAATCCAGAGTAATTGGTTTACTCAAAACCCCGGCAGACTAATCTGGTCGCACCCTTGATTGAGGCGGAAACTTTGATGCCTAGATGCCAGTTCCTTGCCGCCGCGAATCTGCTTTCAATTGCTCTGATCATCTGTTTCGCCGCTACGGCGCAGGCCCAAACCCTTATCCAAAACACCCGATTATGGGAGCACCGCTTGGACGCGCGAATTGGCGTCCTTCTGTATGAAACTGACGCTGCTTGGGAAGTCTCGCATCGGGCCGATGAGCTGTTCCCGATGTCCAGTACATTCAAGCCACTCTTGTGCGGCGCGATTTTGGCAGGTGTGGATTCTGGTGCAGTAGACCTGTCAGAAAATGTGGCAATTCAGACATCAGACCTTGTGGAATACTCACCTGTTACGAGCGAACACGTTGAGACGGGAATGACAATTGGTGCGTTATGTCAGGCAACCATGACAATCAGCGACAACGCAGCGGCCAACCTCTTGTTAAAACAACTGGGCGGGCCAGCCGGGCTGACCGAGTTCCTCCGGGCAACGGGCGACGGCACTACACGCCTGGATCGTTGGGAGACTGCCCTGAACGAAGCCACCCCTGGCGACCCGCGTGATACAACGACACCACGGGCAATACTGGAGACAATAGAACGGCTGTTATTCGACGAGGTGCTTTCACCCGCCTCAGCCGCGCAGCTTGGGCAATGGATGATTGATGATCAGGTGGCCGACGGGCTTATCCGCGCTCATTTGCCAAAAAGTTGGATAATTGGGGACAAAACCGGAGCAGGAGGTTACGGCAGCCGCGCGATCATCGCCTTTTTGCAGACACCTGAACCACGAACATATATGGCAGCCATCTATCTAACTGAAAGCGACGCTCCATTTCCTGAACGCAACGCGGTGCTCTCAGACATTGGCCAAGCGATGATCGCTGAGATTAGCGCACGGATTGACTGATCACCTTCAGCACGCGGCAAGTCGGCTATTCCGCTTCTTCCCAGCTATATGCCCAATGTTTCAATCCTTCGACCCCCGAGGCAGATAGGGCATATACGCCTTTCTCCACCTTCTCGAACCAGCCGTAGTGGTTGTCATACATCAGGCGCGTGGCTGTTTGGACCCCCGTCGCCTTTGCCACCGTTGCCCCTTTGACCGCGCCATGTTCAGCCAGATGTGCCGCGCATTTAAGCGCATCTTGCCGATAGGCCGTCACAATACCATGGCGCGTGGCACCGCCTGCATTCGGATCACCCTGTAGCCGTTCAAATTCCCGCAGCAATCGCTTGGCTTTCACCTTGTCTTTGCGTGGCGTATATGGGCCAGGGTCGCATTGAACCTCAACCGTACCATCCGGGCGCACGGTGATCAGGCCCAGGCCCAAACGGCGACACATCGCCAGATTGCCCTTCAAAGCCCGTCGCGCCATTCGCCCTTTAGGCTTACAGACCCCGATGTAGACTTGATCGGTCACTTTCAGGCGCGTGATGGCCTGATGAAACAGCGCAAGGTTAAAGCGCAGTTTGAGTTCAACGATCACCAAGTCTTCGCCATCGCGTACGGCCATGATATCGGCAGCGCCGACCTCTCCTTTCACGGTATAGCCCTGTCGTTCCAACAACGCTTTGATTGGAGGGTAGAGATCTTGCTCAAGCTTCATGAGCCCATGCTATGCGGTTTCGCGCAGATTGCCAGCCGCTGCTTGATAACAAACCACGTTGCAGGCGGTAAGAAGGCAGGGGTATGAATTGGGCATCGTCGCAAGCTGCGGAAGGATTCCCATGCGTCTGCTCAGCATTTGTCTTTGCCTATTATTTCCAATCACCGCGCAAGCAGCATGTGAGGGGCGAGATCTGAGGCTTGATCTGTCGACCGAAGCCCAGGCTGAGCTGGACGAGACGCTTCGCGCTATTCCATTTCCGGAAGGCAATCACTGGATCGCCACGAAGGACGACACTGTGCTGCATTTGATCGGCACTCTGCACACCAACGATGCGCGAATGGGGCCAGTGGTTGATAGATTAGCGCCAGTCCTGAGCCAGGTCGACGCGTTCTACTTTGAAGTTACAAAGACAGAAATGGAGGCTTTCGAGAAAGACCTGGCCGAGGACCTCAGCCCGGTATTGATCACCTCGGGGCCTACCTTGATTGATCTGATGTCAAAAGAAGATTGGGCCGCGTTGTCGGAAACGCTGGCTGATCGCGGGATACCCAGTTGGATGGCTGCGAAGATGCGCCCTTGGTTCCTAAGCATGATGCTTGGCATTCCGCCTTGCCTGATGAATACCCCCGACTTCGATCGGGGCATGGATACGCGCTTGACCGAATTGGCCGATGAACATCAAATTCCTCAGTATTCGCTCGAACGCATCGAGGACTTGATTGTCATGTTCGACAGTCATTCGTTGGAAGATCAGGTTGCCTCGCTGACCCGGATGTCAGGCGCACTGGAGGCGGGTGACGATCAAATGATCACCATGGCGAATGCGTATATCGAGGAACAGCACGCCGCAATCATGGAATTGGCCAAGATACAGGGGCTTGAAGCATCAGGACTGACACCCGAGGAGTTTGACGCCGAATGGCAGAGTTTTGAGGATCAGCTTCTGGTACAGCGCAACGCAAATTGGATGGAAAAAATTTTGAGCCTGAAGGATCAGACCGCAGTCATCGCTGTTGGGGCCGGACATCTAAGCAATGACTACGGCTTGCTAAACCAGTTGCAACAGGCGGGATACACCTTGGAGCGCGCTGAATTCTAGGAAATCAGACCAAGGGTCGCAGCACCGTTCCTTCCAGGTGACATCCGGGATTGACCACCCTATAAGGCGCGCAAATCCACATTCCTCAGGACACGCGACATGACAACGCTAGTTTTTGGCCATAAATCTCCCGACACCGATTCCACCGGCTCTCCGATCCTGTGGTCCTGGTATCTGACCGAAGTGAAGGGTGAGCAGGCCCAGCCTGCATTGCTGGGTGAACCCAACACCGAAGCGGCGTTCATGCTGGAACGCTGGGACCTGCCCAAGCCGCAGATCATCGAAGACGTGGCAGAAGATGCGCCCGTTATCATCGTCGACACCAACAATCCGGCTGAGTTGCCGGCCAGCATCAACAGCGCCGACATCCGCGCGATCATCGACCACCACAAGCTGGTTGGCGGACTTGAAACCAAAGGCCCGATCGATATCACCGTGCGCCCACTGGCCTGCACGGCAACCATCATGGTCGACCTGATGGGTGACGATGCCGCCAAGATGCCTGACGCCATCAAAGGTGCAGCGCTGACCTGCATCCTGTCGGACACGCTGGAGTTCCGCTCACCCACCACCACCGCCCATGATCGTGCCGTGGCCGAGAAATTGGCGGCTGAGCTTGGTCTGGATGTCGCGGCCTACGCCGCCGACATGTTTGCAGCGAAATCGGATGTCTCGTCTTTCTCGGACGCCGAACTGATCCGCATGGACAGCAAGGAATACGAAGTCGACGGCACCAAGTTCCGGGTTTCGGTTCTGGAAACTACAGCACCCGGCGTCGTGCTGGATCGCAAGGACAGCATCGTAAGCGCGATGACCGATGTGGCCAAAGAAGACGGCGTTGATCAGGTGTTGCTGTTCGTGGTCGACATTCTGAACGAAGAGGCGACCCTGCTGGTTCCAAACGATCTGGTCAAAGGCGTCGCCGAGAAAAGCTTTGGCGCTACCGTAGACGGCGACGCGGTTGTTCTGCCAGGCATCATGAGCCGGAAAAAGCAGATCATTCCAAACCTCAAGGTCTGAGTTTAGATCATCAAAGGCGCTCGAACCGGGCGCCTTTCTTTTTGCGAGGCTCTGCCTCGCGCTCCGGGATATTTGTGGCCAGATGAACAAGGGAATCCTATTCCCTTCAGCGCGCCCAAAGCGGGACCTCTGGCAAATCTGGCCGGGCTCTGCCATAGGCTTGGTATCTTGCATTCCCTGTTCCACGAGGCGCGCCATGACCCAAATCGTTTCTTCACTTGCGGAAATCTCTGACAGGTACAAAGCGCTGTTCGTTGATTTGTGGGGGTGCGTTCACAACGGGATCACCGCCTACCCCGAGGCCGTGGCTGCCCTGCAAGCTTATCGGCAAAAAGGCGGCACTGTGGTTCTGGTGACAAACTCTCCCAAGCCCCGAGCCGGTGTTGCATTGCAGCTAACGCAATTCAATGTACCTGCGGACGCCTATGACACCATCGCGACCAGTGGCGATTCGGCACGTTCTGCGATGTATCGCGGGACGGTTGGTCATAAAGTCTATTTCATGGGCGAATGGCAACGTGACGCGGGATTTTTTGAACCTCTGAAGCTGTTGGATCATCCTATCCATATCGAGCGCGTGGCGCTGGACGAAGCTGAAGGCATTGTGTGCTGCGGCCCGTTCGACGCGATGGCAGACCCGGATGTAAACCGGCCCGACTTTCTGTATGCCAAGCAGAAAGGATTGAAACTGCTTTGCGCCAACCCCGATATCGTCGTGGACCGAGGCGAAACACGCGAGTGGTGTGCAGGAGCTTTAGCCCGGCTTTACAGTGAGATGGGAGGTGAAAGCCTGTATTTCGGCAAACCGCACCCGCCGATCTATGATCTGGCACGACGAAGGCTACAAGCAATCGGAGTCGACGCCTCGGATTCCGAGATACTGGCGATTGGTGACGGGCCGCAGACAGACATCGCGGGGGGCATGGGTGAAGGCATTGACACCTTGTTCATCACGGGGGGACTGGCCGCTGCTGAAACCAAAACCGCACATCACCCGGATGAGGATGCATTGCGGGTACATAACGAAAAAGAACAGATTAACCCAACCTTCTCGATTGGCCGCTTGAGATAGCAAAAAAGACTTGATTTTCTGCAACTGCGAAGTAATAAAGTTGCCGATGAGCGACAAATGATGGTCTTTTGTTGCTCTTTCGATCTCGGATGAGGGCAGCATGTTGGACAACCTTCCACGCGGAACGATTTGTATCGAAGACATCGAAATGGGCATGTCACGGCATCTGCGCAAAGTGGTGACAGATGAAGACATCGAGATGTTTGCCCAGGTGTCGACAGACCGTAACCCAGTTCATCTGGATGATGATTATGCCCGAGATACGATTTTCGAAGGGCGTATAGCGCATGGCATGCTGACCGCTGGCCTGATCTCTGCCGTGATCGGGGAGCAGCTGCCCGGACATGGGACCGTATACATGGGACAGTCGCTCAAGTTCCTGGCCCCGGTGCGTCCGGGTGACATGGTTTATGCCGAGGTCAAGGTGATCGATATCGATTTCTCCAAACGTCGGGTCAAGCTGGATTGTCACTGCGCAGTCGACGGTAAGAAAGTGCTGGTGGGCGAGGCCATGGTGCTGGCACCAAGCCGCAAGTTCGACTGATCACGCAGCTTAGCCGATCTGCGGCTTGAACCTGACGGTCAGTCCCGCTAGGCAATCCTCATGCAGATCATTCGTGACTTCCAGTTTGTCGAGCCAGAAGATCGTGGTGCCAGCGTTGCCATTGGAAACTTTGACGGCGTTCATTTAGGGCATCAATCCGTCATTGCACTTGCGCGCAATGCTGAATTGAATGCACCGCTGGGAGTCATGACCTTCGAGCCGCATCCACGAGAGTATTTTGCCCCAGAGGCTCCGCCCTTTCGTCTGATGCGCGGCAATGCGCGCGCGCACCGGCTGGAAAAGCTCGGCGTGCAGAAGCTTTATGAACTTCCCTTCAATTCGGCGCTGGCGGGAATGACCCCTGAAGCTTTCGCCAGAAACGTCATATGTGATGGTCTGGGGCTGTCTCATGTTGTCGTGGGCGCTGACTTTTGTTTCGGCAAAGGACGCAGCGGCAACCCTCAGGACCTGGTTCGCTTCGGCGAAGAGATGGGGTTCGGTGTAACCATCGCACCCCTGTTGGAGCGAACCGAGAATGTGGTCTCATCCACTGCGATCCGTACGGCTCTGTCAGAGGGACGTCCGCGTGATGCGGCAACAATGCTGGGTCACTGGCATCGGATCGAGGGCGAGGTCGTTGGAGGCGAGCAACGTGGACGCGACTTGGGATACCCGACGGCCAATATGTCGATCGAAGGGCTGCACCCTCCGAGATTCGGTGTTTATGCAGTTCTGGTCGACGTCCTGGATGGCCCACATCAGGGCAGCTATCACGGGGCGGCATCGGTCGGGACCCGGCCAATGTTCCAAGGTGAGGTTCCCAACATCGAAACATTCCTGTTCGATTTCTCAGGCGATCTTTACGGCGCGACGCTGTCCGTTGGTCTGGTCGACTATCTGCGGCCCGAAATGACATTCGACGGCCTTGACGGGTTGATCTCGCAGATGGATGCCGATTGCGCGCGCGCGAGAGAGATACTGGCTAGTACATGACCACGGATCCAATCGATCGAGCTGGCCTCACGCACCGGTTCTGGGAGCGCAAGCCGCTGCGCAAGATGAACCAGCGTGAGTGGGAGGCCCTGTGCGATGGCTGCGGCAAATGCTGCCTGAACAAACTGGAAGACGAAGATACCGGCGAGGTCGCCCTGACATGTGTTGCCTGCCGTCTTTTGGATGACGAAACCTGCCGATGCACGCAATATGACATCCGGCACCAGTTCGTACCCGAATGCATCGTCATGACACCCGATAACATCGACAGTCATGCCTATTGGTTACCCCAGACCTGCGCCTACCGACTGCTGTGGGAAGGCAAACCACTTTACGACTGGCATCCTTTGGTATCAGGTACGCCAGACAGCGTTCATACCGCCGAAGTTTCCGTGCAGGGGCGAACCGTATCTGAATTCGAAACACCCATGGAAGAATGGGAAGACTACATCATCGAGGAGCCGAGCTGATGCATTTTGCCTCTGACAATTCCGGGCCTGTTCATCCCGAAGTTCTGACCGCGTTGGCCGAGGCCAATCAGGACTATCAGATGGCTTACGGCGCGGACACTCTGATGAATGAAGTGCGAGACCAAATCCGAGGTATTTTCGAAGCACCCGGCGCGGCTGTCTATCTGGTCGCTACGGGAACGGCGGCGAATTCACTGGCGTTGGCTACACTGTGCAAGCCGTGGGAAACCGTGTTCTGTTCACCCGTCGCTCATATTCATGAGGATGAGTGCAACGCGCCCGAATTCTACACCGGCGCAAAGCTAACACTGGTGCCGGGTGGCGACAAAATGACCCCCGAAGCGTTGACCAAGTCCATTGAGGGGGAAGAAACCCGCGGCGTTCATGGTCCTCAACGCGGGCCTGTCTCTATCACTCAGGTGACCGAGCGCGGCTCGGTTTACTCGCTGGCCGAACTGCAAGCCCTATGTGGTGTTGCCAAATCTTATGGTTTGCCGGTGCATTTGGATGGCGCTCGTTTCACCAACGCTCTGGTTGCCCTAAATTGCTCACCCGCTGAGATGACATGGAAAGCCGGTGTTGATGCGGTCAGTTTTGGCGGCACCAAAAACGGGCTGATGGGTGTCGAGGCCGTGATCTTCTTCGACGAAAGCAAAGCATGGGAATTCGAGCTGCGACGTAAGCGCGGTGCGCACCTGTTTTCCAAGCACCGTTACCTGTCGGCCCAAATGGCCGCCTACCTAAAGGATGACCTGTGGTTGAAATCTGCCCGCAAGGCCAATGCCAACTGCGCGCGTCTCGCGGACGGGTTGCGTGCACTCGGCGCAGAGTTCCTGCATGAACCCCAAGCCAACATGGTATTCGCCAGTTTCCCCCGCAACCAGCACAAGCGCCTGCACGAGGCAGGCGCTGTCTATCACCTGTGGGGCGATACGCTGGCGGGCGAAGACGATGACGAGATGCTGGCCTGCCGCCTGGTTTGCGACTGGTCCATCGGAACCGAACAGATCGACCAGTTTCTGAGCCTTTTTTAGTCGGACGCGTCTGCCCGGCTATTTCATCTCAGCGAGATGACGGTCCAGGTCGTCAAGACGGTCTTGGCCCCAGAACCTTTGACCGTCCGGTGTGATATAAAACGGCGCGCCGAATACACCACGATCCACGGCCTCTTCAAGATTGGCGGCATAGGTTTCCGCACCTACCAGAAGACCGCTATCGGCAAGACTTGGATTAAACCCGGCCTGTTCCAGGCAATCGCGGATAACGCCATCGTCGGCGATGTCCTTTTCTTCCGCCCAGCACGCTCGCAGGAAAGAATGGCACAGCTTTCCGACATCTCCTGATCCATCCTGAATGGCCGCTATCACGGCATATGAGGACGGAGCCATATTCGTAGGCCAGTGCGCGGGTCGCAGGTTCAGCGGCATGTCCAGATTACGCGCTTGGCGAACCAGTTCCTGCGCGCGGTATTCGATACGTGAGATATGTCGATCTTTTGGAGGCACTCCCCCGGTTCGGCCGAACAGAGCAATGATATCCAGCGGTTTATAATTGATCGTCGCACCATGCTTGGCTGCAATCTCTTCAAGTCGCATCCCCGCCAGGTAGGAATAGGGCGAGAGTGTCGCAAAAAAGTAGTCAATCTGGGCCATGTTCACTTTCTCCGCTGCGTTATCTTTGCGCGACGGTAGACCCATGCTAAGCGGTGTCAACATCACGAATCTGTCACATTGCCACTGCTGCCCGGGGAAAATCAGCCGATGCCGACACTTCACGAACCCAAGCTTATCGCTGGGAACGCCAATCTTCCGCTTGCCGAAACCATTGCCCGCCGCATGAGCCTGCATCGCGGCGTTGACCAGGGGCTGGTCGATGCGCGGGTCGAACGGTTCAACGACGGCGAGATTTTCGTCGAGGTATTCGAGAACGTGCGCGGCGAAGATATGTTCATCATCCAGCCGACCTCGAACCCGGCCAATGACAACCTGATGGAGTTGCTGATCATTGCCGATGCCCTGCGCCGTTCGTCCGCGGCCCGCATCACTGCTGTGATCCCCTATTTCGGCTATGCCCGACAGGACCGCCGCACTAAAGCGCGCACACCGATAAGTGCCAAGCTGGTGGCTAACATGCTGACTGGCGCAGGGATCGAGCGTATCCTTACGATGGATCTGCACGCCGCCCAGATTCAGGGCTTTTTCGACATGCCGGTGGACAACCTCTATGCCTCACCGATTTTTGCCCTAGATGTGAAGAAGCAATTCAAAGATCAGATGGACGATCTGATGGTGGTCTCGCCGGATGTTGGCGGTGTTGCGCGCGCGCGCGAATTGGCCAAACGTATCAACGCTCCGTTGTCGATCGTTGACAAGCGCCGCGAAAAAGCCGGTGAAATTGCTGAGATGACAGTGATCGGTGACGTCAAAGACAAGATCTGCCTGATCGTGGACGACATCTGCGATACAGCAGGTACACTATGTAAAGCTGCCCAGGTGCTGATAGATAATGGCGCCAAAGAGGTGCATTCCTATATCACGCATGGCGTCATGAGCGGACCTGCAGTTGAACGTGTAACCAATTCGGTCATGAAATCTTTGGTGCTTTCGGACACAATCCAACCAACAGCCGAGATCGAAAAGGCCGCAAATATCCGCATCGTACCTACGGCTCCGATCTTCACGCAGGCAATCCTGAATATCTGGAACGGCACCAGTGTGTCATCCCTGTTCGAGGATAAGACGCTGACTCCGATTTACGAGTCGCTCTATCACATGGACTAATCAGCAAAACTGCTGACCACAACTTCTGCCATTTGAGATCATGACGGCCTGCTACTCGGCGACCGTCATGATTTCATCCAACGGCTTTTTCATCTTTGCTACTTTCGGCACCTTCGCCTCTTCACTCGGATGACCAACCGCAACGATCATGATCGGTTTTTCCTGATCAGGGCGATCCAATAGTTTATTCAGGAATTTCATAGGGTTGGGTGTATGGGTCAGGGAGACCAACCCAGCGTGATGCAATGCCGTTAGCAGGAAGCCCGTCGCAATACCTGTACTCTCGGGCACATAGTAATTCTTGAACCGCACCCCATCATCGAAATGGCCCCATCTTTGAGCGAATATCACAATTAACCACGGCGCATCTTCAAGGTGCGGCTTCTGGTCATTTGTTCCAATCGGTTCCAGCGCTTTCAGCCATTCATCCCCGGCACCGCCATCATAGAACTTACGTTCCTCTTCTTCCGCTTCCTCGCGAATTCGGCGCTTCATCTCGGGATTTGAAATTGCGACGAAGTGCCAAGGCTGATGATTAGCCCCTGATGGAGCGGTTCCTGCGGCGCGAATACACTCTTCGATGACTGCGCGTGACACAGGGCGGTCCGAATAGTCCCGTACGGTATGGCGACGCTTCATCTTGTCATAAAATGCCAGCGCCTCACTCAACATCTCGTCATCCGGCATGTCCATACGATCAGGCAGATTCAAAGCTTTGTATTTAATGTGCTCGCGTGAAAACACCGACAAGGTCCTCCGTATCCATCGCGCGTCGCAGGCGCTTTTTCCGTTATGGTACGGCTGTCAAAAAGGTGCAATCTCCTCTTACGTGCAATACGGACTCAGGAAATATTCCAATCATCCTCGTGCGCTACCTCGCCGATCGCTGTCCAGGATACCCGAATTCTAGCAATTCGCGTATCAGACCAAGTCCTAAACACAGCATTAAATCCCTCGGGGGTAATATCTTCTGCCTGCACCTCAGCTCGCAGCGCAGATGACGTATCCACATCCCAAAGCGCCACACCGATCTGCACAAATGGCACTGATCGAAACGCCTCTTTGAACCGAATGGCGGTTCGGCGTTCGCGCGCGCCTTGCCCGGTCCACATATCTCCACCGTCGGCGAAATCGGAAAACAAAACGGATTCGCCCTGATCAATACCGATGGGATGGGTCAGAAATTTCTTCATCGTGTCGTCTTTTCTTTCAATTCCGGTACCTTACCCTGCACCTTTGACGAAATCACGACAAAAAAACGGCCCCGCAAAGCAGGGCCGTTTCGAATGGGTTGAGATGAACCTTTATAGGCTCATATGCGTTCCAAGGGCTTCCATATCAGCCAGCAACTTTGCTGCATCGTCGACAATGGATTGATCGTCACCCGCTTTCGCGGCCTCATGCGAGGCGCGGGCTTCCGCGATCAGGTCATCCATATGCGACCGGGTCACTTCTGCGACCGGAATGGCTTTTTCTGCCAGAACCGAAAGGCCATCGCCGTTGATCTGGGCAAACCCGCCGGTGACCAAGTATTCGCTGGCGCCTGCGGGTGCCTCGACCTTCAGGATGCCCGGGCGCAGCGTAGTGATTGTGGGGGCATGATCGGGCATCGCCGTCATGTCCCCGTCCGCGCCGGGGATCTGGACCGCCGTCGCCTCAAGCGAAGCGAGGCTCCGCTCGGGGCTGACGAGGTCGAATTGCATCGTGTTTGCCATCAGGGATACTCCTTAGGCGGCTTCTGCGGCCATCTTCTCCGCTTTGGCGATCACTTCTTCGATGCCGCCAACCATCAGGAAGGCCGCTTCGGGCAGGTGATCGTATTCGCCAGCGACAACCGCTTTGAACGACGCGATGGTCACATCCAGAGGAACCTGAACGCCGGGCGAACCGGTGAAGACTTCGGCCACGTCGAACGGCTGCGACAGGAAGCGCTCGATCTTACGGGCACGGGCCACGGTCAGTTTGTCCTCTTCCGACAGTTCGTCCATGCCGAGGATGGCGATGATGTCCTGCAGCGACTTGTAGCGCTGGAGGATCTGCTGAACATCGGTCGCAACTTTGTAGTGCTCTTCACCAACGATGGCCGGATCGAGCAGACGCGAGGTCGAGTCGAGCGGGTCAACCGCCGGGTAGATACCCTTTTCCGAGATCGCACGGTTAAGAACAGTGGTCGCGTCCAAGTGAGCAAATGAGGTTGCCGGCGCAGGGTCGGTAAGGTCGTCCGCAGGCACGTAGATCGCCTGAACCGATGTGATCGAGCCCGACTTGGTCGAGGTGATACGTTCCTGCAGGGCGCCCATGTCGGTAGCCAGTGTCGGCTGGTAACCCACCGCCGAAGGAATACGACCCAGCAGAGCCGACACCTCGGAACCCGCCTGTGTAAAGCGGAAGATGTTGTCGACGAAGAACAGAACGTCGGTACCGGATTGGTCGCGGAACTGCTCGGCCAGAGTCAGACCGGTCAGAGCAACACGTGCACGTGCTCCCGGAGGTTCGTTCATCTGACCGTAAACCAGGGCAACCTGCGATTCTGACAGGTTGTCCGGCTTAATAACGTTCGATTCGATCATCTCGTGATACAGGTCGTTCCCTTCACGGGTCCGTTCGCCAACACCCGCGAACACCGAGAAGCCAGAGTGCACTTTTGCGATGTTGTTGATCAGTTCCATGATCAGAACGGTTTTACCAACGCCGGCACCGCCGAACAGGCCGATCTTACCGCCTTTGGCGTAGGGGGCCAGCAGGTCAACAACCTTGATGCCGGTTACCAGAACTTCCGACTCGGTCGACTGTTCGTCGAATGTCGGCGCGGGCTGGTGGATCGCTCGAGCCTCGGTTGCTTCAACCGGGCCTTTTTCGTCGATCGGCTCACCAACCACGTTCAGGATGCGGCCCAGGGTGGCGTTACCAACCGGAACCGAGATCGGTGCGCCGGTGTCGGTGACGGCTTCGCCACGGACCAGACCTTCGGTCGCGTCCATTGCGATGGTGCGGACGGTGTTTTCACCCAGGTGCTGAGCAACTTCCAACACCAGGCGCTTGCCGTTGTTGGTGGTTTCCAGCGCGTTCAGAATTTCAGGCAGCTGATCTTCGAAGTGCACGTCGACGACGGCCCCGATGATCTGTGTGACTTTGCCTTTTGCATTCGCCATGTTTCGTCTCCGGTATGTCTCTACAGCGCTTCGGCGCCGGAAATAATTTCAATCAGCTCGTTGGTGATCACGGCCTGACGCGAGCGGTTGAACTGGATCGTCAGCTTGTCGATCATTTCACCCGCGTTGCGTGTCGCGTTGTCCATCGCGGACATCCGTGCACCCTGTTCAGACGCTCCGTTTTCGAGCAGAGCCGAGAAGATCGCGGTCGCGACCCCCTTGGGAAGCAGGTCGGCCAGGATGGCCTCTTCGCTGGGCTCGTAATCGAACACGGCACCGCTGTCGTCATCCTCGGTTTCCTCGAACGAGGCGGGGATGACCTGCTGTGCCGTCGGGATCTGGGTCACAACGTTGACGAACTTCGAGTAGAAGATCGTGGCAACGTCGAACTCACCCCCGTCGAAACGTAACAGGACGTCCTTGGCGATGTCTTGCGCGTTGTTGTAGCCAATGCGCTTGACCTCACTCAGGTCGATATGCCCAACGAACAGATCGCCAAAATCACGCTTGAGCGCATCGCGGCCTTTCTTGCCGACGGTCAAAACCTTGACCGTCTTGCCTTTGCCGCGCAGCTCGTCCGCTTTGGCGCGGGCAAGCTTGGCGATGTTTGCGTTGAAGCCGCCACACAGGCCGCGTTCAGCTGTCATCACAACCAGCAGATGGACATCATCGCTGCCCGTACCGCGGAGCAACTTGGGAGCGCTGTCGCTGCCCCCGACCGACGCCGCCAGCCCCGCCATCACGGCATTGAACCGTTCGGCATAAGGGCGCGAGGCTTCGGCAGATTCCTGGGCGCGGCGCAGTTTTGCTGCCGCGACCATCTGCATGGCCTTGGTGATCTTGCGGGTCGATTTGACCGACTCGATCCTGTTTTTAAGGTCCTTCAGACTAGGCATCGGAACCCCCTATCAAGCGAAGGTCGCGGCGTATTCGTCGATCGCTGCCTTGAGTTTGTCTGCTGCGTCACCTTTGATCTTCGGATCTTCGTCGGTGATCCACTTCAGCAGGTCAGCGTGCTTGCCGCGCAGGTGCGCCAGCAGGCCAGCCTCATAGCGGCCAACGTCAGATACGTCGATCTTGTCGAGGTAGCCGTTGGTGCCTGCGAAGATGACGCAGACGATTTCGGCGTTGGTCAGCGGCGAGTACTGCGGCTGTTTCATCAGCTCGGTCAGACGCGCACCACGGTTCAGCAGCTGCTGAGTTGCGGCGTCGAGGTCCGAACCGAACTGCGCAAACGCAGCCATTTCGCGGTACTGAGCCAGTTCCAGCTTAACAGGACCAGCAACCGATTTCATCGCATCGGTTTGAGCCGAGGAGCCCACACGCGAAACCGACAGACCGGTGTTCACAGCAGGACGGATACCTTGGTAGAACAGTTCGGTTTCCAGGAAGATCTGACCGTCGGTGATCGAGATCACGTTGGTCGGAATAAACGCCGAAACGTCACCACCCTGAGTTTCGATAACCGGCAGAGCGGTCAGCGAACCTGCACCGAAGTCTTCGTTCAGCTTCGCCGAACGCTCCAGCAGACGCGAGTGGAGGTAGAAAACGTCGCCAGGATAGGCTTCACGTCCGGGCGGACGACGCAGCAGCAGCGACATCTGACGATACGATACTGCCTGTTTCGACAGGTCATCATAGATGATCAGCGCGTGGCGACCGTTGTCACGGAAGTATTCAGCCATCGCAGTCGCGGCATAAGGCGCCAGGAACTGCATCGGTGCCGGGTCGGACGCGGTCGCGGCCACAACAATCGAGTATTCAATCGCGCCGGACTCTTCCAGTTTCTTCACCAGCTGTGCAACGGTCGAACGCTTCTGACCAACCGCAACGTAAACGCAGTACAGTTTCTTCGACTCGTCGTCGCCTGCTGCGTCGTTATAGACTTTCTGGTTCAGGATGGTGTCCAGAGCCACAGCAGTTTTGCCGGTCTGACGGTCACCAATGATCAGTTCCCGCTGGCCACGGCCGATCGGGATCATCGCGTCGACCGATTTCAGGCCGGTTGCCATCGGCTCGTGCACCGATTTACGCGGGATGATGCCAGGGGCTTTAACGTCTGCAACGCCACGCTTGGAGGCATTGATCGGGCCTTTGCCGTCCAGCGGGTTGCCCAGACCGTCCACAACGCGGCCCAGCAGTTCATCACCGATCGGAACGTCCACGATCGAGTTGGTGCGCTTAACAGTGTCACCTTCTTTGATGTCACGGTCAGAACCGAAGATAACGACACCAACGTTGTCGCTTTCCAGGTTCAGAGCCATGCCCATGATGCCACCGGGGAATTCTACCATCTCACCGGCTTGCACATTGTCCAGGCCGTATACACGGGCAATCCCGTCACCGACGCTCAGCACGCGGCCGATCTCGGCCACTTCGGCTTCCTGACCAAAATTCTTGATCTGGTCCTTCAGGATTGCAGAAATCTCTGCAGCTTGGATTCCCATTTATCCGACCTCTTTCATTGCATTCTGTAGGGAGTTGAGCTTCGAACGGATCGAGCTATCGATCATTTTCGAGCCCACTTTAACGACAAGACCGCCGATGAGGCTTTCATCCACGGTCGCATTGATTGTTACGGTCTTGCCCACACGCTCGGACAGCGTCTTGGACAGTTTATCCATTTGAGTCTTGGTCAGTGCCTTGGCCGATGCGACATCAGCAGTCACTTCGCCGCGCTCATCCGCCAGCATGTCGCGCAGAACCTGTACCAGTTGCGGTACAACAAACAGGCGGCGTTTCTGCGCCATCAGACCCAGCGTATTGCGCAGGATGGCATGCAGGCCCATCTTGTCGGCAACTGCGGTGATTGCGCTTTCCTGTTCGGCGCGCGAAACCAGAGGCGATGCAATCAGGTCGCGCAATTCGGCGCTGTCGCCCAATGCTGCTGCCAGATCGTTGATTCCGGTTTCCAGACCTGCGAGGTCATTATTCTCTTTCGCGATCTCGAAGATCGCGGTGGCATAGCGCTCGGCAATGCCTGTGGAAATCGAAGCTGGTTCGGACACGTCCACCCTTCCGATATTTGAGGCCCCGATTTAGAGTAGCGGCCGCTACCTTGGGGCGTGAGGAAACCCCGTCCATTTAGGGCGGGGATCAAAATCACCGGGGATGTAGCAGAGGTGTTCCAACCAAGCAATACGCTATAGCGGTAACAGATTTATCCACAAATCCATATTTTTCATATACTTAAGCCAAGTGCGACCCTTTGGACCGATTGCGGCAGTTGAAAAATGTTACGAATATGCAGGTTTTTGCGATTCCTGTGACCTTTTTCCCGCATTTTTTCCATTCGAAACGCGCCGGATTGTCACGCAGGCTTCAACAAACCATCCAGCGCTTTGATCGGACGTTTCGCGGCGTCTTTGGTGACGTTTCCACTGGGTGGCCGGATAAGTTTGGTCGCCTCAACCATCAGTACCCCCCCGGCCATGACGGTTGGAATCCGCTGCCCAGTTTTTTCGATCAGGCTACCTGATTTCAGCCAAAACCGACGAAACGAGGGCGGAAGATATAGCGCCGAGCAATGGCTTTCGGGTACAAAGTGATGCGCGCGCAGTTGGTTCTCAAGTTGGGTTGTTGAATAGGGTTGCCCAAAGCCGAACGGCGTCCGGTCTGAACGCGACCAAAGTCCGGCCCGGTTCGGTACGACAAATAGTGCCCGCCCACCGGGTCCCAACACGCGCCAGCATTCTTCCAGCAACTGGCTGGGCCGGTTAGAGTTTTCCAAACCATGCATCACCACCAGTTTATCAACGTGACCAGTTTCGATTGGCCACATCGTCTCTTCGGTCAGAACCGAGACATTGGGCATTCCCGCTGGCCATGGCATTACGCCCTGCGGCCCCGGCATCAAGCCGATCACACGACGTGCATCTTTGAGGTAGGGTCGCAACAAAGGTACAGCAAAACCAAAACCTACAACAGTTTGCCCTTTGGCTTCGGGCCAAAGATCCACCAGTCGCCCACGGATCGCCGCTTGGGCCGCGCGACCTAGGGTGCTGCGATAGTAAAAATTCCTCAGATCCTGCACATCAAGATGCATTGCGGACACCCGGTCAATCGGCTTAGCTGGGCGCAGTCTAGCAATGAAAGGGCAAAAGGCCATGCCTCTTGAGATCGTAACCGTCCCCTGCCTGAGCGATAATTATGCCTTTCTCACCCACGATCCCGTCAGTGGCGAGACCGCATTGGTAGACGCGCCAGAATCCGCTCCGATTCTGGCGGAACTTGAGGCGCGAGGCTGGCAATTAAGCCACGTGTTGCTGACGCACCATCATTGGGACCATGTGGATGGATTGAGTGGCATACTGGAAAAACAACCTGCGCGAGTGATCGGTGCAAAGGCGGATGAACACCGACTGCCAAAACTCGACCAGGCAGTTGTTGAAGGTGACACATTCTATATAGGCAGCGAACCGGTCGAAGTTCTGGATGTCCCGGGTCATACCGTCGGGCACATTGCATTCTACATGCCGCAATCCGGCGCCGTCTTTACGGCGGACAGCCTGATGGCTTTGGGATGCGGTCGGTTGTTCGAGGGCACGCCCGAACAAATGTGGGCCTCTCTGAGCAAGCTGGCGGCCCTGCCAGATGAAACAATCGTGTGCTCGGGCCACGAATATACGCAGTCAAACGCCAAATTCGCCCTGACAATCGATCCTGACAACCCTGCCCTGTTGGATCGCGTAGCCGATATCAACCGCGCCCGCGCTGCCGGAGAACCCACAGTGCCCTCAGTTTTGGGGCAGGAAAAGGCGACAAATCCGTTTCTGCGCGCTGCGGATCCGGTGATTCAGGCCCATCTGGGTATGAAAAATTCTGACCCAGCGTCAGTTTTTGCCGAAATACGTGCCCGAAAAGACCGCTTTTAGTGCCTTTCAAGCCCCTATCACGGCCACGGTCACAACAAATGTGACTGTCAAGTGAAAGAAAACCCTTGAAGCCGGGCCACGATCAACCAAACTCTAATAGTATGAGGACATGGTTGGGATGGGGATCCGGCCTAAGGCCCCCTTCCGGCCCAATACAGAGGAGCACCCGCGTGCCTTCATTCTCGAGCACACTTGAACAAGCCATCCACGCGGCCCTTGCGGCGGCGAATGAACGGCGACATGAATTTGCAACGCTAGAGCATTTGCTGCTGGCGCTGTTGGAAGAACCCGACGCGATACGCGTTATGAAAGCATGCAGCGTTGATCTGGATGAGTTGCGCAGCACGCTGGTTGAATTCATCGACGAGGATCTTTCGAATCTCGTCACCGACATAGATGGGTCCGAGGCCGTGCCAACGGCTGCGTTCCAACGTGTCATCCAGCGTGCAGCGATCCATGTTCAAAGCTCTGGCCGCACCGAAGTGACCGGGGCGAATGTTCTGGTCGCAATTTTCGCCGAACGCGAGAGCAACGCGGCCTATTTCCTGCAAGAACAGGACATGACCCGCTATGACGCGGTGAACTTTATCGCCCACGGTGTCGCGAAGGACCCGGCCTATGGTGAAAACCGGCCGGTGACAGGTGCGGATGAAGCCGAAGAAGAAGCGCAGACCACCTCTGGCGAGGCCGATCAAAAGGAAAGCGCGCTTGGCAAGTATTGCATCGATTTGAACGCGAAATCGCGCGCGGGAGATGTTGATCCGCTGATCGGACGCTCGGACGAGGTTGAACGCTGCATCCAGGTGCTGTGTCGCCGCCGCAAAAACAACCCCCTGTTGGTAGGGGACCCAGGTGTAGGCAAAACTGCCATCGCGGAAGGCTTGGCGCACAAGATCGTGTCTGGAGAAGCTCCCGACGTTCTGTCGGAAACCACTATCTATTCGCTCGACATGGGGGCCTTGCTCGCAGGGACCCGCTATCGTGGTGACTTCGAAGAGCGGCTAAAAGCGGTTGTGACCGAGTTGGAAGAACACCCCGATGCGGTTCTCTTCATCGACGAAATTCACACCGTAATCGGCGCTGGAGCGACTTCGGGTGGAGCCATGGATGCATCTAACCTGCTGAAGCCGGCGCTTCAGGGCGGCAAACTGCGCACAATGGGCTCAACCACTTACAAGGAGTTCCGTCAGCATTTCGAAAAAGACCGTGCGCTTAGCCGTCGGTTCCAGAAGATTGATGTGAACGAGCCTTCGGTCGAAGACAGCGTGAAGATTCTGCGTGGTCTGAAACCGTATTTTGAAGAGCATCACTCGATCAAGTACACGGCGGATGCGATCAAGACGGCTGTCGAACTGTCGGCCCGCTACATCAATGACCGCAAACTGCCTGACAAGGCCATCGACGTGATCGACGAGGCCGGAGCGGCACAGCATCTGCTGGCCGAAAGCAAACGGCGCAAGACCATCGGCGTCAAAGAGATCGAGGCGGTGGTTGCAAAGATTGCGCGTATCCCACCCAAGAACGTTACCAAGGACGACGCGGAGGTTCTGAAAGATCTCGAAACCTCGCTGAAACGCGTGGTGTTTGGTCAGGATGAGGCCATCGAAGCGCTGTCCAGCGCCATCAAACTGGCCCGTGCCGGTTTGCGGGAACCAGAGAAACCCATCGGTAACTATCTGTTTGCCGGTCCGACCGGTGTGGGTAAAACCGAGGTGGCGAAACAACTGGCGGATACGCTGGGTGTGGAACTGCTGCGCTTTGACATGTCGGAATACATGGAGAAGCACGCGGTCAGCCGCCTAATTGGTGCCCCTCCGGGTTATGTCGGGTTTGATCAGGGCGGTCTGTTGACCGATGGCGTCGACCAGCATCCGCATTGTGTGCTGTTGCTTGATGAAATCGAAAAGGCACACCCGGATGTGTTCAATATCCTGCTGCAGGTGATGGATCATGGCGAGTTGACCGATCACAACGGTCGAACGGTGAACTTCCGCAACGTCGTGCTGATCATGACCTCGAATGCAGGGGCTCAGGAACAAGCCAAGGCCGCCATCGGCTTTGCCCGCGACCGTCGCGAAGGCGAGGACACTGCAGCGATCGAACGCATGTTCACGCCGGAATTCCGCAACCGCCTAGACGCTGTGATCTCATTTGCGCCGCTGCCTAAAGAGGTCATCTTGCAAGTCGTCGAAAAGTTCGTCTTGCAGCTTGAAGCTCAATTGCTGGATCGTGGCGTGACCATCGATCTGACCCCCCGTGCTGCCGAATGGCTGGCCGACAAGGGCTATGATGACAAGATGGGCGCACGTCCGCTGGGACGTGTCATTCAGGAGCACATCAAGAAGCCTCTGGCCGAGGAGTTGCTGTTCGGTAAATTGGCCAAAGGTGGCGTGGTCCGTGTTTCGGTCAAAAAAGGCGAATTGAGCCTTGAAATCCTGGGGCCCGATCAGCCACGTATACCCGGTGACAAGCCCCCGCTGCTGACAGCAGACTGACCTTAATCTTGAAACCTGCTTGAACGCCTGCCAACTTCATTTGGCAGGCGTTTTTCATCTGCATAAGTCGGCTGAGAACAGGTGCAGAATTGCGTAGAATCGGTGCATTGATATTTCCCGGGTTTGAATTGCTGGATGTCTTTGGCCCGATGGAGATGTTCGGTCTTCTGGAGGACGATTTCCAATTGGGACTTGTCGCTGAAACCCCAGGGCCAATTCAAAGCAACCAAAAGCTGAAAGCGATCGCCGAACACTCGATCAGCGACGATACTCACTATGATATCCTCTTCGTCCCCGGTGGTGCCGGAACGCGCCGCGAGGTCGGGAATCACCGCCTGCTGGACTGGATCTCGACCAGCGCCGAGAAGGTGGAGTTCACCCTGAGTGTTTGCACCGGCAGCGCTCTTCTTGCCAAAGCTGGTGTTTTGGACAATCGGCGCGCCACCACGAATAAGGCTGCGTATTCGTGGGTCCGCACGCAGGGGCCAAATGTCAACTGGGTGCCTCAGGCGCGATGGGTCGAAGATGGCCCCTTCCTGACGTCATCCGGAGTTTCTGCCGGTATGGACATGACGCTGGGCGCTATCGCCTTGATGCACGGAGAAGACAGAGCCGAGGAAGTTGCCAAGTGGTGCGAGTATTCGTGGCACAAGGACAAGAGCCACGATCCCTTTGCCCGAATTCACGGGTTGGTCTGATACTCGTTTGCTGCTTACCGCTCAGTCAGTTTCAACTCGATCCGACGATTCTGCGCACGGGCCTCGGGGGTGTCCGCTGGGTTAACGGGCTGGAATTCCCCGAACCCATTTGCTGCAAGCCGATCCGGAGGAATACCCAGCGCATCAACCATATAGCGCACCACAGACAAAGCGCGGCCCTGGCTGAGTTCCCAATTGTCGCGATACCGTCCAGTGCTCACAAGCGGTACATTGTCGGTATGCCCATCGACCCGGATGACCCAATTCAATCCATCAGGGATTTCTGCGGCGACACTACGCAGAATATTGGCGACCTTGGCGACCTCTTGGCGGCCTTCGACGGACAACTCTGCCGAGCCTGTGGCAAAAAGAACCTCGGACGAGAATACGAATCTGTCACCCTCGATCCGAACACCTTCCTGATCGCCCAGCACATCCCGCAAACGCCCGAAGAATTCCGAGCGGTAACGTTGCAGATCCTCCGCCTGTGCTGTCAGCTCCTGGTTTTGACCGGCGAGCTCCTCGGCTTCGGCCTCAAGACGGATACGCTCGGCCTCTTCCAGCAACCTTCGGCGGCGCTCTTCCGAGGCCGCACGCGCGAGGGCTGCATTCAAATCCTGCCCCAGCGTCTGAATTTGAATTTCGGCTGCCGCATTTCGATCTTCATAATCATCCAAAAGCGCCTGCAATGATCCGAGCTGGCTGCGCAACGCCGACATCTGCTGATTCAACAGGGCGGTCTGCCGCTGCGCCTCTGCCGATATCTCTTTCTCTGACGCAAGTGTATCTTGTGCCAAAGCCAAGAGCGCGGCACGCTCGTCTGCGAGTGACTTTTGTTCGTCGACCTGCGCCTGAGCTTGCGTTTGTGCCTCTAGCGCAGCCTGAAGCTGAGCTCTTAACTCTTCGGCATTGATTTCGCCAAATTTCTGCTCCAACTCTGCCTGCGCGGCCCGCGCTGCGGCCAGCAAGGTCAGTGTTTCTTCGGCTTCCTTGCGTTGTGCTTCTAATGCGAGTGTCATCGCCGTCAGCTCGGCATCTGCATCCTGCAAACGATTGCGCAAGGTTTCCGCCGCAGCCGCCTCGGCAAGACGCGCGGCTTCTTCTTCGGTCAGTTGTTGCTCAAGCTCAGTGATTTGAAGGGCTTGAGCATCTTTGTTGGTTTCAAGGTCGGCAATCAAGGCCTCAAGCGCTTCGCGCCGTGCAGCGGCCAGACGCGCGGCTTCGGCTTGCGCGTCGATTTCCTGCCGACTTTGGGCAAGCGCCAAATTGAGGGCCTCTTGTTCGGTCAGCAGTTCATCACGCTGAGTTTCCAGCGCCGTAATATCTCCCTGTGCCCGCTCCTGATCAGCAAGCAACGCGGCGACCTGCGCCTCGAAGTCGGTGATGCGCCCTTGTGCTTGCGCCAAATCATCTTCGACCCGATTCAGGGTCGTATTCAGTGTCCCCAATCGAGCTTGAAGGCGGCTGTTTTCCCGCTCTTCCAGCCCCAGCGCCCCAGCCAGTGCTGCGATTTCGTCGGACAGCGCGGTCAGTTCATCCTCTTGGCCTGAAATGGTCTCGCGCAGCACAAACTGTACAACCATGAAGATGGTCAACACAAAGGTCAAAACCATCAGCAAGCCGGTCATTGCGTCCACGAAACCGGGCCAGACCGAGCCCGAGAACCGTTGACCTGTGCGGCGAGACAGCGCCATCCGTTACTCTCCTTCCGGAGAGCTACGCACTGCGCCGCGTGGAAGAGTGAGTGCTTTGACCAGTAGCTCGAAGTCCTTGCGTAGCTCGTTCATGCTGTCCTGACGACCGGCGGAAATCTCTTCGAGAATACGCAGTAGCTGTACATCCATCGATCGCAGGCGCATCCGGCTTTCGGCATCGATCCCCTCACCCGCGCCGTGTTCGCGCATGTGATCCAGCAGCGCATCTTGCCCCAGCGCCACACGTTCCAATGCCGCCGTAACGCCTTCGGTCTGGGCCTGCCGCTGGTTCATTTCCCCGATCACATCAACCAATTGACCCAGTTTGGTTGAGACATTGATCCGGTCAACTTCTTGCGCCGAGAACATATCCTGCAGGGCATCCATCTGCTCGGACATCGCATCAAGAACCGGTGTCAGTACGGCCAGTTCGGCGCCCCCTTCATCACCCGCCGCAAATCCGACGCGGGTAATTGATGACAGCCATTCCTCCAACTCACGGTAAAAGCGGTTCTGGCCATGACCTGCAAATAATTCCAGCAAGCCGACGATCAGTGATCCAGCCAGGCCCAGTAAAGACGAGCCAAAGGCAACACCCATTCCCTGCAGCTGTGATTCCAGTCCCGTCATCAGACGATTGAAGACGGCCAAGCCCTCCTCGCCTTCCTGAGGGTTCAGGCTGCGGATTGTGTCGACGATGGCCGGAACCGTTGTAGCCAGTCCAAAGAAGGTACCCAAAAGACCAAGGTAGATCAGCACGTTGGTGATATAACGCGTGATCTCACGCTCCTCCTCCACCCGTTCGGCGACGGAATCGAGGATTGACCGGGTTGAGCTGGAACTGATCTGAGACCGCGCACCCCGTTCACGTAGAAGCGACGCCAGTGGAGCCAATAATTGCGGCGGGCGCACATCGTCCCGCTCGACCCCGCCGATGAAAGCTTCGATCCAGCGAACCGAGCCGATCAACTGCGTAACTTGCAGAAAACAGGCGGCAACACCGATGACAAAGACGAGCAGGATGAATCCGTTAAGATACAGATTGGCTTGAACGACGGGCAACACATAGGGCAGCGCCATGAACACGCCTAGCCCCGACAGCCCGATTGCAATCAGCATCATCAAGATTTGACGGATCGGTTGTGAGAAATGCGGTCTCACGCCCTGATGTGCCTGCGCCATGCGCGTGGCTCCTGGTATTGTCTGCTCTGGGCTGAACCTAACGAAGTTCGTCCCGCGACGCCAAGAGTTTATGCACTGATTGTCCGCACCCGTTGCGACAACCACTCAAGGTCCGGGTCGTGCAGCCCTATATCGGTCAGATGCGACGCGGTATTATAGAGATACTCGGTATTCGGTCCGCGCCCGCCAACCGCATGGGCGATGATCTGGGCCTGCTCTTCCAATGGCAGGCCACCGCAATACTGAACATGATGCGCGTCGATTACGTAAGTCACTGCGTTCACGATCGTTCCGCAGTCCAGATGCACATCAAGCATTCGTTCAAGATATGCTGACGAGATCAGCTCGCGCTCGCGCAGCTCCGCCAAGGTGCGATCTTCATGTCCTGCTTCGACGGCCAGAGCCAATCCAGTGCAGAGCGCGTCGGGCTGCTCGTCTAGCGCCAGAACCAGACCGGGGTCCTCTTCGGTGCCGCGATGGTGGATCGAACGCATACAAAACGACCGCGCATATCCATGCAAAGTGGCACGTTCACTGCGGGCTACCGGGAAACCCGGATTCCACAGCAGCGATCCATATCCGAATACCCACATCGTCATTGCACTGGTCCTTGCCTGTTTGGCCCTATAAACATCAAATCCGAGGCAGGAAAAAGGGCCATTCATCATGCGTCGTCTGATACGCGTTTTTGTATTTATCGCCCTTGCGTGGAGCGCGTATTGGTTTGTGGCCGGTTACGGGCTGCGCAACGCACTGACCGGTTGGTTTGACAGGCAGCAGGAACTGGGCTGGCAGGCTGACTTCTCGGACGTGACAACAGCCGGATATCCGTTTCAACACATCACGCGCCTAGATAACCCCGCTTTGGCCGATCCAGTTAACGGAACGGCATGGAGCGCGGATTGGATCGAATTCCAAAGCCCAGCAATCTGGCCTGGCCGTCAGATGCTGCGCTTTGCCAGCACACCACAGCGCCTGTCCTATTTCGACCAGACCACAACCGTTCAGGCTGAGGAGCTACAAGCCGAACTGCACCTCCAACCTGGCGTCGCACTGGTACTCGAGAAAATGGCGCTGACTTCTGAACGCTGGTTGCTGACCACCGAAGGTGATCCGCAGGCTGGTGGTCAAACGCTGGGTCTTGTGATGGAACAATCCGGAGCACCCGAAAGCTATGGGATTACGGCAAATGTCGACGGATTTACACCTGGTGATGATCTGAGGCGTCTGATGCGTTCAGCCTCGACCCTACCGCAATCGTTCGAAACACTTGAGCTGGATATGTTTGTCACTTTCGACAAACCTTGGGATCGCTCGGCGCTTGAGCAGCGTCGCCCTCAACCCGTTGAGATCGACCTGCGTTTGGCAGAGGTGAAGTGGGGAGAGTTGCGTCTGTTCGCCACCGGAGAATTGGATGTAGACGAACAAGGCATCCCAACCGGTGAAATCGCGATGAAGGCGGAAAATTGGCGCGATATGATCGCGATGGCAAATGCTGCAGGCGCACTTCCTGATCAGGCAGTTGATCCGGTGACCCGCGCTTTAGGGTTCATGGCCGGTTTGGGCGGCAATCCGAATGCGCTGGATTTACAACTGAATTTCCGCGACGGGTTTGTCGCCTTGGGGCCGCTGCCGCTTGGCCCTGCACCCCGGCTGGTTCTCCGTTAACGGCAATAAGTACCGCTGCGATACCGCGCAGTATCAAGGTGGAAATGATCCCGATGATAGCGATCCGAGTTTGGCCCCAGAACCGTGCCAAACGGTCCACAAGCGCCGCGCCAGACTTTGGTTAGTTGTTTCTTGGACGGATTCTTGCGCCAACCATCCAGGACTGTCACCACCTCACCATCCGCCATCTTGAAACCCGATATGTCGATGGCGCGCCCCTTGCCGTGTTCGGATATTCGCGCCCCTTTGCGGTTGTTCCGCGTTCGACAAGCATAGTGCGCGGCGACCTGCAGTTCGACCACCGGACCACGCCGTTTGAACGTGGGTATAACGGCTTTGTCGACCCATTTGTTCAGTGCCTGCGCTGTGCCGCAATCCATCGTTGATGGGCGGCTTAAATTGACCCCCGAAACCGACGTGATCTGAACCGCGTCCTTGATCCCACAGGCTTTGATCTTGCCATTAACGCGCCCGACCGCCTTGCCCTGTATGTCGATGTCACCGCACACCGAGGTTTTGCGCAGCTTGCGTTTCTTGAAGAGAACTTGCTGTTCCAATTGTTCTGGTCGAACAAATGGCCGGATCGAATTCTCTGGCCCCAACAATGGGAGATCAACCGGTCGGGCCGCCGCGGCCGTTACCTGAGGTGAATCAGGCCTTAGGATGGGGCGGATGTTGGAAGTGACAACGGTTTTAACCACCTCGGAGTTCGCTGGGCGTGTCAGCGGCACAAGAGAGGCTTCAGGCGCAGCGGAATGTGAAGTCGTTGCCGTCAATACGACGAAACTTATCAATAAGCTGCTGCTCAAGCCTCTCATGTCGATGTCTTTCCCCGCCCAAAATCTGGTGCATCCGTGTCCTGCCCAGCATCGATAATGCCTCGGCGGATCGCCCGAGTGCGCGTAAAGTAGTCGAACAATTGCTCTCCGTCACCTGTGCGGATAGCCCGTTGAAGTGCAAAGAGTTCTTCGGTGAAACGCCCTAGAATCTCCAGCGTCGCGTCCTTGTTGGTCAGGAACACATCGCGCCACATGGTCGGATCTGAGGCTGCGATTCGCGTAAAGTCACGGAAACCGGCGGCCGAGTATTTGATGACTTCGGTGTCTGTAACCCGCCGAAGATCATCTGCGACACCCACCATCGTGTAGGCGATCAAGTGTGGAGCATGCGAGGTAACGGCAAGAACCAAATCATGGTGATCAGCGTCCATCTCATCGACATTCGAACCCATGCCTTCCCAGAAAGCGCGCAGTTGTGCGATTGCGCCTATATCCGAACCTTCCACTGGCACCAGCAGACACCAGCGGTTGTCAAACAGCTCGGCGAAACCAGCTTCGGGGCCGGAATGTTCGGTTCCGGCTAGAGGGTGGGCAGGAATGAAATGGACCCCATCGGGGATGTGCTGCGAGACAGCCTTGATTACATGACGCTTAACCGACCCGACATCCGAAACTGTTGCACCCGGCTTCAGAACTGGTGCGATATCTCCTGCCACGGCTCCCATCGCCCCAACAGGAACACAAAGGACCACCAGGTCAGCATCTTCGACTGCCTCTTGCGCGGTATCGCATACCCGGTCGCAAAGCCCGATACGACGCGCAGTCTCACGTGTCGCCTTAGATCGGGCATAACCGGTAACTTCGCCTGCAAGCCCGGCGCGTTTGATCGCCCAGAACATGGAGGAAGCGATTAGGCCCAGCCCAATCAGCGCCACACGGTCGTATATCTGGGTCATGCAGCGCCCCCTTTGAACGCGGTAATGGCTGCAACCACGCGGCGGCAGGCGTTTTCGTCACCTACGGTAATCCGCAGAGCGTTTGGCAGGTTGTAGCCCGCAACCCGCCGAACGATCAAACCCTGAGTTTTCAGGAAATCGTCACAAGCCTCAGCCTCGTTCCGATCAGCAAAGCGGGCGAGTACGAAATTGGTGCAGGAGGCATCTGAAGCCACTCCAACCTTGGCCAGTTCCTCGGACAACCAAATGCGAAGGCGCGCATTCTCTGACTGGCAAAACCGCAGATATTCTTCGTCGCCTACAGCGGCTTCTGCGGCTGCCAGTGCGGTCAAAGACAGATTGAAGGGCTGCCGGACGCGGTTCAGCACGTCGATTATCTCTTTCGCTGCATAGCCCCAGCCAACGCGCATGCCCCCAAGACCGTACACCTTGGAGAATGTTCGGGTCATGATGACGTTGCTAAACCGGTCAACCAACCCTGCCCCGCCATCAAAACCGTCGACAAATTCTGCATAGGCGCCATCCAGCACCATTAGGCAATCGTTGGGCAACCCCTGCGCCAACCGTACCAACTCTGCGTCAGAAACCATTGTTGAAGTCGGGTTCCCTGGATTGGTTACAAAGACAATCCGTGTCCGGCCTGTGACCGCAGCAAGGATGTTATCCACGTCCACTCGGCGATCCCGCTCGGAAACCATGACCGGGGTCGCCCCAGCCATGCGCGCGATGATTGGGTACATGGAAAACCCATGCTCGGTATAAATCACCTCATCGCCCGGCCCGGCATAGGCCTGCGCTACGAATTGCAGCACCTCGTCACTGCCGACGCCGCATAGAATACGGTCCGGGTTCAACCCATGCTTTTCAGCAATCGCGTTGCGCAGGCTGGCGTGATCGGTGCTGGGATAACGATGCAACGAAGCTGCGCTATCGCGCACGGCCTCGATTGCCTTGGGGCTTGGTCCGAAAGGGTTTTCATTGGAACTCAGCTTGATGACTTCAGCCACGCCCTCAACATGTGACTGCCCGCCCTGATACAGTGCGATGTCCATAATGCCGGGTTGTGGGGTGATCTGGTTCATGAGAGGCTCCAATAACGTGGCCCCTCTTACCCTTCTCATCGCATTGAGAAAAGCGGCAATTCCTTCAGACCGCCTCGAAGCAGGTCATCGCCGGTTCAGCAGAATGAAATGCCCGGATATCCTCGGCTCAGCCCTTGCGCTATCACAACGCTCACCGATGGGTGCCTCCTCGGATCCGCCTCTTCATCTGGCTCAAAGTATCTCGGGGGAGTCGCAAAGCGACGGGGGCAGAGCCCCCAAAATCAAAAAAGACCGCGCTTAAAGCGCGGCCCTTAAACTCAGCAGATCGGCGAAGATTAGTTCTTCGCGTAGAATTCGACGACCAGGTTCGGTTCCATCATAACCGGGTAAGGCACATCACTCAGGCCAGGTGCGCGCACAAACGTTGCAGTCATTTTCGAGTGATCCGCATCGATGTAGTCTGGGACATCACGCTCTGCCAGAGCAGCCGCTTCCAGAACAACGGCCAATTGCTTGGACTTGTCGCGCACTTCGATCACGTCACCTTCCTTAACACGGTAGCTGGGGATGTTGACCCGCTTGCCGTTCACTTTGACGTGGCCGTGGTTCACGAATTGACGCGCGGCAAACACGGTTGCAACAAACTTGGCACGGTAGACAACAGCGTCCAGACGACGTTCCAGCAGACCGATCAGGTTTTCACCGGTGTCACCGTTCACACGAACAGCTTCGGCGTAGATGCGGCGGAACTGCTTCTCGGTCAGGTCGCCATAATAGCCTTTCAGCTTCTGCTTGGCACGCAGCTGCAGACCAAAGTCCGACAGTTTGCCCTTGCGGCGCTGGCCGTGCTGGCCGGGGCCGTATTCACGACGGTTGACCGGGGATTTCGGACGACCCCAGATGTTTTCGCCCATCCGGCGGTCGATTTTGTACTTGGCAGACGTGCGTTTGGTCACGGCTGATCTCCTTCGTTTGGTCGAGGCCACATTGGCCACTATGAAGGGCGTTGTCCTCTTGAGGTTTCCCCCATGACAGGCATCCCCTTGCGGGGGCCACCAACACCAATGAAGCCGCGCTTATATCTGCAGTTTTACCAGAGTCAACATGCCGAACCGAACAGTCGGGCCGTTTTCGTTATCATTCATACAATTTTCAGCGGTGCGGCCTGCTATTCAGCGGCAATACCCACGATTTTTGGCATATCTACGGGTATTGCGATCACCCCAGCCGCAGAACCGGGGAAGGCAATCACCTTACTGTCATCGATAAATCCAATATCGGCGGGCTCCACATTCTCAGCCGCCTCACTGACCCAAAACTCTTGATCCGCTTCGGGGCATCCGTCCTTGAAAATCAACATCAGAGAAGAACCACCGACAATTTGCACAAGCTCGGCAGTGAATTTCTGCGCTCCATTTGTCAGCTCGACGAGCGAGCCCTGAGCTACAGCAAGCGGGTCAAAAGCAACATCCGCTCGTGACGCCAGCGCTGATACAACATTTGAGTATGCATCGTTCTGAACATAAACATCAGCATCTGCCGACAATTCGATCCTGCGGCCCCGCCAAGACCAAGCTGCACCGACAACCATATGGGCAAGAGGCGCCGCCTCAAGCCCGTCAATCTCTGTCTGCGACCAAGATATCGCTACCTGACCGTTAAACCCGGTTCCCATATACCCGCCCGTACATTTACTCGCCTAACTTTTTATGTTGCATGTGTATCAGTGAAAAAATGGGCGGAAAAGAGACCGAAATGCAGCATTCACAAAAATGTTGCCAAAGAACAAAGTCACTTTGAGACTTAACCCGTTTCGCCGCCAGGCTACATGAATGCAGCCCTGCAAATATCAAATAACTCGAGTGCCGCAGTCGGCCGATCTTGTGATAGAAATTCCCGATGAGTGCGATGAAGTAATTGGCAAGAGTATCCGATCTTAAGACCTCTGCGAAAGCACTATCAATGAATTGTCATTGCTGTGAAATCGCCCATAGTGCGTAGAAGTAGCGTAGACGAGATCCAATTTCGGAAAGCAAGCGCGACAGGTCTTACTGGAACATTCCTTTGACGAAAGCATGCATTTTGCCCAGCGACGACCAGCTGAGGTACATCGTTGGCTATAAGGTCAAAGGTTTTCACCGGCATACACGCACAGGTTGGTTTAAACGTTCAATTTGATACCATATTTTTCAGAAAGAACTCTTGGCTTCACGAATAATCCATCTCAAGGGAACTTCTGTTGATGATCAGTCGCATTTTAGTCGTCGGAGCACTAACCGTTGCTGCCGCAGGACGTGCCAGAAATGAAGAGGCCCTTGGGCTAACCCGGGTTCAATGGCACAATCGAACTGAATGTCAGGGATTCTGAATCCGATTGGGCTCGGGTCGCGCCAAAGGCTTCCGCGGAAGGTGCCCCGAATATCCTCTTTGTGCTATACGATGATACCGAACTGAGTGCCTGGTCCACTTATTGCCCGTCCAAAGATCTGGCTGTTCAGGCAATCCGGATGTTGCGGGATCAGAACTCAACCAACCTGTGCATGGCAGCAGCCTTGAGAATCCGATGGGCTGGCAATGAGCCCTATCCACGAAACGATCCAGTGGAGTGGGAAAGCTACCCAGAAACCCTGCAGTGGATAGTTTCACTTCCTATCAAGCGGTACTCTCAAGGCCGGACGGCAGGTACCTCACCGCGCGCGACGCCGCGCTGAAGGTCCGCGAGATCCAGATGACCCGTGCCGAGGAACGCCGCATTCTCGAACGCGGGGGTCTGAACCCTGTCGCGGGCGTCGAGATTGCCGCCCAGCCCGTCTCCTCCCTGTGGAGACGATTGTTGATGAGAAGCGCTCCGACCTGAACGGGGTACCGACTACTCCATGCCGCAGTCACAAATCTCAGCGGCATTAACCCCCTTTAACATCCGATCGGGCCGGAAACGCTTCAGTTCACCTGACGTTCCAGAACGGTGCTGTAGGTCGTTCCGTTTCGCAGGCTACGGAAATCGGCAAAGATCTTGCCGTCCTCGTACCGCGCATCGATCAACGCATTCGCGCCGATCACCAGCGGTGAGGTTTCAATGATGCCGATCGAACCCGAGCCATCGAGGCTGATGGTTCCGGTGGCCTCATATTCATTCCATTCGGTATCGCCATCCCGACGCCACTTGCTGAGCCCCCAGAAGACATTGTCTTCCTGCATCTGGACGTCGAGCATCCATTCGGCCTGATTGAAGCGGGGCTGATCACCCTTGTAATAGTGGCTGGGCTGCACGGTCGTATAACTTCCCAACCACGTGCCGCGCAGGTCCGGCGTGGTGTCGGCCAGTGCAGCGGTTCCGAGGGCGAGGCTGGTGGCCAGAGCGGCTGCTCCGGCAGTCATGTATCTGGTCATGGGGATCTCCTCCTAAAAGCGACCCTTTGGAGTTCAAATGCGAACATCCTTGCTGTGGCCTACAGATTGGGCGGAGGTGTGCCGGTTACAACTTACCTAAGGGAAACTTCATAAAGCGGTAATGTTTGCGTCAGGCCCAGGCCAGCGCGGTGCCGAGGATGACAAGGCCGATACCTGCCGCCTCGCGATACGAGAAGTTCTCGCCAAACAAAAAGAACGAGGCGATGGCGATCAGAACAACCTCGGCCCCAAGAATGCCGGTATAGATGATGCCCAGCCGTTCCTCGCGCAGCGCAGCGAGTTCCAGTGTGGCCCCGGCCAGCAGGGTCGCGACGATCAGCAGGCCAAGGCCCACGCCGGGGATTTTCCACCAGAACTTCATCGCGATCATCGCCACGGAATAGAGACCCGCCGACCCGAGGGCGATGATGGGGATCATGGATGTGGACATTTGGGCCTCCAACCGAGGGTTCTGGTGGGTCAATAGTAGCAGGTGGGGGGTGTCAGGGCTGTGAGGTGGGTCACAGTGTGGGTGATGGGTTGAAAACCCTAGCTACGATGCGTGGGATCAAACCCACCCGACAATACGCCCGGTTTGGAATCATAACTTTTCGACTGAAGTGCTCAGAAGAATCCTTAAGAAATGTTCATGCTGGCTTAATGCGAAGCATGTTAGGCGAAACTTACGTAACCCTTTGTTACTGATCAAACTTGCCGTGCACAACGCTTGTCTCTGACACAGACAGTTCTTGCAATCGGTGAACAGACGGAGGTCTCTTATGCAGTTTACGAAAGCGAGCCATTCCTATTCTGGCACACATTCAAAGCCAGTTCTAATCAGTCACATTCGCGCGACAGCAATCGCGGCATCCTGCTTTGCCGCCAGCGCATCATGGGCGCAATCCGACGGGTTGCAAGGGGCCGCTTTGGACCATCTGCAAAGAAATCTGGAAAACGTAGAAGGTCTGGTCTGGACCGGGCATATCAATCCGGACACAGACTCGGTTGGTGCCAGTTTACTTGCAGCCCATATTTATGGAGGGCAACCGGGAGTTCCCGGCCCAATTAACCCTGAATCCCAGTTCGCAATCGAACAGTGCGGTGCAATTGAACCGGTTGCTATCGATGATTTCTCGGGCATGAGCGTGGGGCTGGTGGACTTCAATCAAAGCACGCAGCTTCCGTCCAGCGTTGACCCTGAAAACATCGTCGCTCTAATCGACCACCACGCGCTTGGTGGATCGCCTGTCAACTTGTCAGAGGCCATCAGCATCGAGATACGACCTTGGGGATCAACAGCAACAATACTAGCCGATCAGGCGCAGATGCTTGGCGTTGAATTTCCCACCTCTCTATCCTGCATTGGGCTGGCCTCGATCCTTTCCGACACCGTCAACCTGACATTGCCAACCACCACGGATTATGATCGCCATTATGTGCAGGAACTGGCACGGCAGGCTGGGATTGATGATGTCGATGCCTTTGCTGAAGATATGCTGCTGGCGAAATCCGACCTGAGCGCGCTGTCGGCTAAAGATATCGTTCTGCTGGATTACAAGGATTTCGTGTATGGCGGTAAGAATGTCGGCATCGGGGTTGCTGAGACTTTAACAGCGCAGCAGTTGATCGACCGTCGGCAAGAACTGAAAACCGCAATCGAAATGCAAAAGAATGCAAGCGGTCTGGACCACCTGGTCTTTGCAATTGTCGATACACGCGACCAGAAATCCTACATGCTTTGGGGAGATGCCACCGACAAGGACCTTGTTCTTGCCGCGTTCGGCGGGGAGATCGCGAATGACATGCTAGAAGCAGAGGACGTAGTTTCCCGCAAACGCCAGATTGGGCCGGCGATACAACGCGTAGTAGAGAATTAATCAGGTCGCGAGTGACATTCGATTTCGTAGCCAACCACTTGAAGATGGACAGCCTTAGCTGTCCATCTTCAATGCTGAGATGAATGCCTCCTGCGGGATATCCACCTTCCCGAACTGGCGCATCTTCTTCTTACCCGCCTTCTGCTTGTCCAGCAGTTTGCGTTTCCGCGTGGCGTCGCCGCCATAGCATTTTGCGGTCACGTCCTTGCGCAGCGCCGAGAGGGTCTCGCGCGCGATGACCTTGCCGCCGATGGCGGCCTGGATCGGGATTTTGAACATGTGGCGCGGGATCAGGTCCTTGAGCTTTTCGCACATCGCCCGGCCCCGCATCTCGGCCCGGTCGCGGTGAACCATGGTGGAAAGCGCGTCGACGGGCTCGTCATTCACCAGCACCGACATCTTGACCAGATTATCCTCGGTATAGCCGGTCATCTGGTAGTCGAAACTGGCATAACCCTTGGTCACCGATTTCAGGCGGTCGTAGAAGTCAAAAACAACCTCGTTCAGCGGCAGGTCATAGACGACCATGGCGCGGGAACCGGCATAGGTCAGGTCCAGCTGGATGCCGCGGCGGTCCTGACAGAGTTTCAGCACGTCGCCGAGGAATTCATCAGGCACCAGGATGGTCGCCTTGATGCGCGGCTCCTCGATATGGTCGACCTTGGACGGGTCGGGCATGTCGGCGGGGTTGTGCAGCTCGATCATCTCGCCGTCTTTCATGTAGACGTGATAGATCACCGACGGGGCGGTCGTGATGAGCTCGATATCGTATTCGCGTTCGATGCGGTCGCGGATGACCTCGAGGTGCAGAAGGCCCAAAAAGCCGCAGCGGAAGCCAAAGCCCAGCGCGGCCGAGGTTTCCATTTCAAAGCTGAAGCTGGCGTCGTTCAGGGCCAGTTTGTCGATCGCGTCGCGCAGGTCTTCGAATTCCGAGCTGTCGACGGGGAAGAGGCCACAGAACACCACCGGCTGCGCGGGTTTGAAGCCGTCCAGCGCGTCTTCGGTACCGTTGCGGTCATTGGTGATGGTGTCACCGACGCGGGTGTCGCGGACCTGTTTGATGGATGCGGTGAGAAAGCCGATCTCACCGGGGCCGAGGCTGTCTACCATCTCCATCTCGGGGCGGAAGACGCCGACGCGGTCCACATGGTGCAGGGTGTTGTTTGACATGAACTTGACCCGCATGCCCTTTTTCAGCGTGCCGTCCATGATGCGGACAAGAACGATGACGCCCAGATAGGCGTCGTACCACGAATCCACCAGCATCGCCTTGAGCGGCGCATCCAGATTGCCCTGCGGGGCGGGCAGTTGGTTGACGATGGCCTCAAGCGTTTCGTGGATGCCCTGCCCTGTTTTGGCGCTGACTTGAATGGCGTCGGTCGCGTCGATGCCGATCACGTCCTCGATCTGTTCGGCCACGCGGTCACAATCGGACGCGGGCAGGTCGATCTTGTTCAGCACCGGCACGATCTCATGGTCGGCATCGATGGCCTGATAGACGTTGGCCAGCGTCTGCGCCTCGACCCCTTGGGTCGAGTCCACAACCAACAGCGACCCCTCGACCGCGCGCATGGACCGGCTGACCTCATAGGCAAAGTCCACGTGGCCGGGGGTGTCGATCAGGTTCAGCACGTATGCCTCGCCATTGTCGGCAGTATAGTCGATGCGGACCGTGTTGGCCTTGATGGTGATGCCGCGCTCGCGCTCGATATCCATGCTGTCGAGCAGCTGTTCCTTCATGTCGCGATCCTTGACCGTCCCGGTCTCTTGAATGAGCCGGTCAGCAAGGGTGGATTTGCCATGGTCGATATGCGCGACGATGGAGAAATTGCGGATATGAGCGAGGTCTGTCATGGGTTGGGGATATGCGTCGGAAATGGGCCGCGGTCAAGGTGGGACGAGAGCCCGGCGAAACCCTTTGATTGCGAGGCCTATGACCGTTCAGAGCAACCTGTTTTTAACCAACTCCGCGTTCATCCAATGCGTCTCACTTTGCACATGGCCCTCGCGCACGTATTTCGCGAGATGAGTGGGCATGTCTTCTTCGTTAAACGCAGCCGTTGTACGGACGACAAAACCCTCCTGAGTATCCAGATTCAGGTCTGCGATCACATCCGCCACAACCTTAGCAGAGAACCGTCCGCGATAAAATTCGGGAACAGCGACGATCCCAAGTTCTTCAAAGCGTGACAACGTCGTGTCCCAAGACTGAACAACGCCTGCAATTATCCAGCCAAACCCCAGAAAATAAGTTGGCAACTCTGAACATGCGATTGAATGACGCGCAAACAGATACTCGCCGACAATGCGCTCATCCTCGGCAAGTTGAGGCGCAATGCCTGCTGCGAATGCCTTCATCCAATCGCGCGACGGATGATATCTAGCGTCGATGCTACGAGGATGACAGCCTTGACTATGGATTGTTGTATTCTCACCATCCATCTTTTCGGTGAAGACCACCTCATCAGCCGAAGCCAATTCATCAATGCTGGACATTATCTTATCATCGCTGGTAGCCCCGGGGGATTCCGGCAAGTGAAACGTGCGTCCGTATTTCTTAAGCATATTGGTCTCACGAAAGAGTTCTAAACAAAGTCGGGCCAGAAAACGCGACATCCCAGCCGCGTGCAATCACTTTTTCAAACCACCCAATTGATCCCGAATCCAGTTTGATTCATACTCCGCCGCAGACCGAGAGGGGCAGAAGACCCGTCCGGGCAGGCAAAAACGAGGCTCGAGTATGAAACAGTTCCTCCTAATCGCATTTTGTGCGGCATCGGTGACGGCGGTGGCCCACACAGTGGACGCGGCGCAGATCAAGCGTGCGTGTTTGGCATCAGACCGTGAGGCGGCGACGCGGGCGCGGTGTACGTGCATCCAGCGCGTAGCAGATCAGGCGTTGACGCGTGGCGATCAGAAGACCGTGGCCAAATGGTTCGAAGACCCCCATCAGGCGCAGGAGTTGAAGATGTCGCAGACCGCGCGCGATGATGCGTTGTGGGATCGGTATCAGAACTTTGGCCAGATGGCGCAGGCGATCTGCAGCTGACCGACGGCAAATCCTTGACCTGATGCCCGCTGCGCCTCAGAAAAGGCGCAGCGAAAGGTATGTGCGATGGTGATGAAAGGGCTGACCCTGCGGGGCCTTGAGGTGTTCGAGGCACTGGCACGGACCGGATCGGTGGCGCAGGCGGCCGAGATCACCGGACTCAGCCAGCCCTCGGTTTCCCAGCAATTGCGCAATCTGGAAAAGGCTTTGGGCACTGATCTGGTGGATCACGGGCGGCGGCCGATGCGGCTGACGCAGGCCGGGCGCAGTTTTCTGGCGCGCACTCAAGCGGTGCTGGGTGAGCTGCAAGTGGCGCAGAGCGAACTGGCGGTCATGGATCTGGGGCATCTGACCACTCTGTCCATCGGATTGATCGACGATTTCGACAACGACTTGACGCCCCGGCTGGCCACCCTGCTAGCCGATAGTCTGACCCGGTCGAAATTCAAGCTGATCACGCTGTCGAGCCTCGATCTGTTCGAAGCATTGGAGGCGCAGCGGTTACACATGGCTGTCTCGGCCCATTCTGGTGAAGTATTGGAAGGTGTCATCGAATACCCTCTGGTCCAAGACCCCTTCATTTTGGTCGCGCCCAAGGGCGCAGAGCAGCCGATGCAAGATCTGCCCTTCCTGCGCTACGCCCGTGAACAGTTGATCAGCCGCCAGATCGAAGGTCATCTGGCCCGGCAGCAAATGGAGTTCGAAGAACGGTTCGAAATCGGCTCGCATCTGGCATTGATGGCGATGGTGGCGCGGGGTTTGGGCTGGGCGATCACCACGCCGCTGGGCTATATGCGCGCCGCGCGGTTTCATGACGGGCTGGAGGCGCACCCTGCCCCGTTTGGCGAGTTCGCGCGCAGAATCTCACTGATTACTCGCTCCGACTGGTCGGATCAGGTGCCGCAGGAAGTGGCGGATATGATTAAGCGACTGATGCAGAGCCAGATCGTTGACCCTGCTTTGGCGCAGTTGCCGTGGCTGGACGGGCAGCTGAAGGTGATAAGTTAGTCAAGCATGAATGGATCGCACCGCTGCCTGAACTGCATTTTTTGTCAGCTCAAGGTCCATCTCGGAGATCGTCAGTGAAGGATAGAGTTTGCCGGGCGACTTGAAGATGCCGTGGTGTCGCAGCGTCGCATTATAGGCTTCGTTACGCTTTGGGTCGTCATGCTTGGCGGTCCGATAGTCTCTGCAAGCACTGGCTGTAAAAAAGATGTCGAACAAGGTCTCATCACCACAGATTTGATGCGGAATATCAGCCTTGCTCAACTCCTCACTTTGCATGTCTTGCAGCTCTTTTCCGATGGCGCGCAGGCGGTCATAGCTGCCCTCGCGGCGTAGGATGTCCATCGTCTTAAGGCCGGCTGCGGCAGCGATCGGATTGCCTGACAGTGTGCCAAGCTGCATTAGCCATTTGTTCGCGCCGACAATAGATTTGTCGAAATGCTGCATGATCTCGGTATTGGCCCCAATGGCGGCCAGAGGAAAACCGCCGCCGATGATCTTGCCCAAGGTGCAGATGTCTGGAGTCACTCCATAGCGTTCCTGTGCGCCGCCATAGGCCAGCCGGAAGCCCGTAACGATTTCGTCAAAGATCAAGAGGACACTGTATTTGTCGCACAGGTCGCGTAGCCCTTGCAAATAGCCGGGCAAGGCGGGAATTATCCGCTGCAGTGGCTCTACGATAATCGCGGCAACGTCCTTGTTTTCGGCCAGCAGCGCCTCGACCGCGGTCAGATCGTTAAACGGGGCGATCAACATCTGATCAGCGACCCCTTGCGGGATGCCCGCGCTGTCGGGAATAGCTTGGGGGAAGTTGATGCGGACTTCGGGCGCAAGGCTCATCTGTGCTTCGGCGCTCATCCCGTGGTATCCGCCTTCGAACTTCAGGACCTTGTCGCGGCCGGTATAGGCGCGGGCAAGACGGATGGCGTACATGTCGGCCTCGCCACCTGAGGCCACAAACCGGACCTGTTCGCAGCACGGCACCGCCTCAACAATCGCCTCGGCCAGTTCGATGCCCTTGGCATTGTTAGCAAAGAAGGTCATGCCCTTGGGGAGTTGCTCAAGAACGGCATCTATGACTTCGGGATGGCCATGCCCCAGAAGCATCGGGCCGGAGCCGATCAGATAGTCGACATATTCGTTCCCATCCTCGTCCCAGACACGGCTGCCTTCACCGCGCGCGATGACTATGCCGGGATCGAAATTGCCGAAGCCTCCGGCAGGCAACACGGTGCGGGCACGGGCGATCCAATCGGCTTGAGAAGTCAGTTTCTGCATAGGTCAGTCCAGTTCAAGAATTGGGGTACCAATGATGTCCGGATTGGGCCTCACCCCAAGCCCGGGGCCTTCTGGTGGTGCAATACGCCCATCCTTGCGGGACGGACAATCCGGTGCAATGCGTGGCCCTACATAGGACGACAGATCGCAGGTGTTCAGTAGGGCATCTCGCGGTGTCGAGGCGGCGAAATGCAGCGATGCGGCGGTGACGATGTCTGATCCCCAAGTGCATTCCGCGCAGATCTCAGCCCCCAGATGCACAGTCAGATCACGGGCGCGGCGCATCGCGGAAAGCCCTCCGAATTTCGACAGTTTTAAGGCGGCTGCGTCCAGCACGCCCAGTTCATGCGCGTGCATGAGCGACGCCAGATCATAGGCATTTTCGTCGATTTTCATAGGCAGGCCAGTTGCCTGTCTTACAGCTGCACAATCTTCCAGCGTTTTGCAGGGCTGCTCCAACATAACATCCAGATGTGCCACCGCGCGTCCCGTCCGAGTGGCCTGAAGTTTTGTCGCCCCGCAGTTCCAGTCGCCATAGACCAGTGGGCCGTCGCCCACGGCTTCGCGTACCTTGGCCAACCGTTCAGCATCTGCTTGCCAGTCGGCGTCGGCCCCAAGCTTGACCTGAAACTGTCGGATACCCGTCGCATGAGCCTGACGCGCGATCCGCGCCATGTCGTCGGGTGCGATGCAGGTGATCGAGTGATAGAGCGGCATGTCAGCTTGGGTGCGGCCACCAAGCAGTGCGTAAAGGGGCTGCCCGCTCGCTCTGCCGAACAGATCCCACAACGCCATGTCGACGATAGATTTCGCATAGAAATGTCCTTGCAGGAACGCATCCAGTTTGCGCATTGGGGCATCAATGCCGAATGGTTCGACTCCAAGGATTTCGGGTGCCATTTCCTCGATCGCACCGGGGACACCATTGGCGAATGCGGGCAGGTAATGCGGGATCGGGCAGACCTCACCCCAGCCTTTCTTTCCGTTATCGGCCTCCAGACACAGGACATGGCTTTTGACCGTGTCGCAGGTCTTGCCCTCGGCCATGTAGTAAGTTTCATGGCTGGTCAGATCGACAGACCATAACGAAATGCGAGAGATTTTCATGATATGTCATTTCCATCTGTCAGTTGCGGCCCGGACTCGAACTGATTGCGCCAGAACACCAGACATAGAACCGAGTCTGCGCCCGTCGTCATCGCGTGAGGCTGGTTAGAGGCGTGGAACGCAGTGTCGCCAGAGCTCAGCCAGCGCTTAGCTTGTCCGGCGCGTAGGAACTCTGCCTGCCCGGCAAGCACTAGATAAAGCTCTTCCGCGGGGTGATGATGCCACGGATAGTGCAGATGTGGCGGCATATAGACCAGCCAGACACGCAGTTGGTCTGATGCAAAGCCGCCCTGATCGCCGACCAGACAGAAGCAGCCAAACCGATCCAAGAAATCATCGCCTATCCCGCTATCTCGATAATGCTCGAGCCAGTGCGCATCGCAGGCAAGCGCAAGCACAGCGTCACGCAAGGTCGAGACTGTCCCAGACCGCAACGCTTGGTCAGTTGCCAGCAAATCAAGCGGAGGCAAGGCCCGCGCCGTGACCTTTTGTGGCACAAGATCAGTCGGAAATGAACTGAACTCCGCAAGAGAGGGGTGGGTACGAAAGCAGCGGACAAGCTCGGCTGCTGCGTGCGTCCAGACCTGTGCTTGTGTCACGCGATCTCCCTTGCGTCGGTTCTGGGCTTTTCGGATTTGGGATCGTAGGCGGGATCGCCCAGCACACGGGCTGCGCGGCGGATGCCGTGGATCACCACTTCAAGCGCCGTGCCGGGAGTGGCGGCGTGAGGTTTGACATAGGCAAAGGCCAAAATCTTCCCGACTGTTGGGCCAAAGGCCACCGACGCTGTGGCTCCGACCACCTGCCCGTTCAAAATCACCGCCTCACCGCCGTGGCCGTCCGCTTTACCGTCGGGCTCGATTTCCAGATAGGCGCAGACCCACGGCAAGTCTGTGTTCAGCGTCTTGTCCCGGCCCAGAAATTCCTTGTCCGTCTGGGCAAAGCGCAGCACGTCGGCCTCGACCAGTGTGACCTCGTTGGTCAATTCGCCAGCGCCCTTGAAGCCCTTCTCCATACGCATCGCATTCATCGCGAAGCTGCCGTAATCGGCAATGCCGTGTATCTCACCCGCAGCCCACAGCGTAGTATAGACATCAAGGCTGGCGTCATTGGGCATGTGGAATTCCCAACCGAGCTCGCCCGCGTAAGACATACGGAATGCCCAGATATTGTGACCTGCAACCGTGATTTCCCGCGCAGACAGCCAGCGGAACCCGGCGTTGGACAAGTCGGCGTCAGTGCAGGCGGCCAATACGTCACGCGACTTGGGACCGTTCAGGGACAGGGCACTCCACTCGGACGACAGTGCCGTTATCGTCACATCTTCCTCCGCACGTTGACAGTTCAAGTGGTCCAGCAGGCGTTGTTCGAAGAAAGCGGCGCAGACCAGATAGAAGCTGTCTTCAGCCATCCGCACAATCGTCGTTTCCAGCTCGATCCGGCCAGCGCGGTTCAGCATGTGGGTCAGGGTGATCGAGCCGATCTTCTGCGGCATTCGGTTGGCGGTCAGCCGGTCCAGCAATGCGTATGCATCCGGCCCTTCGACCAGCACCTTTGCGAAGGCGGTCACATCCATGATACCAACGCCGGTGCGCACCGCTTTCACCTCGGCCGCGACCATATCGTCGACGGGGGAACGGTTGAAGGAATAGTGGTCGCACTGTTCGATCCCCTTGGCGAAAAAGCGTGGGCGTTCAAAGCCATAGACCTCTTCATGCACGGCACCTTTGCTTTTCAGCAGATCGTGCAAAGGGGACGGCTTGATCGGGCGTCCGGCCAGACGATTGAAATGTGGGAAGGGGATTTCGTGGCGCAGACAGTAATCCTCTTCGGCCTTCACTACCTGCCAGTCCTTCTTGGCATAACTGCCAAACCGGCGCGGGTCGAATTCGCGCATCGAGATGTCAGCTGCCCCATGCACCATCCAGCGCGCCAGCTCGCGGGTCAGGCCGGGCCCCCATCCAATGCCGATCTGAGTGCCGCAGCAGCACCAGTAATTGCGCACACCGGGTGCCGGGCCGATCAGCGGGTTGCCGTCTGGGGGATGGCTGATCGCGCCGTGCACCACGCGTTGAATGCCCAGATCGGCAAAGATCGGCATCCGGTTCAGGCTTTCTTCCAAATACGGCATGACACGGTCATAATCCGCGTCAAACAGCCAATTCTCGTAATGCCATGGGCATTCATCGTGCCAGACCGAGTTCGGGTTTTCTTTCTCGTAAATACCGATCAGGCCCTTCTTTTGCTCCATCCGGATATAGCCCGAAACTTTCTTGTCGTCGCGAATGACGGGCAGTTCTACGTCGAGACCCTGGAATTCGGGCACCTCGTCGGTCACGAAGTAATGGTGCGTCATCGAGGTCATGGGCAATTGCAGCCCCGACCATTCGCCCATCTGCCGCGCATAGGTGCCGCCGGCGTTGACGACATGCTCGCAGGTGATTGTGCCTTTCTCTGTCTCAACGACCCATTCGCCATTGTCAGCTTGCGTGATGTTGGTGGCGCGGCATTGACGGATGATCCGCACGCCCTTCTGACGGGCCCCAGCGGCCATCGCCATCGTGACATTCGTCGGGTCCACGTGACCGTCATCCGGCGTGTGAAGTGCGCTCAGAACACCACTGAGGTTATAGAACGGGTGTAACTCGGCCACCTTTTCCGGGCCAACCAGTTCGATGTTGAAACCCAGCGAGCGACCCACCGATAGCGTATGGCGCAACCAGTCCATTTCGTCTTCCGTATAGGCTAGGCGAAACGACCCGCAGCCGTGCCATGTCACCGGCTGGCCTGTTTCCGCTTCCAAGCCACCGGAATAGAGACCGATATTGTAGTCCACGCATTTCCCCAACCCAAAGGACGAGGTCGAATGTGTGATCTGTCCAGCGGCGTGCCATGTGCTGCCCGAGGTCAGCTCGGCCTTTTCAAGCAGCACCGTTTCCTCACCCCAGCCTTCATGCCCTAGATGATAGGCCAACCCGACGCCCATGATGCCTCCGCCGACGATGACCACGCGTGCGTGGGATGGAAACTCACTTGCCACGACAACATCCTTTTCGAGTCGTTTTCCTCTCGACAGGCTAAGCAAACAAAAATACCATCGTCAATCATGAATGGGACAAATGTATCAAATACGATTCTCGAGCGTCTGGCCGATGAGCTTTCCGAGCTGACGCCCGAGGCACGCAAGGCGGCAACCTATGTCTTGGAAAACCCCCGTGATGTGGGGGTGTCGACGGTGCGCGAAATCGCAGAGGCTGCGAATGTCAAACCCAACACCGTCGTGCGCATGGCCCGTCAGGTCGGGTTCGAAGGCTACGAAGATTTCCGCGCGCCCTTCCGCGATGCCATCCGACGCGGCGCCGCCGACTTCCCCGACCGCGCGCGCTGGCTTCAGGACATTCGCAAATCGGACGATCTGGGCGGGCTATATGCCGACATAGTGCAAGACGTGCTGCGCAACGTGGAAGAGACCTTTGCGGGTATCTTGACCGACGACCTAAAGACGGCGGCCGAGGCGATCTGGGCCTCGCGCAATGTGTTTACCCTTGGCGTGGGCGTCAACAACTCGATCGCGCGCAATTTCACCTATCTGGCCTCGACCGGTATGAAGGAGTTTCACGCCATCCCGCGTCCGGGCTCGACCCCTGTCGATGATCTGGCGTGGGCAGATGAAAGTGACGTGCTGATCGCGATCACCTGCAAACCCTACCGGTCCGAGGTGGTCAAAGCCGTCGAGATAGCGCGCGAACAGGGCATGATCATCGTCGCTCTGTCCGACAGTCCCGCCAGCCCGATCCTGCGTCTGGCCGATCATGACTTCGTGGTATCGGTCGATACACCGCAATTCTTCCCGTCCTCGGTCAGCATCATCGCGCTGCTCGAGACGCTTTTGTCATTCGTCATCGCCGTTGCCAGCGACGAGATCGTCGAACGGGTCGAGAAATTCCACAACCGTCGCCACCAGCTGGGACTGTATCACGAGGAGAAGACATGACCGAACCCATCAGGTCTTTGGCCGCGCGTTATTACACCGATCCCGATATTTATGCGCAAGAAATGTCCGGCCTGCTTGCCCGGACATGGCAATTCGCGGGCCATGTCAGCCAGCTTCCCAATGTCGGTGACTATTTCACTTTTGAAATTGCGGGCCAAAGCCTGTTCTCGATCCGTGGCCGGGACGAGGTGATCCGCACCTTCTATAACGTCTGCCAACACCGTGCCCACGAAATGGTCACCGGGACTGGTAACACTCGTGTGGTGGTCTGCCCCTATCACGCCTGGACCTACGAACTGACTGGACATTTGCGCGCGGGTCCGAACATCAAATCCGTTCCGGGCTTTGACCGCTCTGAGATCTGCCTGACCGAAGTCCGGACCGAAGATTTCCATGGCTTTCTTTTCGTCAACCTCGATGACGATGCGGCGCCGATGGACGATTGGTTCCCCGGTGTCCGTGAAGAGATCGCCGAATTCGTTCCCAATGTCGTCAGGCTTGCCCCTCTGGAATGGGTCGAGGTGCCTGAGAACTGCAACTGGAAGGTCTCGGTCGAGAATTACTCAGAGTGCTACCACTGTCCCATTAACCACGCGACTTTCGCCGAGGGTGTAATCAAGCCGGAAACCTATGACATCCAACCGGATGCGGACGGCGGATATGTTCTGCGCCATACGACCGAATGTCAGCCAATGGAAAAGATGACCTATCCCGTGGACATGTCGGTGCCCCATGCAGGGGATTATCAGAGCTGGTTCCTGTGGCCCATGTTCTCATTCCAATGCTATCCGGGCAATGTTCTAAACACCTACCACTGGCGTGCCCACGGCCATGAAAACTGCACCGTCTGGCGCGGCTGGTTTACGCCGGAAGGTGCTGAAAGTGAGGTAATCCGGGGCCTTGCAGCTCAAGATCGCGAAACAACAGTAAAAGAGGACATCCACCTCGTGGAAAGTGTGCAGCGTGGGTTGAAATCTCGTGGTTATCGCCCCGGTCCCCTTGTGCTGGACCCCAACTGCGGGGTCAGTTCAGAGCATTCCATCGCTGCATTGCAGCGCTGGATGCGTGAGGCTGTAGATGGTCAAGAACATTGACGCACAATGCACCAACATATTGATCGATCTGTAATGAAGGCCTACTGGCTAAGCTACATTGATCGCGCGTTGGTCAACGGCATAGCCAGCCGGATCGACGCGTTGAACCCTGGCACCGACAAAAAGCTGGCCGAGTGTGCGCATAAGGATGCGGGCAACGTTGTCAGCGCCGATATGGCTGCAAAACGCGCGCATCTATCAGGTGCCTTGTCCGATCTGCGCCCAATCGAACATGGTCACATGGTACAGGCCATGGGCGACTATATGCTGACCCAAATTATTGCCAATGGCACATCTTATAGTTGGTCGGCGGTGTTTTCACCTGCAACCTCGACTGCGCCACGACGCCGCCCCCGGATGCGCGAAGCCTTGTGGAACTATGTACAAACCAAAAACGTCGCCATCAAACTGAAGGACTAGACCATGAGCGTATTTGACGAAGATCTGTTTCTAAAAGGGCTCGAACAGCGCAAAACTACGCTGGGGGCTGAATATGTCGAAAAGAACTTGGCTACAGCAGATGATTTCACTCGCCCGTTTCAGGAGGCCATGACCGCGTGGTGTTGGGGCTTTGGCTGGGGGGATGACGTGATCGACGCCAAGACCCGGTCGATGATGAACCTCTCGATGATTGGCGCACTAGGCAAAATGACTGAATGGGAGACCCACTGCCGCGGGGCCATCAATAATGGCGTCACCAAAGAAGAAATCCGCGCAATTGTTCACGTGATTGGAATTTATTGCGGCGTGCCGCAGGCGTTGGAGTGCTTCCGTGTGGCCAAGAAGGTGCTGGAGGAGAGTTAGAAAGCGCGAGCGCTCAACCTTACACTGGCGGTCTCGCACCACAACGCCGCAGACTAAACCGCACAGACAGTTTCCGAAGTAGAGCCCGGATATGTTGCGCCACAAGCAAAGAAGTACACTGTTTAAGAAGCAATCCTCCTCTGGGCGTGCGAGCCGATAGAACATTGGGCTTCGTATAGTGAAAGTTTTAGAAGGCGCCGCGAAGCAGTAAATTCGCGCAAGGGATGATCAACTTCGGCCGCCTTCGATCCACACTGGGTCCGCAATAGGGATAATTGCTGCCCTCCAGCGCGACTGTTACGTTCGGCACTATGGCCTTCTCTGGCGCTTTCGCTGCCTAATGCGCCAATGCAGGAGGTTGGACGCCACTACTGTACACTTGGTCTGCATCCAATGGGGAAGACGCGGGACAAAGGGTTAATACGCTGCGGCTGATCGAGCGTCTGCTGCAAAGTACTGCTTTGGCTCTTTCCATACCACGTATCAACTGCCACTTGTGCGCGCCGATAACGGAATTGCGACATGACGCCTTACGAGTACTCCTGACCGGGCACATCCCACTCGCGCTTTAACCGGCGCTTCCCTCAGTATTGCGACTGCAACCCCAGCAGGAACGCAGAAACCATGTCGGTTATCTCGGCTTCCCGTTCCTCGTCCACTTCTTTTCCGTTCAGCCATGTGATGCTTAGAAATACTAAAATCATCGAGCGGCGCGCGATCGCAATCTGACCCAGCTTTTTTTCGCCCAAGCTTGCTCAGTCCGAGATGGCCGCCGATCAGTTCTGCTTCGATATCCAGACCGCAGACGATAATGGCTTCGTTTTCATCAAAAGCATCGCGGGTAGGATCCAAGCACTTCGTTAAAGGCGAAAGTGAAGCCGAGGTGCCGCTGCAAACGGCCGGAGACTATTGGTATCAACCAGGCGGAGAGCATCACAATGACTCGTTTCCTACCGGCGAACCAACAATTCTGTTGATTCAATGGGAAGGTCCAATGGACGTGCACTTTCACCCGAATGAATAGAACCAAGATTCAAATGGCGGGATACATGCCCCTCCATATTTGTTGCTCACCTCTGTTCGGACATTGGTACGCAGTACAGCATCGATCTAAACGAGCTCTGAGCAGGCATCGGTGCGTTCAGTGCCCTGAATGCAGGGCGTACTCCAGCTTCTATAGCTCAGCGCTCAGGTACGCCTGCAAGCCATCAACAGCAATCTCGATCAGGTCCAGCGTTCCATCGAAATCGCGGGTATAATACGGATCGGGCACGTGATCGGCGCCGGAATGTGGCGCGAAATCGGTTAGCAGGCGGACAGGAGTATCGCTGCCATCGGGGCGCAGGCCCTCGATATTGGCGATATTGTCCGCATCCATACCGATGATCAGATCGAAGCGGTGGAAATCCTCGGCCACGAACTGGCGCCCGCGCAGGTCGTTGAGGTTAATATCGCGGGCGCGGGCGGCTTTTTGCATTGGGCCATAGGGCGGATCACCAATATGCCAACCCGAGGTTCCGGCGCTGTCGGTTTGGTGATGGGGCGCCAGGGCGCGAAAAACGCCCTCGGCTGCCGGAGAGCGGCAGATATTGCCCAGGCAGACGAAAAGGATACGGTGTGTCATGGGAATGGGTGTAGCGCGTGAGGCGGCCATGGAAAAGATCGTCATTCTGACTGGAGCCGGAATTTCCGCCGAAAGCGGGCTGGGCACGTTCCGCGACAAAGGCGGTCTGTGGGCGCAGCACCGGATCGAGGATGTCGCAACGCCCGAAGGCTTCGCCCGCAATCCGGCACTGGTGCACGGGTTTTACAATGCCCGCCGGGTGCAGGCCGCCAAGGCACAGCCTAATGCCGCACATCGGGCGCTTGCCCAGCTGCAGAAGCGATGGCCCGGCGAAGTGGTCATCGTCACGCAGAATGTCGACAGCCTGCATGAGGCAGGCGGGGCTGCACGGGTGCTCCATATGCATGGCACGCTGGCCGGTGCCCTATGTGGAGTTTGCGGGCACCGCTGGACCTCGCCACCCGAGATGGAGGTACACGAGCCTTGCCCAGCCTGCTTTCAACCGACGGCCCGACCCGATGTGGTGTGGTTTGGTGAGTTGCCCTATTTTATGGATGAAATTTACGATCACCTGGCTGAAGCAGCACTGTTCGCCTCAATCGGCACTTCGGGTCAGGTTTATCCGGCGGCGGGTTTTGCACAAGAGGCACGGGCCGGAGGTGCGCGAACGATAGAATTGAACCTTGAACCTTCCGCTGGGGCGTCCGTCTTTGATGAGACACACCTCGGGCCCGCCACCGAGGTGATCCCGCGTTGGGTCAATGAAATGTTGGTACGGGGCCGCACGCGATAGGGGCAGACAGAGCAGCGCTTTCGCGTCTATGGTGCTGAAAACAATAAAGCTGAGTGAGTTCATGACAGATCTACCACCCAAAGACGGAGAAATCCTTGACGATAGCAGCATCAACGCGCGTGACACACTAAGCGAGAATCTGGCCAACCTGTGGTGGACCTTCTTGCTGCGCGGAATTCTGGCCGGTCTGATCGGGATTGCGGCGCTGTTCTGGCCCACCAGCAGTATCTCAGTATTGCTGCGGCTGGTGGGGGCGTTGCTTATTTTGGATGGTGCGCTCACTTGGCTTGGGTTTGGGCGACGTGGGCTGGTTGGAGGCTTTGGCATCGGGGCTGCTCTGATCGGATTGATACTATTGATCTGGCCGCAGGGAGTGGCGTGGCTGGCATTTACGCTGATGGGGGCGATGGCGTTATTCGTGGCCATAGGCTCCTTCATGGCCCTGCCTCAGATGCACCCACAGGATCCCGAGCGTGCAACGGTGCGAAATTCAGGTATCTTTGCCCTCATCATCGGGCTGGTGCTTATCTTCTGGCCCGGCAGCGGAATGGTGGCTTTGGGTTGGGCAATTGCTTTCTTTGCATTGACCTCGGCCATCGTGATGTTCTTTCTAGCCGCACGGTTCAAAAATGCGGGTGATCGGTTGGGAATGAAAACTGTCAACCGCTAGCAATACAGGCCGGGCATTGTCCGGCCTGATGCCTTGATGATGGCTGATGAAACGTCGGATTAGTTCGAATGCGTGTGGTCGTGTGAACCGTGCCCGCCCTGATCCTTCCGCTCCAAATCTACGGGGATTTCTACAACAACCTCTCCGGCCTGTTCAAAAATCAGCGTCACCGGCACAGAAGATCCCTGTTCAAATGGCGCATTGAGTCCCATGAACATGACATGGTCACCGCCACGTTTCAGCAGGTGGGCTTCACCTGCCGGTATGGCAAATCCTTCCTCGACATGGATCATCTGGGCAACGCCGTTTTCATCAACCTTGTGGGTGTGAAGCTCGACACGACCTGCCACATCCGATTTGACGCCGATCAAGCGGTCATCGGTATCGCTGTGGTTTTCGATTACCATGAAGGCGGCACCGGCCTTGGCCGATTTACCTGAGGACCGCGCGTAGGCATCGTCAACAACGATAGCATCGGCAGCCATGGCGCCTGAGGTGAACGAAAGCGCAGCCAAAGTTGCGAGCAAAGTGGATTTGAGGGTCATTGCGACTCTCCTTACGTAAATGTCTGATTTTGTTAGATGTCTAATTCAGACAGAGATCGGAGGAGCGCGGGCAGGATGCCGTGGCAAGGGGGCGGAAATCAAATCCGCCGAGCGTAGTGGTGGAGCGGGCAACGCCCTGGACGGAGCCAAAGGCAGGGCAGAGCGCGCGTCGTGCACAGCGCCCAGCAGGCTAAGCGCATAGTCCGGACAGTAATGCGGCGCACGTGTCGGTTGACCTTCGTCATCCATATACACAACCACAGGCCCGGTTCCGGTGCACAGAACCATCTGTCCCACCGCACGATCAATACCGCGCGATGCAGCAAGGCCCTGCCCCGTGACAATTACGAGCAGGGACAGCGCATAAGGCAGTATCTGGCGGAAAATGTCTTTCATCCTAGCCCGAGATATACGCCTGAGTTTCTATCCGCTTCAAGCGAGAAGGCAAGGCTGAGACAGAATGGCCCGGTTCAGGATTTGGGTGGTTTTGCCGGGTCGGCGTTCATACTCGTATGTAGACGATTCACCCGACGTTGCATCCGCGTGCATCGAACCACTGCTGCCGCAAGTGAAGCTGGCAAAAAAGACAATAAATTTGTTACTCGAAACTGCATGATGACCCCCCAGAATCAACAATATGCATAAACATATATTGATCTCATCAAGGCTTCTGTGAACAAAGTCACGGAAAGGCTCGCTTTGTTCGCTTTTTGAAAACAAAAGACAGGTCCACGGCAATCATCACCGACAAAAAAGCCCCGCATCCAAGGATGCGGGGCTGAATATTTGTGTGTCGGTAAGACTTACGCCGAAGCTTGCGCTTTGGCGATTTCCTTCTTCACTTTCAAGGCGTTCGCCGACAGCTCGTCATCCTTGGCTTTCGCCAGAAATGCATCCAAACCACCGCGGTGGTCTACCGAGCGCAGGGCTGCCGCCGAGATGCGCAGCTTTACGCCGCGGCCCAGGGTTTCCGACTGCAGGGTAACGTCGTTCAAGTTGGGCAGAAAACGACGACGAGTTCTGTTTTTGGCGTGGCTGACATTGTTGCCAGTCATCGGGCCTTTTCCGGTCAGTTCGCAACGGCGCGACATGGTTTCTTCCTTTGTTTCTGGAGGCCGGGTACAAGACCCTCGGCCAAATCACAAGGGGCGCAACCCGAAGTCGCGCCCGAAAACTGGTTGGATGCGTGTAGTGGGAATCGCGCGGAGGGTCAAGACGGCTGCGGCGAAATCTTTGCCCCCTTGTTGAATTCCTTGGAAGTTCAGATCGGAGGCATCCGCAACAGCGGCTTGTTGTTCTTCAAATGCCGCGTGATCAACTGCGCCTGCATCCGCCCACGCGGGATTAGGCGGGCCGGATCTGCACGGTAGTCAACGTCGGCCAGCTCGGGAAAAATCTCGAATATCTCGCGGCGGGACGCAGCGCTGAGCGCCTTCAGCGCCTCGGGGCCAGTATAGAGGCTTTCGGTCGGCGCGTTCTCGGCAAAGATCACCTGATGGCGGTCAAACAGCAGGTGAAAGTACTCAACGCTTTTTACGCTTTCATCAACGTAGATATCCGGCATCGCAGTGAGTTTGATGGCCGGAATCAAAACCTCGTTCGTGCCGAACATACGTTGGGCGATCTTTGAGTGCACCAGCATCCGGTGCTGGCGCGAGACCAGCAGATCACGATGCGGCAACCCCTCGCCCAATGCGCCTGCAAGGATGCGCACAGGCCAGAGTCTGGGATTGGCCTCAAGCTGGGGGCGGTCAAATTCGCGCCGTCCGATCCAGCGGATCGGGTGCAGGCCCTGCCCCAGCGTGGGGATCAGGTCACCGGTGCGCAGCGACTGGATCGGTGTTTGGCCGTGCTGCGTCGTGATCAATGTATCGCGCGTGAAACAGGGCATGCCTGACCCGTTCTCGAACGCCGAATAGGTGACAGTTATTCCGGATGGCAGGGTGAATGTGCCGCTTGAGATTGAGTATCCAACCCCATCTTCAACCGTAATCACCCCGAATGTATCGTCCGTGATAACAGTGCCCTCAGGCAGGTTCAGCGTGTCGGTTCCGCTGCCGCCGCGAATGTCGCCTGTCACCGTGGTGCTGATGAAATTCAGCGTGTCATTGCCGCCGCCGAGCCGGATATTGCCCACGGTTGACCCGCTGACATCAACCGTGTCCGCATCGGACCCGCTGGCGATGCGCCCGCCAACCGTGCTGTTGGTGACAGTGATCGTGTCGATACCTGCGTTGCCCAGGACATTGTTGGCAATGGCACTATCGGTGATGGTGATATCGTCATTGCCGCCACGGCCCCGGATATTATCAATCGGTGTCCCCTGCGGCGTGCCATTCAACGTACCGTTGTCATTTGTGACATCGATATCGTCATCGCCGTTGGTGCCATTGATATTGGGCATTCTGACGTGTCCCGTTCCTCGGAGCATCCGGGCACGATCCGAGCTGATCAAGCCCTTTCTCAACCCGGTTCAAACGCAGCGACTCACACTCAAACACAGAAATATATGCAACGATAATACACTATTAGCGGTCAGCGCACCAGCCGCGCGCACATCAATCCGCCAGAGTGTTACGTGTCGGACAGCCCGGCGAGGATTTGTTCGGCCGCTGCCGACGGGCTGAGACGGCCCGCACTGACCTGCGTGCCCAGATCGCTCATCCGGTCGCGCATCTGTGGCGTTTCCAGGCGCGCCAGCAAGGCGTGGCGCACCTCTTGTTTGAACCAGTATTGCGCCTGTGTAGAGCGGTTCGACGCCCAGTGCCCGGCGTCGCGCCGCCATGTGGTCAGCGCCTGCATTTCGTCCCAGGCCTGTTCCAACCCGTGCTCTTCAACCGCTGAAACGGTCATGGCCTTCGGGAACCCTTCGGGGTCTTGCGGGCGTTTGCGCAGCAGACGCAGCGCGCCCGCGTAATCAGCGCAGGTGCGGGTGGCAGTCGCTTTCAGGTCGCCATCAGCCTTGTTGATCAGAATCATGTCGGCCATTTCCATGATGCCGCGCTTGACGCCCTGCAACTCATCACCGCCCGCCGGGGCCAGCAGCAGCAGGAACAGGTCAGACATCTCGGCCACCACGGTTTCCGATTGGCCCACACCCACAGTTTCAATCAACACGACGTCAAATCCCGCCGCCTCGCAGAGCGCAATCGCTTCACGCGTGCGGCGCGCCACGCCGCCAAGGTGGCTCTGGCTGGGGGACGGGCGGATAAAGGCGTTTTTCTCGCGGCTCAGCCGCTCCATGCGGGTCTTGTCGCCCAGAATCGAGCCGCCCGAACGGGCCGAACTGGGATCAACTGCCAGAACCGCAACACGTAACCCCTGCCCCGTCAGCATCATTCCGAAGCTTTCGATAAAGGTCGATTTGCCGACACCTGGCGTGCCGGACAGGCCAATTCGCAGCGCCTGACGTCCGGCGCCGCTCAATTGATCCAGCAGTGCGGTTGCCTGCGCCCGATGATCTTCACGCCCGCTTTCGACCAGCGTGATCGCACGGGCCAGTGCCCGGCGCTCCCCGTTCAAGATCCTGTCGCCAAGCTCGGCAATGTTCATCGGTCAGTCCCCGGCTGGAATTTGCCATAGATGAGAGGGGATGACCCGATTTGTCCAGCCCCAACTCGGGCCCGGATCGGCGATGCTGGACCTTGGCCGAGGCTTTGGCGATAAGGCGATATGACCCGGTTGCCCATTGATGACGCCATCCCTGACCTTCTGAACGCCTTGCGAACGCATGGGCGCGCGGTGCTGCAGGCGCCTCCGGGCGCGGGTAAAACGACCCGCGTGCCGCTTGAGATGCTGCATGCAGGCCTTGGCAATGGTCGAATCGTGATGCTTGAGCCGCGTCGACTGGCTGCGCGGACCGCTGCAGAGCGCATGGCTGAGACTTTGGGTGAACCTGTGGGTCAGACCGTCGGCTACCGCGTACGCGGTGATACGAAGGTTTCAAATTCCACGCAGATCGAAGTGGTGACCGAGGGCATTTTGACCCGCATGCTGCAATCCGAACCGGATTTACCAGGCGTGGGGGTAGTAATTTTCGATGAATTCCACGAGCGCTCGCTGAACGCCGATCTGGGGCTGGCCTTATGCCTTGAGGTGGCAGGAGCGCTTCGGGACGATCTTATCCTGCTTGCAATGTCTGCGACACTGGATGCCGAACCGGTGGGGAGGCTGATGGATGCGCCGCTCATCACTTCCGAGGGGCGCAGCTATCCGGTTGAAACCCGTTGGCTTGACCGACCTCTGGGTGCGCAGGCTCGACGTTTGGATGCGCTTGTTGATCTGGTTGTGCAGGCCGAGCGGAAAACTACTGGTGGAATGCTGGTTTTCCTGCCCGGCGAAGGGGAAATCAGGCGCGCCGAGACTGCTTTGACACGCCGCCTGCCCAACGACTGCACGGTGCACCCTCTTTTTGGTGCCCTGCCATTTGCCGCCCAACGCGCAGCAATTGCGCCAGTGACGACAGGCCGCAAGGTCGTGCTGGCGACATCGATTGCTGAGACCTCGTTGACCATACCCGATATCCGCGTGGTGGTGGATATGGGCCAAGCGCGCCGCGCACGGTTCGATCCGGGTTCTGGCATGTCGCGGCTGGTGACCGAACGGGTTACACGGGCCGAGGCCACTCAACGTGCGGGCCGTGCAGGCCGGGTAGCCGAAGGCGTGTGCTATCGGCTGTGGTCCAAGGGCGAAGAAGGCGCGCTGCTCGCATACCCACCCGCTGAAATCGAAGCTGCCGACTTGACCGGAATGGCGCTGGAACTCGCGCTCTGGGGCGCGGAGCCGGGTGATCTTGCGTTCCTGACTTCGCCACCTGAGGGCGCATCGACCGAGGCACGATCCTTGCTAACCATGCTCGACGCCTTGGACAGCAAGGGCCGGATTACGGAACACGGGCGCGCGTTGGCTGCGTTGCCGCTGCATCCACGTCTCGCGCATATGTTGGTGCGTGCGGGCCGCGAGGCCGCGCCCTTAGCGGCGCTGATGGCAGATCGAGATCCACTGCGTGGCGCGCCGGTTGATCTGTCGTTGCGGCTCGAGGCGTTGCGGGATATCCGCAAGTTTCGGCACAATCGCGTTTGGCAAGTCAACGAGGGCGCGCTGGACCGGATCAATACCGAGGGAAAACGATTGCGTGCGCAAGCGCAGGGCTCTGGCGATCTGAGCCCTGCGGCGACGGCAGCCCTGGCCTATCCGGACCGCATCGCGCAACGGCGCAGGGGTGATACCCCCCGCTATGTCCTCTCGGGCGGTAAGGGCGTAGTGCTGGAAGCTGACGACACCTTGGCAACAGCTCCTTATCTGGTCGTCACCGACACAGACGGCAACCCGCGTGAGGCCCGCGTACGCATGGCCGCACAGATTTCCGAGGGTGAAATCCGCGATCTATTCGACGATCAGATTGAATGGGTCGATAGTTGCGAATGGTCCAAGCGCGAACGCCGTGTCGTGGCCCGACGGCAGGAACGCTTCGGGGCGATCACCCTGGATGACCGCATCTGGAAAGACGTACCCGAGGACGCTGTGGCTCAGGCAATGCTGGTCGGGGTGCGTGATCTGGGAATACGGCTTCAGGGGGCCTCGGCAAGGTTGGCAGCGCGGGTCGAGTTGGTTCGAGCTGAAGGTGTTGACCTACCCGATTGTTCGGAAGGGGGTCTTATGGACGCGCTGGAGGACTGGCTGCTGCCTACGCTCTCGGGCGTACGCAGCGCCGAAGACTGGAAGCGTTTTGACCTGTTACCAGCACTGCGCGCCCGGCTGGATTGGGCACAGACGCAAGAGCTGGACCGCCGCGCGCCAGGGTCGTTTGTAACTCCGCTGGGACGCAAGCTGCCAATCGACTATGGCGGTGCGGTGCCCGAGATTTCGGTGCGATTGCAAGAGGTGTTCGGTGTGACCCAACACCCGGTGATCGGTGGTGAACCCTTAAAGATCACTCTACTATCACCGGCGCAGAGACCGATCCAGATCACCCGCGATCTACCGGGGTTTTGGGCGGGCTCTTATGCCGATGTGCGCAAGGATATGCGGGCGCAATATCCCAAACATCCCTGGCCTGAAGATCCAACTCGGGCTGACCCAACTCTGCGTGCGAAACGCCGAAAGACCTGAGGTTGAAGTCGAAATTCATGTGAAATTTAAAAATCTATCCTGAATTCGCCCCATAAAACGGCAAAAAACACACATAATGAACTGCAATTCGGCCAAAATTGCTCAACAAGGTAGGGACGTATTGTTTAATCTGCGGTACATAATTATGTAATCTTTTCTGACAACATTGAGAGACGCCCATTTAAACGTCCAAGAAGGCCGAGCATGACGAAATGGATACGCAACATCTGGGAAGAGGTCGCGCGACCGTTATTCCAGCGCCCGAACCGGGTGCAGGTTGCGGCGCTATGCACGCGGGGCACAGAGACCGGCGATGATGTATTACTGATCACCAGCCGTGGAACCGGACGTTGGATTATTCCCAAAGGCTGGCCCATTGATGGCCTTAACGGCCCCGAGACTGCTTTGCAGGAAGCTTGGGAGGAAGCTGGCGTTCAGGCGACGGATGTTCCAAAGGAACCGATCGGCCAATACTCTTATGACAAGACATTGAACGACGGCACGGCGCAGCATGTGGTTACCAGCGTATATCGTGTTCAGGTGACGAATCTGGCCGACGACTATCCTGAGGCCAATCAGCGCGAACGCTGCTGGGTTTCGCCCAAAGTGGCGGCTGGACGGGTGCAGGAGCCTGAATTGCGCGATCTGCTGCTGCAAATGTAACAATTACGTATATTTCTCATGTCAAAGGTTGCCGCTTTCGACGGAACAGGGTAGCGGCGGGCGTCAAATCGAACGGCCTGTGAAAACCGATGTCTGATCTACCACCCAAAGCTCGCTGGCACGCGCTCGACAGCGACCTCCACCGCATTTCTCGTCTTGAGTATGCCAATGCACATGTGGCGCGCCCGCTGCTGGCGCCCGGTATCGCGCTCGTCTTTATCGCTCTGGCAGGTTTGGCCGCCGCAGTTATGTTTGGTCGCGCCGATGGCGGATTAATCGTTGTCGCCGCTGCAGCCTTCGGGGCCTATATGGCGATCAACATCGGGGCCAACGACGTCGCCAACAACATGGGACCGGCGGTTGGTGCAAATGCACTGACAATGGGGGGCGCGATTCTGATCGCCGCAATTGCCGAAAGTGCTGGCGCACTGCTCGCGGGTGGAGACGTGGTTTCGACCATCTCCAAAGGGATCATCGATCCAATGTCGGTGCAAAACAGTGATGTCTTCATTTGGGCGATGATGGCTGCACTGATATCTTCCGCGTTGTGGGTAAACCTAGCAACCTGGGTGGGCGCGCCTGTTTCAACCACGCATTCGGTCGTAGGGGGCGTTATGGGCGCCGGCATCGCTGCTGCCGGGCTTGGTGCCGTAAGCTGGGGCACGATGAGCGCAATTGCGGCGAGCTGGGTTATCTCACCCGTGTTGGGTGGCGTGATCGCTGCGGGATTTCTGGCGCTGATCAAACACAAGATTCAATACCAGGACGATAAAATCGCAGCTGCACGTCGCTGGGTTCCCATTCTGGTCGCCGTGATGGCCGGGGCTTTTGCCACCTACCTTTCGGTCAAGGGCCTGAAACGCATCGTCAAAATCGATATTGAGTTCGCCCTGCTGATCGGGCTGGCCTCGGGCGGATTGATCTGGGCCGCGACCGTGCCTTGGGTGCGACGGAAATCCGAAGGCCTTGAGAACAGAACCCGGTCGTTGAAAACGCTGTTTGGTTTGCCATTGGTGATCTCCGCAGGGTTTTTGAGCTTCGCCCATGGCGCAAACGATGTGGCCAATGCGGTGGGCCCGCTGGCCGCGATCGTGCATGCTGCCGAATTCGGAGATTTTGCATCGAAAGTGTCGATCCCGACATGGGTCATGGTAATCGGAGCCTTCGGCATCTCTTTCGGTTTGTTCTTGTTTGGGCCCAAGCTGATCCGCATGGTAGGCAGCCAGATCACCAAACTGAACCCGATGCGCGCGTTCTGTGTTGCGCTTTCAGCAGCGATTACAGTTATCGTAGCCAGTTGGCTGGGCTTACCCGTCAGTTCAACCCATATCGCAGTTGGGGCCGTGTTTGGCGTGGGGTTCTATCGGGAATGGCATGCAGAACGGCGCTGGAAATATTCGAACCTGCAACGACCCGCTGAGCTGCGTCTTGCACGGGAAGAGCGTCGGCGGCGCAAGTTGGTACGGCGATCCCATTTTATGACGATCGTAGCAGCGTGGGTAATTACGGTTCCTGCAGCCGCAGCCCTGTCGGCAGTTATCTTCTGGCTACTGACCGCATTTGGTTGATCGGGGGTATTACCTGATCGACCGCAAGTGGCCCGCGCGGTGCTTGATGAATAAGGCCGCAGATGTGGCTGTTGATCGGAGTTGGGATCGCGTGAATTTGCCCGAGCTTGATGATTTCGCCTTGCAGACTGTCGATTTCGGTCGGGCGACCCTCCATCAGATCGTAGGCCATCGAGGTACGCGCGTTGGGGTCGATGGTAAGCATCTTTGCTGCAATCCGCGAAAAGATTGGTGTTGGCAACCGCAGTAGATGCGGGGTCGTCCATGCTGGCAGTGGCGTCGTTGAGGCGACTTCGTTTCCCGCGGATTTCAAAACGCGCAAAGCCTCGGCCATTTGATCGGCCATCAAGCAACGCCAGCTTCGATCAAGCAGTTGGTTTTGCAAGGTCAGACCTGATAACGCGTTCAGTGCATTGTTGAGATTGATCACCAGTTTGCCCCATTGCACCGCCTCGATCCGGTCGCTTTCGGTGACGGGCAAATCCGGAGCGCTGAGATGTCGGGCGAGATCACCCGGACCTTGTTCGATGACGATATCGCCTGAAGTGGCGCGATGATAGGACGCGGTATTGGTTGGCACCACATTAAAGGGCACCATTCCGGCCCGCACGTCGCGGCCGTCAAGGACCGCACGTAGTCCGCGGGCGTTTTCCAGCCCGTTTTGCCAGGACAGAACCGGGGCATTCGCCGGCGCGTGCGCCGCAATCAACGCTGCCATCTCGGCTGTTGCGCCGGATTTAACCGTGACGATGACCAATTCAGCGCCCACTAGACAGGCGGGATCTTCGCTGAGCATCAATTTCGCGGTGGGCACATGGCAGTCCAGATCTGCGAAATCGGTGACGGTCAGTCCCTGATCGCGGATCGGCTGCAGCACGCGGGCGCGGCCCAGCAGCGTGACTGCGTGGCCCGCATCTGCCAACAATGCACCGCAATAACAGCCTATGCTGCCTGCGCCCGCGATGACGATTCTCATTGAACTCCTCCGCTTTGGCCCAATGATCACCGGGATGGTTCAGTGGCGCCAGAGTGACGTCAAGTCATACACGCGCCAACCGTGGCCGGGTACGTTCAAGCTCGTCTGGGATGGTAATGAACTCCTGATCGTCTCCTGGCGGAAGATGGAACGCACCGTTGGCCCAGTCGGCGGTGTTCCATTCGCGCGTTGCGGTTTCGATCTTTTCCTTTGAGGACGAGACGAAATTCCACCAGATGTAGCGATCCTCGCTCAGGGTTGCGCCGCCCAGCAGCATCAATCGCGCACCCAAAGGCCCCGCCCTGACCGAGAGCTTGTCACCGGGCCTAAACACCATCATACGCCCTTCGTCAAAGGTATCACCGGCTACCTCGACCGAGCCTTGCGTGACATAAACACCCCGATCCTCGTGATCGTCGGGCAATGGGAAAGATGCGCCGGGGTCCAGTTGCACGTCGACATAGAAGGTCTCGGACAACATGGTCACCGGGCTGGTTTCACCATAGGCGGTGCCAAGGATCAGGCGAGCGCTGACACCCTTGTCTTCGATATGGGGCAGCGCGCCCTGCTGGTGATGCTCGAAGTCAGGGGCCATGTCCTCATGGGCTTCTGGCAGCGCGAGCCAGGTCTGGATGCCGAACAGGTTGTGACATTTGCCGCGCGTTTCTGCGCTCGTGCGTTCGGAATGAGTTACACCACGGCCCGCGACCATCCAGTTGACCTCACCGGGGTGAATCATCTGGTGGGTACCGAGGCTGTCACGATGTTCGAACTCTCCCTGATACAGATAGGTTACGGTGCCCAGCCCGATATGAGGATGCGGCCGCACATCAATGCCACCCTCGGTGATGAATTCGGCAGGACCCATCTGGTCAAAGACGTTTATTCGAGATAGGATATAGGTGCTATCAAATAGCGTCAGATAAACGGTTTTCGAGGCGGCCCACGGCCATACAGAGTATCCCGTGGGTATCTTGCAGGTTATCCCGGAGTAATCCAAGAGGGCCAAGGGGGGGGATAGTGGGAAGGATCACGTATTCATAACCCGCTCAGATTTTTGCCCCAAAATTCAAACCATTTGGTTTAAGTGATTACGTGTGCAACCCCGCGCAAACCCTGAGCGCCCCTTGGGGTTCACTTCACGCTCCCATGCGCCATCTTATAAGCAGAGCTAAAGGAGTACGCCCCATGTCTTGGAACCCTGCGCTAGACCCCCACTGCCCCACCGGTGACTCCGTGGATGCGATAGAAACCGTCATCGTCCCACGCGCCCGTGATTTGGGAGGCTTCGAGGTACGCCGCGCACTGCCCGCTCCGAAGCGCCAGATGGTTGGAAGTTTCATCTTTTTCGATCAAATGGGACCCGTTGAGTTCTTGCCAACCAAAGGCATTGACGTACGACCGCACCCTCATATCGGTCTGGCGACCGTCAGCTACCTATACCGTGGACGTATGCACCACCGGGATAGCCTTGGGACGGACTCATGGATCGAGCCGGGCGCGGTGAACTGGATGGTTGCTGGCCGAGGCATCACACACTCAGAAAGAACCGATGATGAAACCCAAGTGGACCCCATGCCATTCTTCGGCATTCAGACTTGGGTTGCTCTACCGAAGGACCACGAGGACCTAGCCCCTACCTTTGAACACGCACCTGCCGATGCTCTGCCGGTGATGGAAGGTGAAGGCAAGGAGGTGCGCCTGATCCTCGGCAACGCATACGGGGAACGTGCGCCGGTCAAGACACCTGCAGAGATGTTCTATGCCGATGCTGTTCTTCAAGCCGGTGCCAGCATTCCACTGCCGGATGACCATGAGGATCGCGGGGTGTATGTCGTTGAGGGTTCGGTGACCGTCTCCGGGGATACCTTCGAGGCGGGACAAATGATGGTATTCCGCCCCGGTGACCGCGTGTCGTTGAAAGCCGGTGAACGAGGCGCAAGGGTGATGCTGCTTGGTGGTGAGACACTCGAGGGACCCCGGCATATCTGGTGGAACTTCGTAGCATCATCCAAGGAGCGCATCGAGGAAGCCAAGGAGGCTTGGAGGGCCGAGGCTTGGGAGAGTAATCCTCGGTTCCATCTGCCACCGGGAGATGATCAGGAATTTATTCCTTTGCCAAACCGGTAGATTTCCCGCAGTGCAGACCTTTGCAAAATTCCCACCTGAAACCGCGCTATGAGCAAGGTGGCCATGTCGGACAATAAGCCTTGGGCTAGAGGCGAAATAACGGCGATCAGGTGTGGTCTATAGTGACTTCGTCACCGATCACGACTGAGGAGACGGCGCAGGAAGTTACAGCTCCGGTCCGAGCTGGAGTGTTAGCAAAGAAACCATTAGGTGGTTGGCATTCGAGTTTTTGTGGATAGAACGCGAGAACTGAGTGCCGTCACTGTCAGTTGACCTAACGTCGCGCGTTGATGCTGGCGCAGCACTAAACTACGGAAGTCATGCGACTTTTCGCGAAGGAAGGGCAATTGAGTTGAGGCAAAACGTCAAGTCGGCAGTAGATCAAATAAAAGCCGCCACCGACAAGGAAGATGAAGTACTGGCCTGGTTTTCAATCGGAGCTGAGCTTCAACGAATTGGTCGGCATTTCAAAAGTGCCAAGATATTCGGACAGCAGGTCCAAAATACCGAGATGAGAGACTTACCACCTTCAGATCGGTCTGATGCGCGATGGATGTTCCAAAACTGGAAGACAGTACTCGAATGGATCGAAGCGAAAAGTGGGGACGTAACCAATGATCCATTTCGAGATTTGGCCGACCTAAACCACTCGCACCCTTCGGCCATTAGAAGGCAGATCAGAGATTGGCTGAAAAACAGTACTGACCCCAGCGGAATTAACCAAGACCTGGCTATTGCAACTCAAGTTGCGTTTGAAACTGCTTGGCGGCGCTCGTCAACAGATGTGGAGCTTTCACAGCCTTCAATAAATTTTAAGGAGGGTATTGATTACGTTATTGAGAACTACGATCCATTCTGCGGAAACACATCGGCACGGTACAGTTTTAGTTGGGCGGAAATCACAGAGTTCATAAAGGACCCTAGCGACAACGACGGTCTAGTTGATAGAGTTTCGGATTGGATAGGCTTTGACGGAGAGAGCAATGGTGCAGCCGAGCTGGTGATGGATACTGAAGGTAGAGTTCACGCCCGATCAGACATCGAGGATTAGTCGGAACTAAAGTCCTTTGATGTAATACTTACTCGCTGTACAAATCCTGCTGCATCTCTCGGTACGCCTGAGAGACAGCTGCCAAACCTCCGAGTTTCTCCTTGCCTTCACCGATGCTGCCATATCGCGCCACCAGAAACTGACCCAACTTCTTCGTGGCCAACTCGCTTTCACCATCGGCCTCATAAGCCTTGAGGATACCCAGCAGCAAGTCTTTGGTCTCCGCATCAAAGGCATCTATCGAACCTTCTCTCACGCGGTCAGCTCTATCGTGTCGAGTCTTGGGGGCGTTTGTGAAAAGGATGTAACTCAGTACATCAAACAGATCGCTCTCAGGAGCATCAACTAACCGCCGAATGTCGTCCAGCCTGTCCTGATCATATCCTCGGTCAGACAGTTGCCCAAGAAAGTGTTCGCGGTTGTCAGGATCACTCCACACCGACCGCAATTGGTCTTCATCCGCAACAATGCCAGACAGGTCACCAAACAAACGCTTCAGGAACTCCGCCGCAGAGATCGGTTTGCCCTCGGGACTCCAGTAGGTGGTGGCCGCGATGTATTTGATGTTGCGAACTGTCCCATCCGAGAGCGCGACTTGGATCTTCTCTCGGGGGAGGTCATCCGCATCTTCACCGTTTTCTGGTGGTTCGCCTCCATCTACCGGGGGTTCGCTCGGTGGAACACGAGGACCTCGGGGCGCTTCAGGCTCAAGCGGTTCCCCATCCCATTCAGGATCGTTGAAGTTCTCATGCGCCTTCACGAAGTCCCAGATCGTGAAGAAGTCTTTGCCTTCAAAGGTCCGTGTCCCCCGACCGATGATCTGCTTAAACTCGATCATTGAGCGAATTGGGCGCATCAGAACGATGTGGCGGATGTTCCTCGCGTCGACGCCCGTCGAGAGCTTCTGCGAAGTGGTCAGAACCGTTGGGATCGTCTTTTCGTTGTCTTGGAAGTCGCGAAGGTGTTGTTCACCAACTGCACCGTCGTCGGCAGTCACGCGGTGACAGTAATTTGGGTTCGTACTGTCCTTAACTTGATTGATGAGGTCTCGTACGAGAGCTGCGTGATCCTGTGTAGCACAGAACACCAACGTCTTTTGTCGCTGGTCGATCTGGCTCATGAACTCCTGCACACGGCTCAGCTCGCGCTCTTCAATCACGATACGGGTATTGAAATCGCTCTCGGTGAACGCTTCACCGGCTTCGATATCGCCGACAATCACATCGTCGGAGCCGTCATAAACATATTCATCAATGGTACTTGCCATCTGACGCACCTTGAAAGGCGTCAGGAAACCGTCCTCGATACCGTCCCGCAGTGCGTAGGTATAAGCCGGTTCGCCGAAGTAAGCGTAGGTGTCGGCATTGTGCCTGCGCTTGGGAGTAGCTGTGAGACCAAGCTGTGCGGCTGGCTCAAAGTAATCCAGTAAGTGACGCCATTCGCTCTGGTCGTTAGCACCGCCTCGGTGACACTCATCAATTACGATGAAGTCGAAGAAGTCCGGGGAGTAGTCTTTGTACACCGGCTCACCCTCACCCGTCATGAAGGTCTGAAAGATGGTGAAGAACAGGCTCGCGTTCTTCGGAGGCTTGCCACCGTTCTTGCGGATCGTGTCGGGGTCTATGCGAGTAACCGCATCGTTCGGAAACGCCGAGAATGCGTTGTAAGCCTGATCGGCGAGAATATTCCTGTCTGCTAGGAACAGGATACGCGGTCGCCTGACCGGCTCACCTGACAGGTTCCACTTTGCCTGAAACAGTTTCCAAGCGATCTGGAAGGCTATGGACGTCTTTCCAGTTCCGGTTGCAAGCGTCAGCAATATCCGCTTGTCGCCATTTGCTATAGCTTCCAAGGCGGCTGTAATGGCGTTGTGCTGATAGTATCTCAGCTCCCACTTACCGCCATCTGTCTCGAACTCAACCGCGCCGAAGCGTTCCCGCCAGTCGCTCTTAACCGCGAATGTCCGATCCCATAGTTCGTCTGGTGTCGGGAACGGGAGAGTTAAATCGCCCTCAGCCCCTGTTGCCATATCGATCTGGTACCAGTTCAACCCGTTGGACGCGTAGGCAAACCTTGATCCAAGTCGCGTGGCATAGTCTTTGGCTTGACCAACACCGTTGCGATGGCTGACACCAGCTCGCTTAGCTTCGAGTACCGCGAGCTTTTGACCCTTGTGGATCAACACGTAGTCGGCGGATAGACCGCGCCCTCGTGTTCCACCCGATTGAATGCGCCCAGGGCAGATAACCTCTCGACGAATACGAGAACCGTTCTGTCCCCAACCAGCAGCAGCGAGGACTGGGTCTATACGCTCAGCGCGAGTATCGGCTTCGGTTTCGTCTCGGATGCTCATGGCTTCCTGTAATTCCTCACATGCTCTCTCCATGATCCCGGTCTTTGTAGAGCATGATCCATTTCGTCAAAGCTATCTGTATGTCCGCACAAGGAAACCAATTCTTCGAAAGCGTAGCAGTATTTCTCGTACATCTGTGCAGTATTAGCATCCGACACCGTGAAATTGTAGTTTGGCCCCTTGCCAGATTTGCCGGGTACCATCGAGACGTTCAGATGAATAACTGGCGCACCGAGTAAAAGGTTCATCGAGCAACCTGTCCATTGATCAACAATATACCCTTGCGGATTTTCGATAGTTGCCTTGGCCCGGCCAAGAAAATAGATGAGCTTCGTATAGTAGGCTGGCCCGACACCGGGCATCTTCCCGTGTTCACGCAACCTTCGAAATGCATCAAAGGCATCGCTTCTTCTCAAGTTTCCATCGCGAATATCTTCAGCCACGCCAAGCCATCCATCCGGTGCAGCTTCAAAAAAAGCTTTATGATATCGCATGTTCATACCACCCCAGGCGAGAGCCGCTGCAGCAATATCCAAGGTAGCGATGGCAGGATCGCTTGCCATTTCGAACACCTCATCCCGACTTATCCTCGATTGTCTGGAGGGATGACGACTGGCGCTCTTCACCTTGCGTAAATCCTTGCAAAATGTACTCCACGGTTTACCGCCGGGGTCATTCGGACGAAGATCGTCTGACAAGCTACCCTTAAAAAAACAAAAATGGTCGCTATTGGTGTCGATCACGTTAACTCGCCCGCGAAGGCTTTCTGCAGTAGGGACTGGCGGAGGTCTTCGACGTCTTGAAGCTTCTCATTTATGCGTTCTTTGAGGGGCTGAACTGCCTCAATTGCCTGTTTTACCTTCTCGGCTATTTCTTGCTGGACGCTAACGTCTTCAGGTAAAGGCAACATTACTTGCCGAATTTCCTGAAGGTGGAGGTTCGGAACACCTTGTCCCTTGATACGATCTTTGAATTGAGCCTGCGCGAAAGAGGAGTTCGCGAACTGCAAAAGATACTCCGGTGAAATGCCCGGCAGAGGTCGCACGACAGCGAGGCTGACGTAGACATCGAAAACGACATCTCGGTCCACGAGTGCCGCAGCTCCGTATCCTGCTCCGTTTTTCCTGATGAGTAGGTCGTTGCGTTTGGGAGCGAGGCGTTTCTGCATTTTTTTGTGCTGAGCTTCGTCGATGTATTTGATGTCATCCCAATCTAGACGACCATCTTTTATGTTTTTTGCAGAAAGGAAGACATGTCCTTGATCAAAATACTTTGGAGTTTGGTGTGTGCCGTCAGTGATGAATTCTGATACGTCTTCCAAAGTGGCTTGCTCAAATTCACCTGATGCCGTTTCAAAGGTTTGGGTTTTGTAACTTTCAAGCAACTCACGCGCACTTTGCAGGTTAACCTCAGCGTTCTCCTTGGCGCGAGCCAGACCCTCGAAGGCCTCGTCCAGTATCTCAACTATCCTCAATTGTTCTTCGAGGGATGGGAGGGGGATAGGAAGCCTTGCCAAGTCGCGAGGATAGACGTGAGGCTGGGCAGCACCGCGAGCTAGTTCTTTGAAAATGAATGGTTGGATGGCAAGAAGGTAGCGATGGACGTAGTTTACGTTGAGGCCTTCTGTCTTGGGCAAAACGGTAGAACAGTCCGAAGCCCAGATCGGCACATCGAAGAAGTTTACATAGCCTGCATTCGCGCCCGATCCTGATACAGTGATCACGTTTGCAGGGCGGTTCGGCGTGTTATGAAAATAGGCAGGGGAAATTCCGCCAGCAACAACGGGAACATCGCCGGGCACAGCTGACTTCTTCGTGATAGTGGAGCCTCTTTTGACATCACAGACATCCCCCAAGGCCCTGCATTGCCACTTGCTCTTTCTCAACGGGTTCTCGTAGCTAAGTTCTTTGTCCTTCACAGCATCCCCCGGATATCTTCGAGGATCTTGGCCGTCTCAGCATCCCTCGCGAGCATGCCTGCAATGATCTCTTCAGGAGACCGCAGAGGTGCTTCCTCGGGCGCATTAGGGTTCTTTACGGAAAGGTCGTATGTCTCTTCGTCTAGATCGGCTCGGTTCACGATCCAGCTTTTAGATCCATTGGGTCGTGTCCGCTGCAACTCACAAAACTCTGCAAGATCATCATCGTTGAGTGGATTGGTTTTACCCAAACTGCGACCGGGGTCGAGCTGATAGAACCAGATGTCTCTTGTGGGTGCCCCCTTCTCGAAGAACAGCACCACCGTCTTCACTCCAGCACCCTGAAAGGTCCCTTGAGGACAGTCCAGGATCGTATGCAACTCTGCCGCATCTAGCAGCTCTTTGCGTAAGGCTATTGAGGCGTTATCGGTGTTGCTGAGGAAAGTGTTCTTGATAACCACAGCTGCCCTGCCGCCAGCTTTCAGCTTGCGGATGAAGTGCTGGAGAAAGAGGTAAGCTGTCTCTCCAGTCCTTATCGGGAAGTTCTGCTGCACCTCCCGTCGCTCTCCGCCCCCGAAAGGAGGATTGGCGAGGATGATATCGTGGCGGTCCTTCTCTTGGATATCCATCACGTTTTCATTGAGCGTGTTGGAGTGGATGAGGTTGGGTGCCTCGATCCCATGCAGGACCATGTTCATTATGCCGATGACGTAGGCGAGACCCTTCTTCTCCTGCCCGTAGAAGGTGTGGGTCTGCAGCGTCTCGAAGTCCGACGCCGACAGTTTATCAGTGCGCATGTAGTCGTAGGCTTCACAGAGGAAGCCAGCGGAGCCTACTGCGCCGTCGTAGATCGTTTCACCAATCTTGGGGTCAGTTACCTTGATCATTGCCCGAATAAGCGGACGTGGGGTGTAGTATTCGCCTCCGTTACGACCTGCATTGCCCATGCGGCGGATGCGGGTTTCATACAGCTCTGAGAGTTCGTGGCGCTGGGCTTGGGTGTTGAACGACAAGCCGTCTACTGCCTCCAGAACGTCTCGGAGGATGTACCCAGAGCGAAACTTGTTGCGCAGCTCAGTGAACACCTCGCCGATCTTGTACTGGATTGTCTGAGGGCCTGTAGCGGACTGACGGAAGGCTGCGAGATACGGGAACAGCTCCTGATCGACGAACTTGATCAGGTCATCGCCGATACGTGCTGCATTGTGGTCAAACTCTCCGTTGACCTTGGGTGCCGCCCAGTTGTCCCAGCGATAATCGCCTTCGATGATGGGCGCGTAGTCTTCGCCATCCAGTTCGGCTCTGTCGCGCCGCTCGCTTTCAAGGTCATGCAAATACTTGAGGAATAGGACCCAAGATGTCTGCTCTACATAGTCCAGCTCGTTGGCGATGCCTTCTTCGGCGCGGAGGTCCCGCTCGATCTTGTTGAACGCGTTCTCGTACATGTCTTCCTGCTCTTTGAGTTGTCCGCACAGTTCCACCTGAGGGTGCAAAGATCAACAGTAGTCAGCTCAGAAAAGCATCACCGACTACTACTGAGGTGTTGAGCATCGCCGAGGTTTGATAGAAGGCTCGCCCTGTCCCAAAATACTTCAAGCGCACAGTGTCTGAGGCTTGGTGCTTTCATCACTTCAGCTCATCAGGCATCTTCAAGCCGCAGCTACGGGAAATCCTGCGAATATCATTGACCATTAATGCGTAGCCCCCATCCAAAACAGACACGATATCGGCACGTTCACCGTGGCCGGGTTTGATCATCTGGTTGGGGTATGCGGCCGTGATCTGGTCAGCTTCTTCACGCATCTCTTGGCGTACCTGACGGATACCCGCGAGGATAGACAGTGTGCGCTTCCAGCTTTCGGTGTCATCGGTAAGCGGTGCCGGTGTGGGGTTGGTCTTGGATGTCATGGTTTCTGAGTCCTTGATCTGAACGGTTTCACTGAACCGCCGGGTTGAACATTGAGTGTTGCTGGAAGATCGCGCGGGCATCTCGATAGAAATCCATCTTTGGCAGGGTCGTTCCCTTCGAGCGGCGCAGCATGTCCCGCCAGATCGGTAGCTGCGTATGGGGATCGAGGGGATCATCTGTCAGATGCTCGAGAGCAACCACGGCAGATTGGTCATAGCGATGCCGGGTACGGCGACCTTGAAGACGAGTGAGCATCTCTTCGATCTTGCGGTCGATGACCTCATCGCAGCGTTTGCTGATCAGGTTCTCAGCCTTGGTCATCGGGGCGGATGCCTTTGCGATTGCGTCGAGGTCTGCCCTGTGCTGGCGGGTTCTGCCGTGCAGCGGAGAGTGTTTTTGATAGTGACGTTTGGCGTCACCTATTGTGATGGCGTTGGCCATTTGGAGGAGTCCTTTGTGCAAGCCTCAAAACCCCTAAAACAGCACCTCCCTACCGCCCCCTGCGGAGGGTCGATTTTGGCATTGGAAAAGCCAATGAAATCAATGGATCACGGGAGGTGTTTTCGGGGGTCGAGGGGGTTTTGATGGTGGCGTCAGAGAGTGCCGACTGTCAGTGCCTCGGTTCGGTCAAGACGTTCTTCGAGTTCAGCCTCTGCAGCTTCATCTTGTTCGTGTTGTTTGTGGGTGAACTTCTCGAGGCTCTCGTCGATCTCGAGGGGGACGCCGAGTGCATCCGCGAGTTTCTGATAGAGGGCTTCCAGCGCATCACGTTGGGCAGGTTTCATGGTTTCGGAGAACTTGCCTGTCTCTCGATCCCGACCACCGACCACACCGATCAGGATATTGCTTCTCGTGAAGTTTTCACGACCGACGGCACCGACCGACAGAGGGTGGCGGCAAATCTCGACCGTACCATCGACCAGCACCAAATAGTGTTGGCCAATTCCGAAGCGGCCAGTCTTGGCGTGTTCGCCATCGATGATCGCTGCGTCAATTCGCGGATCGGCTGGGTGGTGGGTGTATCTAACCATACACCCCGTGGTTTTCTCGCGGGGCAACGTAGCGAACATCGTTGTCCGCAGGTATGTCGAGGCGCGTCTGATCTTTAGCATCAGTTCTGGTTCCTTTCTTCACGCGCTCCGCCCACTCTTTGAGTTCACTCATGGTCAGCCTTCCCGCCCCTGTTGGTGAACGACCGTCTTCAATCAGATCGACCGTTGCATAGAAGTACTCGGGGTCGGCGCAGGTGCGGGGTTGGATACGGTTCAGGACCAGATCGATGTCTGTGTCCCAAACCATGTCGGCTAAGTCGTCATTCATGGGTGACCAACGTCAGTGACCAAGCTGCTCGCGGATATGCTGAGCGAACTCAGTCCACGTGATGCCATCGGCGCGACCCGCTGCCCGATCCAGAGCAAACTGGCGAACGCAACGATCAACACCGGTATGCGTGTCTGATGCCTGTTTCAGGAAATCGAAGCCATCTTGTCCAAGTTCCTGCATTGCGCTCTGCGTTGCAGCCTCGGTGATTGTGCTTTGGACATTTGCGAACATCGCACGGGTGTCGCCATCCACGTCTAGTTCCGATACCGACCCATCAGCCAGACCGCGCATGGTTTCGCCAACCTCATCGAGGGACATACCGGACATGGCAATCTGACCGAACGCTGTTTCATAGGTTTGGGCCTCTTCCATCGACATGATGTCGTCGTCGAGCGAATTGTTCAGCCCGTCGATCACGGAGTCGAACTCAGCATGACCTGTGTCGCTACCTTTGGGTTCTTCGGGCATCTCGACTACCGCCGAACTATGTTCCTGCGCGGCCCTTTGAGCCGCGCCAATCGACAGCCCTTCGTCAAAAACGGCGTTAAGCAATCCTAGTTCTTTAGCCTGGGCGACCTTCATCGACATGCCCTGTACGTTGATCACGTCGCTGTCTTTGAGATCGCCCTGTGAGTGGACATCGCGTTGCATGTTGTTGGTGTCGCGGACGGTGACGCCGCCGCTCACGTAGTCTGCGCTTGAAGCGTATGATTTGGAAGACGGCATTGATTGCTCAACGAGGCCGTCACCGCCGAAGGTTACACGTGTTGTAGTCATTTTCTTTGATCCTTTGTTGGTAGTCAGGGTTACGCCAAGCCGAGTTCAATCTCGGCCATCTGTTGTGGTGTTGGCGGGTTTTCGGCGAATGGCAGATCGGTGATCGCTTTGTCGTCGTCGCGGGACATCAGGTGTACCGGGCAGAGCTTCGAGATTGCCTCGACCGAGTATCCGCGAAGCCGAATGCGGGAATACGCAAGGACGAGACGCAGCTTCGTGTCATCGTCCAAGTCCCTTTCATGTATCTGCGAAAGCGCGGAGACTTGTCCGTCCCTTGCGCACAACTCGAGCCAAGCGACACCTACAGCCGATGCCTTGGTTTTTTCGTTCATGAGTTTTGTCCCTTTGGGTTTAGCGTTGCTGCGTTCGTCGAGTTCGGTCTCGAGGATCGCGACCTTGTTCTTCCATCGAGCAAGCGTCTCTTCTGCCTTGATAATCTCGCGTTGTTCGGGGGTGAGTTCTGCTTGGCCGATCCCATGAACCTCGGCACAGGATGGGCAGCTGTACTCATCGCCGAACGGGGCGGGAAACTTTGCGTCGCACGAGATGCAGATCTTGTAGGTAATCCTGCGGTTCTCATCGATGCAGGTCTCGCACCTCGAGGCTTTGGGCTTGTGGGTTTCATGTTCTTCACCACATGCGTTGCAGGTCTTGAGGTACATCCGCCGGGGTGGCTTCTTGGGTTTCAATCTGGGCATGATGACGGTCCTTAATTGCCAAACAGCCAATCCGTAGACGGCATCGGGGGTGGTGCTGGCTGTGTAGGGGTTGTTGGCTTCGGTAGAAGATCGGACACCGACGCCGTGGCGGCTGGGTCAATGCCCTCGGGCCAGTGTCCCGCGATAAGACCTGAGGACCTGCGGATCACCTTATGGTATCTCAGGGGGATCGCTGGGGACCTCGGGAGGACGTGATCGAACAGACTATCGCCGAGGAAGTCTGTACGCATTGATCTGATTGGTACGGAGACCGGCGGGAACGCATCACCAGACTCAAGGAGACGCCCGTAGTTGGTCACAATGGATGCGGTTAGGTCTCGGTCCGTTCGACGTAGACCGAGCTTCTCAGCGGCTTTCAGCGTGTGTGTACCAACAATGGCGACGTCGGCGTAACTCAGGCGGTATTTGGAGTATCGAACATCGCCAGTCAGTACCTCCGCTTTGCGACCGGGAGGGACACACAACCCCTGACGGCCCATGTAAGTTCCACCAACGAGATAGACGTTGTATCGATGCCCCGTTCCAAGGACCTCTCGGGCGATGACGTAATGGGTGAACGCTCTGAAGATGACCGATGCGTTCGGCTCATGACGCCTACCGATTAGGAGATGGGGCAGCCGCTCCCTTGCTCGGCCATATCTCAGCACCGCCATCCTGTATGCGGGCCTATCATCCCAATCACCGACACGATGCCTTGTTCCTCGGGTTAATCGGAGGGCCTCCGCGATCTCTGACTGACTTGGTTTGGTCTGCCTCAAGACCGACCGGGCAATAGTGTTGATTGCTCCACCGGGGATGTAGCCACCGAGAGGAACCCCTCGGTTCTGGACGACTGTCCGACAGCGGGAACACAGGCCCCATCGCTGGGGCAGTCTTTCAGTGTACTCAAAGGCTGGTAATGGGTTGGTACATGTAGGTGAGGCGCAGACGGTCATGATGGCCTCGCTGTATTGTGTGTTGTGATTACTGAGGACGCCCCCGAAGCCAGTCACCACAACAGCCGAGGGCGTCCTCATCACTCCGCCCATGTTGTCAAGCTCACAAAGACAACGCGGACGTAGTGAAACGGTAAAAGGTCTCACTACATCGACCCGTCAGACAAGACAGGGATGCGCGTGAGACCTGAACCATCATCGACCAAGGACCAAGATCGATGCGGTATAGGGATTAGGATTGATGGTCACAGTCGTTGGTTGATTATCGGTGGTGGACAGTCACCTGAAGTACACTGACGGGGAACCGTGAAGCCTTGAGAGGAACCTGATCGTGTAACTAAAGGTAAATCTTTTGGTTTCTGTGTCTCATAAGTCAGCACTAATTCTAACCCACTGATTTACAACGAGATGTACCTAGCGTGTCATCGACCGTTAAATGACCATCATCGACCATCAACACAGAGGAGATACCGGGGGTGAACCTGAGGTGTACTCTAGGTGATAACTAGAGGTGTAACTTTTGGTTCTTTTCTCTTCTCTATGGAAGGGGTGGAATGCAAAACCCCTTGTTTCATTGGGTTTCCGGCACTCCCGTTCTGTCCTTACCCGCGACATATCCACCGTCCTTACGGATAGACGGCAGGACAACCTGAGTGACCTAATCTTGGAACTCGCGGGCCTCGGCCAGCAGACCACCAGCCGAGACGTTTTGGGTTCATTCAGAAGGATGCAGTTATTGCCTGTTTGCTCACTGCGGCAACCCCATGTGACGAGCGACTGTGAGCAAGTCATCGATCTTGCGTTGTAAATCCCTGTACTCCTCATCCCCTACGAGCCCATCCCGATCCACCTTCTCTATGACACTCTTCTGCGTCATGTGGATTGCAGCGTCGAAGGCGAACGCTTGTACTTGGAGTGTTGAGGAGAAGTGCTTCAAGTCCAACTTGCGGCGGGTGCTACTCATACGCGAAACACCTCTGGTGGACGGGTGCCTGAGTTTGCATTGGTGTTGCCAGCCACCATGACAGCTTTTGTTGCCATCAGGAGCAACGAGAGCGGCAACCGTTTCCAGAAGTTGACTGCCAGTTTCTCGGGGGTTTCTTCACGGAGCGCGTAGTCGTCGCCATGGGTCAGTTCGTGAATGCGCTGCTCAAGGATGTCTTGAACTTGCTCGAGGTCTCCACGTGTTTGGTTGTCCATTCCGACGCTTCCTTTTTCGTGGTTGGGATACGGATAGATAAGGGACCCGGACTCTCGAAGTCAACAATTAAATTGTTTATTTTCATATAGTTACTATGCGTAAAGCCTTGCGATATCGTATGTTTTCGAAGCGTCCTAGTGGGCCTCTCCGGCCCACTCAAAAGGTTAGTCTTCCAGCCGCCTAGTGGATCATTTCGTCTGATGGCCTCCTTGGTTCGAGGCCGCTCAGGCCCTTCCCGATGGTCAACTGAATGCCGTTCCGCATGGTGACACTGAGGTCATAGACAGGGTGCGGCACTCGGATACCTTTCGCCCGCTTCCGGGGTGTCTTTGAGAGGCGCATCTCCTCGCCTTTCTGGACATCAACACGGGCAACAACCCGACGCACCAGCGCATTCAACTCGTGAGGCTCAAGGTCGCTAACATCGCGGGGAAGATCGATTGCACCTAGACCGGCGCTTTCGGTGATCCGTTTCAGTTCGACTTCGAGCTCCTCTACCTCGGCTTCTGCCGCAAGTAGCAAGCGGGGTGGCACTGCGGGTTTCGATTGGAGATATTCGAGTGTTCCTTGAGCGTCCAACAGTGCTGCCTCGAGGCCCTCTGTCTCTGGTGTAGTCTCTACCGCATTGGCCTTCCTGATTTCCGGCCAGTAGTCGATCAACACCTCGTCGATGTGGGACACGGCCCCGATGTAGGTATTCAAGACTGGATCGATGTAGGCTGCAGTTCGAGCATACGCCTTGCGCTTTGCATTCCTGTCAGTACCGGGAACCTTGAGTACACCCGTCAGTGCCGCTTTGGTCTGACGACGCATTGGCTCGACCGGTGATGTAGTTTTAACTTCGGCACCGCCTGCAGCCTCACGCTGCTCAAGGCGGAACCTCACGCGCCGCTCGATGTCCTCGTCAACGATCCTCGGAAAGTAATTCACGACCTTATCGATGATCACCCGGTCACCCTTGCGGTAGAACCCTTTGGCAATCGGTAGTGACCCGTCCTTTTCCTCGGGCTTGATCTTGCGGCCTACTTCAAGCGTCCCATAAGCAGCCTCAGAGCGCACCAACTGGCTGACAGTCTGACCCCGCCACTGCCCCCTGACCAACGCAGGGACACCCTGAGCAGCCAGATCACGGGCAATGCCGACAGGGCGTTCACCGTTGGCAAATCTCTCAAACACATCACGGACCAACGCCGCCTTGTCGTCGATCACCTCAAACTCTCGGGAGGTTTTTGGGTCACCAATTACCTTGATCCATGCCGGTGTTTGCGAGGAGCGTACACGGTTACCTGCGAGTGTCTCATTGGTGTTAGTACCCCACGCGGCTGTTAGTCGCTTCGACTTCATAACGGACTCTTCTCGCGCCCGAGTGAAGGTCAGAAGGATCATTACGGAGACCAAGGGGTCGTCGTCGAGGTCTGTTCGAGTGTAAACCTTACCGTCACTTAGAGTGACCACATCGATGTCCAGATCGAGGATATTCTCGAGGGTGTTTCTCGCCCGCCTGATCTTGTCGCGGGATAAACGATCAAGGTTCTCAATGAGGAGTGTTGAGCCTTTGGGAATGGCCCCTGACCTAACGGCCTCAAGGAACGCGCCAAGTTTACCATCCGCACCCGCATTTCGACCAGCAAATGCCGACACACCGTCGTCAACGAAGTTTGATGATGAAAGGGTGTAGCCGTTCTCAATGCACCATTTCTCTGCCGCTGCGGTCTGACGACGTAAGCTGTCACCGTCGCGTTGTTGATCTGATGACCATCGCACGTAGCTGAATGCGATAGGTTTGGTGTTGCTTTCATCCATTCCCGTGTCTCTCGTTTGTACCGGTGGGTTCACCCTGGGTGTTCGGTCCGATATCTCCGTGTGTTCTACTGGAGATGAGGCCGATCATGGTCAAGTGAACCTGCGGTGTTACCCTTTGTTTCGTCAGGTAACCGAGGACGCTGGAAAGGACATGAACGAGGGAACAACCCGAACTAACTCATGCACACACCAAGCAACCTCAGCATGCGCAATTGATAGGGTCATATAGAATTTACTTCAAGAAGATGAATGGGCCAACGAGCTGACGCTTGACCGAGGGCAGCGCGCGGCGCACCTCGAACCCGCCGAGATCTCGGGCACGTGGGATGATCAAGGTTTCGAGAGCATCTTTTTCGGAGGCGCATTCGGGGTTATGGGTGGGGTTCCAACTCATTCCTGATCTCCGTTTTTTCGGTCCCATAAGACGCGTTCATGTTTGCCAATGCTGAATGTATTGGAAAAATATCGCAAGAAAAGTGCATTTTCGCACAATGATCGTGAAGTCCTTGGAACGACTTGCGGTTACTCACCAAGGCGTGGAACGGAGCACCTGAAGCTCACCTTCGCCGACTCTCGGAATCATAAACAATCGTGCTATCCTTAGAAATCGGGTGTCGCCGGATCAGGGAAGCCGGTCAAAGATGAGGTTCAGCCGACAGGAGTGGATGCAATGACTCGACTCGAAATCAATCGCCGTAAGTTAATTGCGACAGGGGTTGGCACAATTGTAGCCGGTTTGACCGGCGTGATCACACCTGCGCACGCCTCTGATCTTGCGCCGACACCGTCGATGCGGGGCGGGTCGAACAATTATCGACCCGGCGCGCCGATCGTGGAGCGAATCGGCGGTGGCGGGTTTTGGATGACCGGCACCGTACGACGTGCGGGTGACGGAGCCCCCCTGCCCGGTCAACGCATCCAGATCTGGGCCCATACAACCGAAGGGCATGAACGCGATCAGCGCAGCCATGGGGCGACACTCACCGATGCGAAAGGAGTGTTCCGGTTGGAAATGCCTCAGATTGTGCCCGCCTTTGGTCAACCACACGGGCATTTGGCCTATGACAGCGGTGAATTTGAGACGGTATTCCTGCGCCCAGTGATGTCGAGCGCAAAGGACAAGACCCTGGCCGCACATTTCGTGTTGCAGCCTGTCTGACGGGTGTTAAGGCAAGCTGCGATCTGGGCAGCATTGGCTGCCACACTTTTGGTTCCGGTCATAGCGGCGGCTTTCAGCCCGTATCTGGCGTGGCGTGAGCCGATTTACATCCTCGCCGGTTTTGCGGGCATAATCGGGATGTGCCTTCTTCTGATGCAACCCTTGTTGGCCGGGCGTTGGTTGCCCGGGCTTTCTCCGGTCAACAGCCGCCATTGGCACAGGCGGTGTGGCTTGGCCCTTGTCACAAGCATTGCGATCCATGTGATTGGCTTGTGGATCACAAGCCCGCCTGACGTCGTGGACGCATTGTTTTTTGTGTCTGCAACACCTTTTTCGGCATGGGGAGTCATCGCCATGTGGGCGGGTTTTGCGGCAGCGGCAATGGGGATTTTTCGGCAACGCCTAAGCTTGCGGTTTCGGGTCTGGCGCTTGGGCCATGCAGGGTTGGCCATAGTGACCATTCTGGGTAGCGTCATTCACGCACTGCTGATTGAGGGCACGATGGAAATCATGACCAAGTTCGCATTGTGCGTTCTGGTGGTTCTGGCGAGCCTCGCAACGCTTGTCAGCTTGCGGGTTTGGGATGTGAAACAGCGCGCCTAGACGCCGCATGCGCGTGCCGGGGTTGCATCAGGCTGATAGGCGCTTGGCATATGTGGCGCGGTTCATTTCGACATCTTGCACGGTGATGCTGCCGACCGTGGGCGCAGCCTCGGCCAGAACATTCATGATGATGGCATTCAACTCGGCTCGCGTCGCCTCATCCCGGCCCTGCATCAGCAAAAGCATGGCATGAATGAAGGTCTGCGGTTCGGTCCCAATATGAGAAAACGGAACCGGGGTGGCGCGGATTTTGAGCGTTGGCGGGTCAAACTCTTCATGCCCGGCGAGAACCGAGTAAAGCTGCTCGCAGATGGCTTGAAAATCATGAGACTGTTCAAGACCAGCAGAGAATTCAAGTGTGACGTGTGGCATGAGAAGCTCCGAGATTTAAGAGAGCCATGTGGCTCTCTCGGTACTTACTTGCGAATCTCAGACGCCCAGACACCAGCGCATGACCGCCTTTTGCGCATGCAGACGGTTCTCGGCCTCATCGAAGATCACCGAGTTTGGGCCGTCCATGACCTCGGACGTGGCCTCTTCCTCGCGGTGGGCGGGCAGACAGTGCATAAACAGCGCGTCGGGTTTGGCATGCGCCATCAGCTCGGCATTGACCTGATAGGGGCGCAGCATGTTGTGGCGACGTTCCTTGGCGGATTGGCTGTCATGCATCGAAACCCAGGTGTCGGCGACCACCAGATCGCCGCCCTCAACCGCTTTGTGCGGGTCCCGTTCGATCACGACCTTCGAGCCCTGCTGGCGGGCGAGCCCCATGAACTCTTCTTCCGGGTCTAGCTGGGCCGGGCCGGTGAAGGTGAAATCGAACCCGAATTGACCGGCAGCATGCAGGAAAGAGGCGCAGACATTGTTGCCATCACCGGTCCAGACGACCTTTTTGCCTTTGATCGGACCGCGATGTTCCTCGAACGTCAGTACGTCAGCCATGATCTGGCAAGGATGGGTGCGGTCGGTCAGGCCGTTGATGACGGGCACGTCCGAATATTCCGCCATCTCGGTCAGGATGGTTTCATCGAAGGTCCGGATCATGATCATGTCAACATAGCGTGACAGTACGCGGGCGGTATCGGCAATGGTCTCCCCGTGGCCCAGCTGCATGTCCTTGCCCGACAGCACCATGGTCTGCCCGCCCATCTGGCGCACGCCCACATCAAACGATACCCGGGTGCGGGTTGAGGGCTTTTCGAAGATCAGAGCCACCATGCGATCCTTCAGCGGCTGCTCATCATCCGGCGCGGCTTTGGGACGGCCAAGGCGGGCCTGTTTCATGGCACCAGCCTGATCGATCATGCCCCGCAAGGCGGTTGCGTCGGTTTTGTGGATATCAAGGAAGTGGTTCATTATATTTCGCTTTTCAATCAGGCACATTCAGGCCGAAGCCATTGCGTTTTCAACTTGCGCCGCAGCCTTGTCGAGGCGGATCATGGCCTGGGCGATATCATCCTCAGTCAGGGTTAGCGGAGGCAGCAAGCGGATCACATTGTCGGCAGCAGGAACGGTGATGACCTCATTGTCATAGCCTGCGTTGACCACGTCGATATTGGTCAGCTTGCATTTCAGACCGAGCATCAGACCGGAACCGCGCACCTCTTCGAACACCTCGGGGTGATCGGCAATCAGACCTTCGAGTTTCTGACGCAGAAGGCCTGCCTTGCGGTTGACACCTTCGAGGAAAGCGGGTGTGGCGACCTGATCGATTACTGCGCAGCCGACGGCGCAACCGAGGGGATTGCCCCCATAGGTCGATCCGTGGGTGCCTGCGGTCATGCCGCTGGCGGCCTCTTCAGTGGCCAGAACAGCACCCAGAGGAAAGCCGCCGCCGATACCCTTGGCGACCATCATGATATCCGGTGTGATACCGGCCCATTCATGGGCGAAAAGCTTGCCGGTGCGGCCCACGCCACACTGAACTTCGTCGAGGATTAGCAAGAGGCCGTTGTCATCGCAAATCTGGCGCAGAGCCTTAAGCTCGGCGTCGGGGACTGGGCGAATGCCGCCTTCGCCCTGAACCGGCTCGATCAGGATCGCGGCAGTATTTTCGTTGATCGCATTGGTGACGCCATCGAGATCTCCGAATGTCAGGTGCACGAAGCCAGGCAGCAGCGGGCCAAAGCCTTTGGTCATCTTCTCAGACCCTGCGGCGGCGATGCCTGCTGAGGAACGGCCGTGGAATGAGCCATCGAAGGTGATGATCTCGACCTTTTCGGCCTGACCTTTGTCATAGAAATACTTGCGGGCCATTTTCACAGCCAGTTCGCAGGATTCCGTGCCCGAATTGGTGAAGAACACCGTGTCGGCAAAGGTATGTTCGACCAGCTTGTCCGCCAACGCCTGCTGCTGCGGGATGTTGTAGAGGTTCGAGACATGCCACAGCGCATGCGCCTGCTCGGTCAGCGCGGCCACCAGCGCTGGATGCGCATGGCCCAGCGCGTTCACCGCGATGCCCGCGCCAAGGTCCAGAAAACGTCGGCCATCCGCCTCGGTCAGCCAGGCGCCTTCGCCCTTCACAAATGTCAGGGGCGCACGATTATAAGTCGGCAGAACGGACGGGATCATCGGATCATCCTTTTCGAATAGCTTGAGCCCTGTGAGTGATACACTGGGGCCATAGTCGTCAACTGATTTGGTGGAGATTGCGCGGATTTAGACAGCGCAAACAGATCAAACGGGCCGGTTACGCGGTAAAGCGTCGGCGTCGGAGTCGCAGGATATGTGCGTTTTTGATCATGGCGGGTCGTATAGCGGTGTACGTTTAGTCTGAAAACCCCGTTTTTGCGAATAAGGCAAAAATCATTCTGAGACCGGGATTTGCTGCTTGCCATTTGTCCTGCGCTAACGCACGGGTGGGCCATGACTCCGATAAGCCAGAACCCTGCCCTTGCGGCCCTGTTGATTCTTGTGGCCAGCGCCATTCTGGCAGGCACCACATTACTAGCCAAGGCGCTGGGCACAGATGTTCTTGGGCCTGCGCTGAATCCAATGCAGATCAGCCACGGGCGGTTTCTGTTTGCCTTTCTGGTAATCGTCACGACCGTCGGAATCCTGCGCCCGCGCCTCGGGCATGTCCATTGGGGCCTGCATGTCGGGCGGACAAGTTTTGGCTGGCTTGGGATTACGTTGATGTTCGCCTCGGTTGCGTTCATCCCGATTGCGGATGCGACGGCAATATCCTTCCTGAACCCGGTCTTTGCAATGGTGCTGGCGATCCCGCTGCTTAAAGAAGGCGTCGGTCCGTGGCGCTGGATGGCAGCCATTGTAGCGCTGATCGGTGCACTGGTACTGTTGCGCCCAACACCCGCGAGTTTTCAACCCGCCGCCTTGCTAGCCCTAACCGCGGCAGCAGTGATTGGGATGGAGCTGATTTTCATCAAGAAACTCTCTGGCCGCGAAATTCCAATTCAGATCTTGCTGGTCAACAATGCGATGGGGCTGACCATTGCAACGGTCGCGGTCAGCTTTGTGTTCCAAATGCCGACCCCGCAGCAATGGGCGGCCTTGGCGGCGATCGGCGTGTTGATGGCCTGCGCTCAGGCCTGTTTCGTCAACGGAATGGCGCGGGCGGATGCGTCCTTTGTGGCGCCGATCAGCTATGCCACGCTGATATTCGCCGCGCTTTATGATTTCGCTGTGTTTCAGGTTGTCCCGGACAGCATCAGCTTGATCGGATCGGCCATCATCCTCACAGGTGGCCTAATCCTGGTCTGGCGTGAGGCGCGACAGCGTCAGGCCTTGAGCCGATAGCCGGTACGCAACATTTGCCAGGTCAGCGCGCCAACCAGCACGGTCGCGCTCGTGCAAATCAACATCCCGAGCCAAGGCGAACTGTCAGAGACACCAATCATGCCATATCGCAACCCGTCGATCAGGTAGAAGACCGGGTTCACATGGCTGAGCCGGTTCAGCACCGGCGGCAGGGCCTCGACCGAATAGAAAGTGCCCGACAGGAAGGCCAGTGGCGTGACGATAAAGTTAGTAATCGCAGCCATCTGGTCGAACTTATTGGCAAATATGCCGGCAAAAAGGCCTAGAGCGCCCATGAAAGCCCCGCCCAGAACCACGAAGGTCAGTGCGATCAACGGGTATTTCGGCACGATACCCAGAACCAGCGCCAGTGCAGTCGCAACGACAAGAGCGATCAGGACACCGCGAACGATGCCACCAGCCAGATAACCCAGCAGGATTTCCAGCGGCGACAGCGGTGGCATCAGCGTGTCCACGATATTGCCCTGCACCTTGGCAATCACCATCGAGGACGAAGTATTGGCAAAGGCGTTTTGGATCACCGTCATCATCATGATGCCGGGAGCTAGAAAGGTCAGGAACGGCACCCCCATCACGTCCGACCGGCTGGGGCCGATGGCAATGTTGAAGATCAGCAGGAATAAACCGGCAGTCACCAGCGGGGCCAGTAAGGTCTGCGTCCACACCGCCAAAAACCGCAGGGTTTCGCGCTGCGCCAGCGTATAGAGGCCCATCCAATTCACCGCTCCAAAGCGGCGCGCGTCCTGATCCATGAGATTCTGCATGTCTGCCCCATACCTGATTCGAAGACCGCTTGTAACTCGGGCCGCAGTGTTTAGAATAGGGGGCTAAGACGAATTCCCAAGGCGGCCCGAATCCGGGGCCGCTTTCCGCTTTTGAAAGGCAAATGATGTCCTGGACTGACGAGCGTGTAGAGCTGCTGAAAAAGATGTGGGGCGAGGGCCAGTCGGCCAGCCAAATCGCCAAGGAACTGGGCGGCGTGACCCGCAACGCGGTGATCGGTAAAGTTCACCGTCTGGGTCTGTCGAACCGTGCAACCGGCGCCAGCCCGGCAAAGACCGAGCCCAAGGAAAAACCGGCGCCCGCGCTCAAGGCCGAGGCCAAGCCAAAACCGGCACCCAAAACAGAACCGGCCCGCCCGGCGCCTGCTCCGGAAGCGAAACCCGCTATCCCTGCTCGCCGCCAAATCATTCCGGCCGGCCAGCCGTTGCCACCGCAGCCCTCAGCGAACGAGATCAGCCCCGAGGCGCTGGCCAAGGTCAACGAGGTTGAGAAGAAAGCTAAGAAGCTGACCTTGATGGAGCTGACCGAGAAAACATGTAAATGGCCCGTCGGCGACCCCGCGACCGAAGATTTCTGGTTCTGCGGCCTTCCGGTCGAGGCGGGCAAGCCTTATTGCGAGGCGCATGTGGGCGTGGCGTTCCAGCCAATGAGCTCGCGTCGCGACCGTCGGCGATAATAGCGAACACAAGAACCTAAATCTTTACTATAGAACGTGAAAAGGGCGCAGGCGTTTCGCCACGCCTCTTACCGGAAGCGCTGCATAGTCGGGGACGACACAAAGCGTAACGAGCTCTTACAAAGAAAACACCCTCGCTGAAAACTGCGAGAGTGTTTTAGACTGGAGCGTCGGCTGTGTGGGACGAAGCGGACCTTGATGGTCACAGACTGAACGTCGGCTTCCGCCATTGTTGCGTGTGATCTTCCTACAGTACAATTTGAAACTGGCGGTCCGTTTCGAGCAAACTCACAATGCCGGGTAACTTTTTTGTTCTATCTTGTTCTTTGCGACAAGAATTGCATGTTCCCGCTCTATGACCTTTTCCCAATCGCCTTGCGC